>JAFGRE010000115.1 GCA_016935335.1 Deltaproteobacteria bacterium
AATGATTCATTGGGAAACGCCCTCGTCAAACAGCTGACCGAACGGAAGGTGAACGTTGACGGCGTGGTGCGGTCCCATATCGTGAGTACCACCGCGAAGACGCGGATCATGGCCGGTGATGATCACACATCGAAACAGCAGGTTATACGCATAGACAAGAAAAACGACGAGCCAATCCCCGCACGGTTGCGAACGAGAATCTATGACCACTTTGCCAAGATTTCCAAAGAGGTTGACGCCGTTTTAGTATCCGACTACGGCTACGGAGTGATCTCTCCCCGGATCATCACTGAACTCGCGCCCTTGGCCAAGCAGAAACCGGTGGTGGTTGATTCACGGTACCAGCTGATGCGCTTCCGGGGGGTGACGGCTGTTACCCCCAATGAGTCGGAAGCTGAAATGGCTTCCAGGATTCGGATTGTTGACGACAAGGACGTCAAGCGGGCCGCTGTCTCGTTAAAAAAAAGATTGTCTCTGCGGGCGGTTCTCATCACCCGGGGAAACCGGGGAATGAGTCTGCTCGAGGACGCCGGCAGGCTATGGCATATTCCTATTGTCGGAGGCGACGATATTACGGACGTAACCGGCGCCGGCGATACGGTGGCGACGGTATTCACACTTGCGGTGGCGGCGGGAGCCGGGTTTTATGATGCCGCGCGCCTGGCCAATTGCGCTGCCGGCATTGTGGTGATGAAGACTGGTACGGCAGTAGTCACCACAGCCGAATTAACAGACGCGGTGAAGAGGACGTATGGAAGAGGCTAAGATCATTTTGGACCATCATGAGCTTCGGTCGGTTATCAGCGAACACCAACGACACGGGCGAAAGGTTGTTTTCACCAATGGGTGCTTCGATCTGATCCACGTGGGTCATATTCGGTGCCTCAAGGGGGCTAAGGAGGAAGGAGATGTTTTGGTCGTGGGCGTCAATAGCGATGCTTCGGTAATAGCGCTGGGGAAGGAAGGCCGCCCCTTGATGCCCGAGCAGGAACGACTGGAAATCCTTTCTTCAGTTGTTTACGTTGATTACCTTACTATTTTTTCCGATCCCACGGTGGATGGTATCCTGAAACTGCTGAGGCCGGACGTGTTCGCGAAGGGGACTGACTATACGGTAGAGAACGTGCCGGAACGCGATACCGCCTTCTCGATTCAGGCCCGTATTGCCATTGTTGGTGATCCGAAGGATCATTCCAGCACGGAGTACATGAAAAGAATCAATAGAATGGGGGAGTAAGATGCGACCATTGGATCGCAGGCCGCGGATCAGCGGGGGCACCGTCCCATGGTGAACCGCCGGATCATCAGCCACCTGCGACCGTGGCCGTACAGGTTGGGGCAGACGGGCGAACTCACGCGAGTCGAAAAACCGCTGATTAAAAGGCTCTCACGCCTTTGACTCCGGCGGTTCCAACAAGGAGGGATGAATTTTTTTGATCTCCTCCAGCAGGGACCTATCCAGGCGGGCATTAAAAAGGGTCTTGGCCCGTGCCAGTTGCTCAACCGTGAGATTAAGCGCGCCCTCCAGGTTCGCCCCGGTGAGGGTGGCCCTGCTGAAGTTGGTTGCCAGGAAATGAGCATCCTTTAGATTGACCCCGGTGAGGTTTGTTTCAGTCAGGTCGGCAAATTCCAGATTGGCCTGCCCGAGATCCGCTCCCTCAAGGTCGGCGCATCGCAGGTTAGTCAGGGTGAGATGAGTCCGGGTAAGGATGGCGTTCCTGAGATCCGTATCACGCAGATCAGCTTCATCCATCTCGGCATCCCGCAAATCAATCTCTTCCATATCAGCATACCGGAAAATCGTCGACCGGCAATTAGCGCCCGCCAAAAGGCTTTTTCTCAGGTTGGCTCCCCGGAACGTAGCGTTCGTCAGGTTGGCCTCCCGGAGATCTATTTCGGAGAGAACGGCTGCCCGAAGGTCAACATATTCGAGGTTGGCTTCCCTGAGGCTGGCGCCGGTGAGAACGGCTCGCTCGCCATCCAATCCCTTTGATTCAACCCACCGTTTATGAATTTCCACAAACGTTTCCAGCGGGATTCCATTCCAGGAAAAATCCATGACCGGTTTATATGGTGCTGCCATCTTACTGTATACCTTCGTGCTTGCGGGTTGAAAAGAAGACCGATTTCGGTTTTGAAACCCGAAATTTCTTGCCGCATCATCGGGATCTCCCCCGGATAATGGGCACCCCTTTGCTGTGACTCCATTGAATAGCAAAAACGTGTCGTCATGGCAAGGATAAATTCACGGCGCTTATGAGGTTCACTCCGGCGATGGAATGTAGCCGCTCCAAAATAAAATTTATCTTTTGCCCCCCAAAATTATCCTTGACAAAAAAAAAACCCTGTGATAAGCACATGACTGAATGTGAGTGAATGCTCGTTCATTCTATCGAAGAGTGAGATTATCGCGTTAAATTGAGCAGTTAGTGGGAATCCTGAATTTCCAAACGGTTGCGATTCGAGGGGTTAATTATGAGAAGAGTGAGGAGCATAGTCGTAATTCATCGGAGAAGGAAGGAGGTGTATTCTGGCGCGGAGTAATACGTTTTATTTTTGCCGTATTTAGTCTTTCTATTCAACTCTTTATTTGATTAAAGGAGGAATAAGATGGTTGCTGAGATGTTACCGGGATTAAAAAAATATCCTCGCATTTTCGAACCGATCCAAATTGGTAAGGTTTGGAGCAGGAACAGAGTTAAGTACGCATCGACCGAGACCAACTTCAACTATCGTGACGGCTATGTCGCCGACAAAGAAGTTGGTTACATGGAAGCCCAGGCTCGCGGCGGTGCTGGAATCGTTACCACCCAGGGCGCTTACACCGACCCCATCGGAGCCGGCAAAGGCTATGTGGGCATGATGGCCATTTGGGATGACAAGTATATCCCCGGCCTGAAGAGATTGGCTGATGCCATCAAGAAGTATGATGCCGTATCCTGTTTGCAGCTTATGGACTGCGGCCGCGTTGGCGGTATTGAACTACCCTATACGATTGGACCGTCGGCTGTTCCCCAGAAGCTCCCCATTTTCCGTCCACCCCGGGAAATGACCCTGGAAGATATTAAAACGACGATCCAAAACAACGCTGATGGCGCCCGGCGGGCCGTGGAAGCAGG
>JAFGRE010000116.1 GCA_016935335.1 Deltaproteobacteria bacterium
AGGCACGCGCTGACGCGATGGTATCGATTCCCCTCTGCGCTTAGATGGTACTTAAAGGGTTCAAGGAGGGGTGAGTATAACCACAATAACGAGGAGATAGGATGACTTCTGAAAAGGTTTATGCGGTTATCCTGGCGGGAGGAAGCGGCACCCGATTTTGGCCTGTAAGCCGGGAGCAGGCGCCGAAACAGCTGCAAAGAATAACCGAAAGCAGAAGCATGTTGGCTCTTACCTTGGAACGGTCCCTGTCGCTGGTCCCGGCCGAGCGAATAATAATCGTTACCACACGCTCCCAATCCGGGCCGATACGGACGGAACTCCGGGCTCTCAATCTTACGGCGGTCCAAATCCTGGAGGAACCCGCGGGCAGGAATACGGCACCCGCAATCGGATTGGCTGCCTTACACGTCCTTAAGCAAGACCCGCAGTCCATACTGAGTGTCTTCCCGGCGGATCACCACATTGAAGAACAAGAAGAGTTTATGCGTTTGGTAAAAGCAGGGGCTGTTTTTGCCTCAAGCGAATGGCTTGTCACCTTGGGGGTCACGCCGACACGTGCGGAGACGGGCTACGGATATATTCAGAAAGGGGTAGCTCTTGAGGAGAACCTCCTCCGGGGCGATGTATCTCCAGAATGGTTCCGAGTTGCCCAATTCACTGAGAAACCCGACCGGGAACGAGCGGAGCAGTACCTGCAATCGGGAGATTTTTTCTGGAACAGCGGTATTTTTATCTGGCAAGCGAGGTTTTTTGTGGAAGAGATGCGTAAATACCTTCCCCACCACTACCGGGTCCTCCGCGAAATGAATTCCGTTATTCCTGATGCTTCGGACGGGGATTCGCGCCGTGAGGAATTATATCAAGCTCTTGAGGCAATCTCCGTGGATTATGGAATTCTGGAGCGATCTCAACGGGTGGCGGTAATCCCCGCTGATATGGGGTGGAGCGATGTCGGCAGCTGGGAGTCCCTGCGAGAGATTATCCCAAAGGATCCTGAAGGGAACGTTCTGCAGGGAGATGTTATTGCTCTGGATACCCGGAATTCGCTGGTTCGATCCGATGAGCGCTTGGTGGCAACAGTTGGTGTTGAAGGAGTGGTGGTGGTAGAGACGGCTGACGCGGTGTTGGTTTGTGGAGAGAATAGAAGTCAGGAGGTCAAAAGGATCACGGAGCAGCTGCAGAGCCGCGGCCGGACGGAGGCCAGGATACATCGACTGGTTCCAAAACCATGGGGTGCGTACAAAGTGCTTGATAGCAGTGAAAAGTATACTGTAAAATGGTTAGACGTGAATCCCGAGCAGCGGCTCAGCTATCAAAGGCACGAGCACCGGGCCGAACACTGGACAGTAGTCGAGGGGACGGCAACGGTAACTTTGGATGACCGCATCATTAAGGTCTGTTGTGGAGAGCATATTTACATACCGTTTCGCAGCAAGCACAGGATCGAGAACCGAGAAGAGGCGATACTTCGCATTATTGAGGTGCAAACCGGTACCTATCTCGGAGAGGATGATATTGTCAGGTACGAAGATGATTACCAGAATGAACGGTAGACATCGCGTGCGATTCATAAAAAAGGGGATGAAAGTTGTGACCGCGAAGTTTTCTTGACTTTTTTCTACCTCGCGGGTATATTTGAACCAAAGCATAAAAGGGCTTACGGAAGGCATTACTATTTATCCCAGAGGAAAGGAGGAATAAGGATATGGCTAAACCAACGATTCACAAAGGCCATGAGGAGCATTTGTGTTACCTCCACAACATCGGATTTCTGGAAAAGAATGTCGAGGCGTATAAGAAGTTGCTGCATGTTTCAAATTACATGTGCAAAAAATGCGGACGAACAGCGGCAAATAAAGAGAATTTATGTAAGCCGGTGAAGCTAAAGTCGATGATTAAAAAAGGTTCCCAGGAGTACAAATAACAAGGTACAGGTTGAAGTCAAAGAGCAAAGATGAGAAAAATCGAGATTCTCTCTTTGCTCTTTTTTTGCGCACGGAATGTGCGGTGACACTTAAGGCTGACGTGGAGGGAGGGTGCTGATGCTTTGTGAGGCGGGGAATAGAATGTCCCCGTGGGCAACCACCGGCGAAGAAATGTGCGAGTTCATGACCTTGATGATGGAAACATAATTCTTTTTGCGGAAGCAACTTCTGCGGTACGGGTTCGGTTAAGCAGCATCACCACTCTTATTATACACCCGCGCCGTTCACCTCTAATGCACGATACCACAACGGACTTCTTTTCCTCGTTGATGATCTTGCGTGTAAGTCCGAACTTCGCATACGTGCATGGCTCCTTATGGCCGGGAACATTCAGTTTTGTGCTTTTGAACCGTTGGAAATATTGTTTGTACAGTCAATCAACTTTTTAACCGGCACCGGGAGGAGGTGCACCCGCAGGAATTTGTACTTTTTACGACTTTTTTTCACCTATACTGTCTGATGGGAACCGTGCTGAATTTGAATTCCTAGGCTATCAGGATTGTTGATCGCAGCCTGTTCCTGGCGTTTGGATGTTGTTTCGGAGATGCTTGGGGCAACATCTTTTACAGATACGGCTCGACTGTTTCACTGGGACGGTGTAAAGGAGTCCACTGTGCGCGCGGAATTATTTCCATTCGTTCTTTGGTTGGAGGTACCGAGGGTTGTTTTATAGTGATTGTGGAAGAGTAAAGACGCAATCTATATACTTACCTTAAAGATGTCATTCATGTCGATGTTGGTCATCATGGTTAGGTCGTTCATCGCCGTCATCCCTCCTCTTGTGAACCTTGCGCTCACGGATTCACTTTTTAGAGAGATCTTGGGGGGTAGGTGCGGTATGAGGTGTGGCGTGATCCCTGATCATTGCTAGCATGCTCCTGAAACACGGATTTTAGAAGAGGGTTGGAGAAGCATTGCTGATCAGGGGATGAGCTTGACAACGGTGGCGTGCTCACCTTGCGGGGGTGGAAAATGGTATAAGGCAGATGCTGTTAGTGTAGGGATCGTTTTCTGACATAGACTGATAGGATGTAAACCAGGTGATTCAGATTTGGATACAGATGCCTTAATATAAGAAAAAGTTTACATCAATTTTTTAATGATTCTTCTCTTTTATAACCCTGAATGCCGGCAATCGAACGACTTTCCCTGATAATTTCTTTAGAAATATTAATTTATTATATAGCAAAACACGTTGGCAAAAATGTATGGGCATAAAACGTGCTTGCAGGTCATTTCATAAAGAGATTTGCGTTGATGGTTCAGCCTGAGTTTATCACGAACTAAACCCTTCACTGTGGCGGCTTTTGCCGTCTCATTGCGGGCAATTCTCACCAGGTAAGAGGAGAGGATCCATGAAGAGAATTTTGGTTGCCCTGTCACTGTCCCTTTTAGTCGCGGTTTCATTCGTCGACTCATCCCTTGCTCTACAGATTGATCTCTTTTCCGACGATTTCAATGACAACGTTATCGATCCGGCTCGATGGACCGCTGATATTACCGGGCAGGGGTCTGTGAGCGAGCAAAACCAGCGGCTTGAATTCACGATCCTTGGTCAAAGTTCCCCACGGCACGTGTATCTGCAGTCGGCTACGTTTTCCGCTCAGAACTGGACAAGTATTGATTTTACTGGGCAGTGGGCGATTCCGTCTCCGCGGACGGCTGAGTTCGACCTCTTTATCCATAACGCCGATGATCCCTCGGAATACTTTCGCGTGAACTACCAGAGTTGGGGAGGGCCATACCTTCACCTCGTTGATTCCGGTCCGCGCATCTTTTCGGTCAGGCGGACTCCTCCGGGAACACTAACGGATTTTTTACTTCTTTTCACTGAAACCGGGTGGGAATACTGGGAAAATGGAATGCTCGTGAATAGTCTGCCGAGTTCCACCATGGCAGGAGCGGATAATTTTTATATTCGACTCGGCGGTTGGGATTATTCCTATTATCCCAATCAGATAATCTACTATGATACTATCACGGTCTCTGCAGAAACAACAGTGGTCCCTGAACCCGCGACATTATTTCTTCTCGGACCATCCCTTTTGACTTTTTTTGGATTAAGAGGGCGACGCCATCTGTAAAATCTTGGATGTTACACAGCACCTACAACGGGATTGAATATCGCATAGCCAAGCCGTTAAGCGGAATTTACCGAGAACAGCAATTCACGATTCAGCCTTAGCTATTTCAGCATCCACTCGCTTGATTTCCTCAAAGAGTTCTTCTCTCGTAATGATTCCTTTTTGAACCAGAAGATTGATCAATGCCTCTGAGTGGACAAGCTCAGATATCATCAATTCTTCGATATCAATGGTATTTTGGGGATCCCGCTTTTCTGCCATTATCGCGCCCTCTTCAATTGGAAGTTTTTTATCTGAATCAGTGTACCATATGATATGGATATTTTTATAAAAATTCTTAAATAAAAATATGCATACCCGACAGCTCAATTACTAATCCGGTTTGTCCCTATTAGACACTGCATAAACGGGCTGGCTATCGAACTCGGGGGACCATGGATAGCTTTTGTTGTGGAAGACGAAATGCTGTTTCGTGCTGTTTGAAAACCCAGGAAGCGCACCATGCTTGACGCTGGTTTGGATGAGACTCGCCGAGAGATAATGCGTGGTTATCGACGGAGGCGATGGACGTTCCCTTTATCGCGGCGAGGGGTGAAGGCTTAGAATATTTGCGGGAGCGATTCCCCGAGAGCAAACTGAGGGCACAGGGATTTTTGGCAAAGGGAGGTGAGTGAACAAAACTGACGAGTTTTGTTATGTACCGTTGTCGTCGGTTGTGTCTTCAAAGTTGCGTTTGAAGATAGCAAGGGATTTAAAAAAATTGGCAGGAGAACAGCGCGCCGGGGGATGCAGGGCGAGAGATATTCGCAAGCCATCCGGGCAGGGTTCTCTGCGTTTTTTATTGAGACGGCATTTCTCTGGTTCCTTCCCGGAAAGAGGGAAGAGGTCTAAAGAGAAAATATATTTTTACATCATGATAAGACTTTTTGCAGAAACTCCCCGGGGGGTTAGACTGGAAGGTCTCAATAACACATTGTATTGATGTGCTTTTTTTGATGTTGGGCTAAGGTTGTTGGTAAAGAAAAGCTTGGCATGAGGTTTGCTATTTAAGAAAGCGGCTCTTAAAACGGGCCTGCTATCGTCTTAAAGGGTATTAGTAATTTCGATACAGCTACGATGTCCTCACGGAATCGATAGTGCGTGTGTTTTTAAATAGCGGTCTTCTCTAGAACAGGAGGAATTGATCATGTACTGGCAAGCTGATAAGGAAAAAATTGACAAAATCTTTTCGGACTTTTATAGCGAAACGGTTGATACATCATTTGAACCATCTTTCCTTCAAAACCGGCAGATTATATGTCTGCATGACTCCGGCCAAGAGGCCGGATGGCAGTCCACGTGGGAGTGGGCGACATGGGAACAGTGGCAGGAGCGATTAAAGGGGGTTGAGAAACTTTATCCCGACTGTGCCCAGGAACTCCGGCGTTCTATAAAAAAGACGCTGCCTGACGGATGGGAGGCGAACATTCCTGCCTTTCCGGCAGACCGGAAAGGCATCTCTACGAAAGATGCATCTGATATGGTTTTGCGTGCGGTTGCTCCGCCCCCCAGTGACAGTATCGGCAGCCTTTCAGGTATCTCCCCTTCTATGAAAACGAGCCCCAAGGAATGTAATCAAGGGCAGGGATGCTCAATCCCTTACGAGGGAACGTTCCTCGTATTTTCGGATTATATGCGTCCGTCTATCCGCGTAGCGGCACTCATGGGATTAAACGTCGTCTACGTGTTGACCCATGACGGCGTCAGGCGCGGAGAAGAAGGTGCGGATTTTCAGTCCATCGGAGAATTAACGCTAGCAGCTCTCAGAGAGATTCCGAACCTAACGGTTATTCGTCCGTGCGATGCCAACGAAACTGCGGCAGCCTGGCGCTTTGTGCTCGGAGGTAGTGTCGGGCCGGTTGCGCTGGTGCTGAACCAGCAAGCGGTTCCTGCTTTGGAACCCACGACGTCGGAAGCTGCTGATGGTCTACATCGGGGCGCTTACATTATGAAGGAACCAAAGAATGAGACTCCTGAAGCTGTTCTGATTGCCAGTGGACCGGAAGCGCACGTCGCCCTTGAAGCGGCTCGAATGTTGGATGGTAAGCGAATAGTCCGGAGAGGTAAAGCCGCGGTGCGCGTTGTCAGCATGCCGTCTTGGGAATTGTTCGAGAAACAATCAAATGCGTACCGGTTGAGTGTGCTGGGTCCCCAAGCTGACATCCGTCTGGTTATCGAAGGTGGATGCTCCCAGGGATGGGATGGTTTCTTTGGAGCGAAGGGGGACGTGGTGACCGTTGATCGCTTTGGTCCCTATGTTCCTTACCGAGTCCTTCAAGAAAGATCCGGTTTAACGCCTGAAAAAGTTGTTGAAAGGGTGCTGGACCTTCTAAAACAATGTGCTCTGAAGCAGCGGGAGGGTTACTCTCTGCAAAGACTATCACTGCCGACCCGGGAACATAACATGTACGGCCGGGACAATTTTGGGCCTGGTAGGTAATTTTAAACGAACGGGCATGGATGCGTGTCGGTAACTCAGTTGTTCTTTTGAATTAAAGACAATCCGGAGGTAGGAAATCGTTCTGCTGCCAGAGGGACTTGTAGAGCGAATCATAGTAGTTGAAAAAAGCCAGTGACTGCGATTAATCAGCAGTTTTCACTGGCTTTTTTTTGGCGGTGCAGTGCTTGTCGCGTTATTTTGGGGAACCAAACATGGGATGGATATGACTGCGAACACAGCCTCCATGTAAAAGAAAAAGGGTGCCGGCCCGATTAAGGACTTTCCCGCTGCAAAAAAAAATCGATGCGAAGCCCGGAATCGAACCGGGGACAGAGCCATTTTTCGAGAAACAAGTAGTTCAAACTTGCGCGTACCAGCGATCCGGAAGCGGGAAAATAGAACGGCCACGTGATCTCACAGCTCCAATTTTCGGCAACCCAGCCCCATATTTGACCTATCAGTTGGATAAAGTGGATAATGTTTTTCCTAACAAACCAAGAAACGCACGTTGCTCAACGCTCGTCTATTCGCCAACAATGACATTTTCGCCATAAATACGTCATCGTATCAGTTTGTTACGAACGATCTCCCCGGTTTGCGTTCGTTAGGGCACGGATTTTGCTAAATATATGACTAAGAAGAGAAATAAAAAAAGAGGGGGTACTTACCAGCGAAGAAGTAGCAATTTTATCAGGCGTTGTTTTGCATCTTTTCTGAATGCGGGTCTCGCTTATCCTGATCAGGAATGATTTCCGGAGCGGGGGCATATTCGCATGCATGCTGGCTTTGTTTTTCTGCTGACCATTAGGGAGTTTGTAGCCACAGTGTTCCGGCTGAAAAAATTCCGAGGAGTTTGGATATTACTTTTTGTCTATCGGCAAGGGAATCGTGCCTGGAGTTGCCTGAACCCGAAAAATTTACTGCTGATGAGGACATTCAGGTTGTTGGCGTGGTCTTTATGGGTCGGCTGGCACAGGCGGCTCTCCGAAGTAGGACAGACAGTTCCGGGGTGGTGTGCGATAATAAATCCGTACAGTGTCGCTGACGGCCTCGTGAAGGCGGGGATGTTGATTCCCGCCACTACCAAACTGTCTCGGAGGTTGCCCGTCATCTTTTGACCGGGGGGCTTCTTTGAGAACATGGAGTAATTACCCTCAGTCCCCGGCGTGTCAGTCCGCCGCTGAAATTTGTGTCAAGGATATGAACAAAGAGTGATTCAGTGCAAGCTTTAACTACCCAGCGTAGAGGGCCTTTTTGTGTCTTGGCGAGAGGGAGCACCTCAATGCGTGCAGCGCTTCGCCATTATAGCAGGCACTGATCAGGAGGTTATGAATGATGAGTATATTAAAAAGGTTACCATTTATATGCGTTTTGCTGTCCTTGGCGCTGGTTTTCCTTTTCGGGATTGCGGGAAGCGGATACAGTGAAGATTGCCGGGATAACTCGGATATGGTTCCCGGCCCGG
>JAFGRE010000015.1 GCA_016935335.1 Deltaproteobacteria bacterium
CTCTTACTCATAGCATGTGTTTATCAAGTTGTCTCTAACTATTCGATTATAAATATTATTTTAACAGAATTATACGTTTCTCTCCGGGACAATGCAAGTTAAAAGTGAGTTCTAGCAGTGGCCGGCGGTCAAGCAAGCCGGAGCATGATGACCTCTGCTTGGGGCTCTCGGGTCTGGGACCGGCTATGCCGGCCCGAGCCATTAAAAAAATATTTGACAAATTCTAAGATTTTAGCTTTATAAGAGTATGTGCATGCGGGAAAGTGTGGTTGAGGTCTTACCTTCGCTCTGGACCTCAGAGTGTTAACGTGATCTTTACAGGTGACTATGGAAGTCAAGGAATTTTTGAGTTTTTTTGACCAGAGGCTTTTTGTTCAAGAAGTTGAGTCCGATTCCAAGAAGGATCTATTCAAAGAAATCGCCAAGTGTTTAGAACAAAACAGTTGTGTCTATAAGGCGGAACTCATTATCGATCTTTTGGAAAAACGGGAACAACTGGGAACGACTGCTATCGGAAAGGGGATAGCCATTCCGCATTGCCGCTCGATGGCCACGGAAAGGCTGACGGTAGTGGTAGGACTCAAGCCCCAAGGAATTGATTTTGATGCGCCGGATCAGGCTCCGGTGAAATTAACGTTCGTAATATTAGCTCCTCCTCAGGACGTCAATTACCTTCCGTTTCTTGGTAAATTGGTTGAATTCATTAGGGATGATGTTACCAGAAAAAGACTATTGCGAGTAAAGAGTTTCAAGGGGTTGAGGAAAGTTTTTATGGAAGCGGCACAACAATGAACGAAGTATTGCAGAATTTGGTCCTGTTGCAGGATTTGGATGCCATGATTGCGGATGCCCAGGATTCGGAAATCCTGGACCAGACGGAGAAGATGGGATTCGAAATCAAGAATTTGGAGAAGCTGAAGGAAGCCCGTCAAGAAATAGCAGAAAAGATTCCCCCGGATATCTTTAACCATTATTGCAAGATTTTAAAAGCGTATGGCAGAGCCATCGCTCCTGTCAAGGACAGTCTGTGCCTCGGATGTTTTATCTCTATTCCCACGTCTCTCTCCAGTAAGTCGATTGGCAATGAGGTGCTCAGAAATTGTGAGAATTGTGGGCGCTTTCTTTATTGGGTATAAGCCGATCCCGCCTTCTGCCGATGGGTCCCGGTCCGGTTCTAGTCAAATTCTTCCATTTATGGATGTGGTCTAGCCCGTTACGGGAGTGTGTCTTTGCGATAGATGCCAAAGCGGTCAGGTTTCAAATTCGACGATCGTGGTTCCGGCGCCTCCGTCGCGGGGGTCAGCGGCATAATACTTCTTTATTCCCTGGAACTGGTTGAGATAACTGTGTACAGCTTCTAAAAGACGGCCGGTTCCGATGCCATGGATAATCCTAATCTCCTTTTTTCCATACAACAGCGCGGTGTCTATAGCCTTTTCGATGAGAGGCATCGCCTCAACAACAGTAAGGCCGACGATATTCACCTGGGAAAGAAGGGCAGGGGTATCAGCGGGAAACGCTGGAAACAATCTGTGACCGGCAGGCGGAAGCGGTGGTTTTTGATCGGATGCAGGGCCGATCCCTCTTATCCTGGTGAGATCATCAAGTGAGGCTTTTAACCTCATCCCGTCCATTTCTATCTCAACCTTATTGGCAGTGTGGTCGATGAAAATAATCTTCCCCTTCTTGCCTCCGGGTCCGAAGGTGAGGTAGTCCCCTTTATTCAATGGGATATCAGGGATCGTTCTCTCTTTTGAAGACCCCAGACTTGCAGAAAGAGACGATTTGAGCGTGGTTATGGCTTGCCTGGCATCAGCAAGGGGGTTTCCTCCCGAAGGAGATGATGATTGTACGATCTGTTTCAGTTTTGTTTCCGCCTCCCGGAAAAGGGATCTCGCTGTCTTTTCCATCGTGGCGTGAATAGCATCGCGGCGGTCCTCAACCTTCTTCGCCAAGCCGGCAAGCACCTTTTCATAATGTGAAGCGGAAGAGAGAAGTGATTCATAATCGGATTTTATGGAATGAATCGTCCTGAGCTTATTTTCCAGCACCTTAACTAGGTCCAGGGTCCTTTGATCGTGTTCCTTGAGATAGCTTTGTGCGAGGGCGATAATTTCAGGATCAATGCCGAGGCGAGCGGCTGTTTCAAAGGCACGGCTGCTTCCGGGGATCCCGTAAGATAGTTTATAGGTTGGCCGGAACGTACGATCGGCTAATTCGACCGAAGCATTCATCACATCATTCCGGGTGGCTGCGTAAACCTTCAGTAAGTTGAGGTGGCTGGTTGCTACTAATCTTGCCTTTGTGGCTTTGAGCGTTTCAATTACGGCGAGCGCAAGTGCTGCCCCGGATTCCGGATCTGTTCCTGCGCCCATTTCATCGATCAAGAGTAACGACTTGCTATCAGCGTGTTTTAAAATATAATTTACTTGCGCAACATGGGAAGAAAAGGTGCTGACGTTCTTTTCCAAATTCTGCTCGTCGCCAATATCGGCGAAAATTTTTTCCCAAACACTGAGACGACTTCCCTCTGCTACCGGAATATGCAAGCCTGCTTGCGCCATGAGGGTTAAAAGTCCGAAGGTTTTGAGAGCCGCCGTCTTTCCGCCCATATTAGCGCCGGTAATTAGGAGAACGGAACAGTCAGGCGGCAAGAAGAGATCAACAGGAATAACCGGAGCACTATCGACGGACTGGGCGTGCACTTGCTGTGATTGCGAAAGGGCCTGGTAAGTGAGAAGTGGGTGACGAGCGTTGACAAGGTGAATCAGCGGTCCGTCAACCAGTTCCGGCTCCCGGGCTTCAAGAAGATCGCTCAAGGAGGCCTTTGCTTGAATAGCATCTAATATGCCCAGGCATTTTTGGTTTTTTAGAAGAATCGATGTCTTGTGCCGTATTAAGGTCGTAAGATTCTGCAGTATTTTAATCTCCTCGGCAGTCTCCTGCTCCCTGAGAAGATGAAGGCGATTATTGCGCTCAACGAGTTCCAAAGGTTCGACAAAAAGGGTCGCCTGGTTCTGGGATCGGTCATGGACGAGTCCAGGGATGCGGTTTCTGAAACCAGCTCTCAGCGGAATCACATAACGATTATTGCGCATGGTGACAATTTTCTCTTGGAAGAAGTGATCATGTCCGGGGTGGTGGAGGATTTTGTCAAGAAATGATTGAATTTCATTTCGGAGCCGGTGAATCGAGGATCGGATTCTGGCGAGTTCGCTGCTGGCAGAGTCCTGGATTTGTCCATCAGAATCAATCGATTTCGTTAAGGCATCAGAAACATGAGGGAGAATTGTTATTTGTTGAGCAGTTGATCGAAGGGCGGAACAGTTGATGCTTCTTTCATCATTAAGCAGATCCCTTACCAGACGGCTGGCCAGAAGATGAGTGTGAATTGTAAGCAATTCACGCGGCATAAGAAACGCCCCTTCAGGCTCAGCCCGGTGGAGAAACCGGCTTATATCCTTAAGGTTATGGAGCGGAAGCTGGCCGCGTACTTTGATGAAGTACTTCATTTCAGATACCCGGGTAAGGGCTTCTTGCACACGGGGCACATCGGTGTGCGGAACGATTTGTCGGCAGGCCCCTTTGCCCAGGTCTGAAGCGGCCAAATCAGACAACAAGGATATAATCTTGGGGAATTCAAGTACCTGTAAGGTATGGGAGTCGATGGGGTTATCCATATATGGTTAGAAGGGAGCGCATTAAGTGACGGAGTCGAAAGCGTGAAGAAAATAACAGAGACATGGGGAAATCGTTTGAGGACACCAGGGATTTTCTATCATACCGGAAAAAATGGGATTGACGGTGTGGGTTTCGTCTTCCGGGAAAGCAGACTGCGTGGTCGACACGTATGCTGAAGGTCTTAGGGGGAGCGGATTAATCCCCGGGAGATTTGAAGTAGAACTGCATCTTTGTTCCACCGATCTCGATAATATCTCCGTCTTTAAGCTTCACCTGCCCTTTGTAAATACTCTCACCGTTCACCTTGGGTACGGCCCTGCCCTCGGAATGGGAAATGAAGTATCCGGATCCCCTGCGGCTGATTACGGCCGCGGTTTTCGCAACAAAGAAACCTTTGACCCTTATATCAACATCGCTTCCTTTGCCAAGGACGGTTATCCTTTTAGAGAGATCGAAATCAATCTGGTCGTCGCCGCCGGAAATGAACGTCACGGCTCCGATTGTGTGTACGGGCTCATCCTGCGGCTTGTGCGCTTCTGCTTCCTCAAGCAATTGCTGTTTAGTCTTCATGTCCAGCATCACCGTTCCCACAGGGGATTTCATCTCCGCGGTGCTCGCAAACGTTGATTCTGCGGGAGCCCGTTCGTCCTGAAAGGTAAGAGAGTGCTTGGCAATGGTAATAAGGTCGTTGTGCCTCAGGATCCATTTTGAGACCTTTTTCCCATTTACATATGTTCCATTTAGACTGCCTAAATCAATTAAAACAAAATCACCGTTTTCACGGATCAATTTTGCGTGATGACCCGAAACGGCCATGTTGTCTATTTTAATGTCATTGTCGTCTACTCTTCCGATGGCAATCGTATCCTTGTCAAGAGATATTTCTTTCAAGATCGCATCTTTGAATTTGAGAACTAGTTTTGGCATATATCAAACCTCCCCAGATTCTGTACAATATAGAAAATGTTTATATCCTAAATTGCCATTAGTCAACAAGTTTTAAAGAGATCTCATTATATTGGCAAATTTCGTTCGGCACCAGCGCAGAAAATTATGAGAGTCTCCTTGGAACTGGATCACAATAGTCGTGATGTTATCTTTGCCCCCCCGTTCGATTGCCTTATTGATCAAGGCTTCGCAGGCGCTGTCCAAAGTATCGCGGTTGTCTGAAACGAGAGTAAGGATTTCTTCATCGGAGACAAGGTCAGTTAAACCATCCGTGCAAAGAACGAAGATGTCATTATTGAGAATAACTATCTCGTCTAATGCAGGTTGGACTTCCATATCCGCTCCCAAGGCTCTGGTAATGATATTCTTCATATCGGATGACTGAGCTTCCTGGTCGCTGATAAGCCCTCGTTTGAGTTGCTCCATGACCAGGGAATGATCCTCCGTGAGTCGCTCGATCGTCCCGCCGCGAATCAAGTATATTCTGCTGTCTCCCACATGAGCGATTGCAAGACTTTTGGTGCCGATCAAGAGGGAAGCTACCGTTGTCCCCATGCCGCGATAGTCCTCCCGCGAGTGCGCCGCGTCGTAGATAACCCTGTTTGCTGCTCTGATACCGTCCTTCAGGATGTTGGCTTCCTTTGATAACTCCAGACAATCGGCGTCGGATAGTTGTTCCCTCGCCATGGTAACGCCGTTGTTGATAGCCTCACGAAGCGAGTCAACCCCTAATTTGCTTGCGATTTCGCCGGCATTGTGGCCGCCGATGCCGTCGAGAACCATAAAGAGGCCGAGTTTCTCATCCGCAAAAAAGCTGTCCTCGTTGATTGGTCTTATTAAGCCGATGTCTGTTTTTGCTGAACAAGCGACTCGCAAAACGGACCTCTCTCTCTGGGAGACTTGGTTGGTATTCTGGCAACCCCTTGGTTTTCCTGCTGGTAATTCATTAGTTATATGGTATGGTGGTCAATGTATTTACATAATTTGTTTTTTTATTTGTAATTTATACGCGCTGTAATGTCAATATTTATAAGAGCACCGGGGGGAATCAGAAGAGAAACGGAGCATGGTCCGTGGAGCAATCAACTGTGAAAAAGGGAAGATTGCCTATGGAGAATGATAAAGCGGAACCATTAACCGCGGGAACCATGTGGCTTTAGAGATTAGCAGGCACGGGTAGCCCGCTTTATTACGGTCCAGAGGAGAGGGCATGCTTAGAGGAAGCTATGGACGACCGTTAATCATTGTGTAGTTTTTCAGTTTTGAATCTCATTTTAGATCTTGTTATACGATGGAAAATGTGTAAAATAATAATTTCTATTATTTATTTTGACATGGAGAAATATGTGTATAAAATCTAGTACGATGGATGGAATCTAACTGGAAACCCATATATTCAATTCTCTAATTTTGCGGTTTTAACGTGAAGATATTTTCTTTTCTAAAAAAGAAAGGAACGGGAGAGAAAACCCTAGAGGAATATCTCAAGATTGCCAAGGAGGAGCCCGACAACACCGGGATCCATATGAAAATTGCGGATCTCTATTTGAAGTCGGGTGACAAGAAGATGGCAATCGAAGAGTATACCTATGCGGCCAAAGCTTACGCCCATGAAGAACTCTATCAGTTGGCGATGTCCATATATAAGACGATTCTTTCGATAGATCCGGGGTTAGTAAACGTATATCTAACCTTGGCCGAGCTTTATCAAAAACAGGGATTTGCCGGTGATGCTGCCGCTACCTATGAAAGATTGGCGGGCCATTATATCAAGGAAGGCAAGGTTGAGGAGGTTAAGAACATAGTCGAAAAGATGCTGGTGTTGGATCACTCAAATCAGTTTATTCAAAAAAAGGCGGAAAGACTCCTCGCCCAAACGCGCGGGGAAGCGGGGGAAGAAAAAGAAATCTACGAGCAGGGAGCCATTCCCAGGGATAGAGCGAGAAGGGGTGAAGGAATTAAGATTGCATCTCCGGAGGAGATTATTGACGATCAAGGTTTTTTTGATCTGGGAGCGCAGCTTGAAGATGAAGGTGAACTTTCCATCTCCGAGACGGCTAAGGTGAGCGAAGATGAAGGCGTATTGGAAGTTGATAGGGTTTTTGAAGGAATAAGAAAGAATATCGAAGAAAAGCCCGGGGAGGAGAGTTGCCGGCTTCATTATGAGTTAGGGATCGCCTATCAACAGATGGAAAAAATCGACGAGGCGATTGAGGAACTCAAATTGGCCCTTGGCGATCAGGAGATAAAGAACGACTGCTTTATTCGGCTCTGTTCCTGTTTTAGGGAAAAGGAAATGTACAAGCATGCGCTCAATGCGGTCCAAAGCGGTTTAAAGAGTCGGTTTATATCACAAGGAGAGTTTCTGGGATTGAATTATGAAATGGGACTGACGTATGCGGAAATGGGGGACTCCAAAAAAGCGATAGCGGCGTTTAATGAAGTGGCCAAAGTCAATCCTGATTATAAAGAAACCAAGCGTATCTTAGAAGAACTAAAAGGACAAAGATAATGGTCGTATTCAATCCGAGCAAACGAGAGATCGGGGCAAAAATCGTTTATTATGGACCCGCCCAGTGCGGAAAGACGACAAATCTTCAATATGTTCATAAGAAACTTAACCCTAAGCAGAGGGGAGATCTTGTTTCTCTTGCCACAAAAGATGACCGGACTCTTTTCTTTGATTTTCTCCCTTTGGACCTAGGCTCCATCAGAGGCTTTAAAACCCGTTTTCA
>JAFGRE010000117.1 GCA_016935335.1 Deltaproteobacteria bacterium
GGAACTACCCCGGGACGATACGATCCATCGCTTCGGGTGTAAAACTCGCTGATTCCGATAGGATTCCCCGCTTGGTCAAAAATTATATTCGGAACCGCTCCAAATCCAAGATATTCAGACCACTCAGGGATTATATTGGGAGCACCCGCAAGCTCGTTTTGGCTCATAACATTATTGTTGGTATCCACCAGAGCCACATTGATGGCATCCGGCCACGGATAGGTGCTCAAATCCACACCAGCTTGATCGAACCACACACCGGGAAGCAACCCATTTGTCAGCCCGGCAGCAGCGGGATTTGCTATAAACAGGATATCCACGCGTCCATCCCCGCCGGTCACCGTAGCGAAATCCAAATTCCCGCTTCCCGTTGCCAGCAAGAAAGAGGCAATCAACACTCCGTTATTCGCTCCGTAAA
This sequence comes from Deltaproteobacteria bacterium, assembly GCA_016935335.1. Lineage (GTDB taxonomy): Bacteria > Desulfobacterota > WTBG01 > JAGOGO01 > JAGOGO01 > JAFGRE01. The sequence continues at coordinate 419 of JAFGRE010000117.1, forward strand.
ACGGCGGTGCCGCAGGGCTCGCGAACCCATAATCCAGAGCGGTGTCCAAATAAATATCCAGGGTCCCGACAGTGAAGATGAACTCCTGGTTGGTCCCCGTTCTTACGGTATTGACGCCGCTGGCCGTAAAAACCCCCGTGAGTTCATAGGAAACACCCAATCCCGTGATTCCGGGTAGTATCGGGACTGCGTTGTTCTGAAAACCGGTGGCTGCAAATGCTCCGGTCTCCGTAAAAGGCACATTCGGGCCCGGCATAATCCCATTGTGATCAACGTAGGCAGTACCAATGATGGTAATCTCATCCACCGGGAAAAAGACCCCGGGCAACCCACCGATGGCACCGCTGGGGTTAAACTGCCAGTCCTCCAGCTCAATCACGGACGCCGAGGCCGATCCCACCGCTAAAAATGGAACCAGCAACAATCCGACCACAATCATGCTCATTAGTTTCTTGCTTTTCATGATTTCACCTCCTTCCTCATGGATTTCTTTACTTCTTCTACTTTTGCTTCTCATTATTGCCACTCGTTACCTCCTTTTTACAATTTGAACCGGGACTTTTATCTCTTAACTACCGATTCCCCGGCATCATGATTATTCTTCAAAACGTCCTTCTTTTCACCTTGTTTATGGGTATCAGCAATAAGCATACCAAGGTCTACAAAAACCCCCGTTCAATTATTATTTCAACAAATTACCTTTTCTATTAAGCAGTTAGGCGCATCCATCCGGCAGCCCTATCTTCTTGAATCCCCAATACTCCCAGCCGTCATCCAATAGTCTCGCCATTTTGGGTAGTAAACTTCCTATAAAAGATAACCACTTCACCACCGCGGCATCCAACCCCACCTCATCGATACCCCGAACCGCCACTCCGCTCCCGACCCGTTCCCCCACCGCGTTGCACTAACTATAAAATACGTCGCCCCGTTGCCTTCCACCGACCCTTTCCGCCGCCTTCGGCTTCCACGGTCCGGCTCCACCTACCGTCTCCCCAAACCCTGGGAGGGGATGACATTCGCGCTCTGCCCGGTCCCGCACCCCCTCACCGCCCGCCTTCACAAGCCACCCGGTTGACAAGAGATTATAATCATCGTAAACTTGTTTTGTTTTCCCACGATATGCGGAGCGATCGCCATGCCTTTCCTTCATTTTTCGGCAGGTGGCGGGTCCTCACCACCTGCCCCCAGTATTATTCAGATGCAGTTCCCCCCCAACCATCTCCGGCGGATCTCTCCTGCCTCCGATCACCTTATTAAGGGAGAATAGACCATCATGTCAGAAAAAAAACCTCACCCGGATTCCACCGCTCATACCCCCCCTCAAAGCATCGAAGAGATGCTCCGAGAGCGCAAGGAATTGGACAGGAAACTGCAGGCCAACTACACCCGTGACGTGACCCTTATGTTTACCGATATCGTCGGCTCAACCTCATTTTTCGATCGCCGCGGCGATATCGAAGGCCGAACCATGATCCAGGAGCATAATGATCTCCTCTTCCCTTTAATCAGAGCCCACCACGGCACCATCATCAAAACCATTGGTGACGCGGTTATGGCTTCCTTTTCAAACCCCGAAGAGGCCATCCGCACCGCCATTGACATTCAACGAACACTCCGGGACCACAACCAGGGCAAAACCGCGGACGATCACATAAGAGTTCGGATCGGTTTGAACTATGGCCGGGGTATCGTCCAGGACGATGACGTATTCGGCGACGTTGTCAATGTGGCCGCGCGCATTGAATCTCTCGCCGAGGCCGACCAGATCCTGGTTTCAAAACCTCTCTATGACCAGGTCCGTCGGACCGAGGATATACTCTGCCGCTATTTTGATGAACTCCAGGTGAAGGGGAAACCCGAACCCCTGGAAATCTATCGCGTCGTCTGGGGTGATGAAGAGATGGTGATGGACAAGACCCGGGCCAGAGGCGCTGCCCCATTGGGAAAGGTCGGAAAACCAAGGAAAATCTTCGAGTTGAATCTGTCGCGGGACCAGGATAAAATCACGGTCAGCGGTTATGAAAAGTCGGAAGGCGAGAAAAAGACTATTGTTCATTATGAAAACGCTCAGATATCTCCAACCGAAATCGATTCCTCCTGTTTGGAAATAACCCGCCTCCTGAACCAGGCGAATAAACAGGGCAAAATTTCCAAGGAAATCCTGGTAAGGCTGCAAAGAGGCGGGCAACGCCTCTATGACGGCCTTCTCACCCCCAAGACCAGGGATCAAATTTTAAAGACCGACGCGGAAGACCTGGTTTTAGCCATTGATGACCACTTGGTGCACATTCCCTGGGAACTTCTCTATGACGGAAGGCAATTCTTTTGTCAACGTTTTAACATGGGCAGGTTGGTCAAAACACGGCAAACCATCGAGGGGGTGAAGACCCGCTACGTGGAAGCTCCCCTTAAAATGCTCATCCTCTCCAATCCAAAGAAGGATCTCCCTAATTCCGCTCAGGAGAGCATAAAACTCATGGAGGAGGTCGAGAAGGCCGAGGGCCGCATCACCGCCACCCACAAAACCGGAGATGTCAAAACCGATCAAGTAAAGGCCAGCATGTCTCATTACGATCTGGTGCATTATGCCGGCCACGCGGATTACGATGCCGTCACTCCGGCGCGAAGCGGCTGGCTTTTGTCAAACGGGAGTTTCACCGCTGAAGACATTCGCAGCCTCGCCGCTACCACCGTCATGCCCGCCTTGGTCTTTTCCAATGCCTGCCACACCGGGCAAACAGAAGAATGGAAGATAGACGAAAAGTTTCAAGACAATATTTACGGGCTTGCCAACGCCTTTCTTCTTGCCGGGGTGCAGCACTATGTGGGCACATTTTGGGAAATCCAGGATGAAGCCGGCTCCCACTTTGCCATGAATTTCTACCACAATCTCCTTGAAGGGAGTACCGTCGGAGAGGCGGTCCGAGCGGCCCGGGAAGCCTCGATCAAAAGATATGGTGAGGAAACCATTCTCTGGGCAAGCTACATGCTTTACGGTGATCCCACGACCCGCTACTTCGACCTCTCTGCGCACACAGCCGCCGATGAAAGTAAGAAGATAAGCGGGTCACAGCCCCCGGCGCTGGCTATTCCTTCTTCTCGCCGGATACGGAACAAAGCCCTCATCGGCACCTTCATTGCAGCCC
>JAFGRE010000118.1 GCA_016935335.1 Deltaproteobacteria bacterium
GAAGGCTCCCGTATAACAAATCAATTCCTTCCCGGGCTACCACGCCGGTGATCGCCATATCGGGAAAAGAAGGCGGCGTGTTTTCGGATGAGACGGTCACAACGATTCTCTTTGCAGCGGTGGCGCCGTCAGCCGTGACCATGCCGTAATTATCGTCATCCACATTTTCCACCACCACCGTTCGCCGAAAATTACTGTAGTCCGGAGTTCTGTCTTGTCCATTCATAACCGTTCCATCGGGAAACTGGGGTGGACTCGCATTCCAATTATCATAGTCGTCCACATCGTCGAAGGTAGCGCGATTGGGGCCCTCACCCGATTCCCGACCGAACAAATCCGCCTGATCCGGGTCTTCTTCAAACCTTTTTGTCTGGATCTCCTCCATCATCTGGGTTCCCAGGGTAAGGGCGGCGCGCTTTTCACTCAGGATAGCGACATTGTCTCTTCCCACCGGTATGGCCATGCCGAAGCCGATAATTCCCAACGCAACAATCAGTAACGACACCACGACTTCAATGATGCTGAGGCCCCGGTTTGACGAAACGCCGAACCGAAAATCTGGAAAATCCCCCCTTCCTATCCTGGAGCGGTACATATCTGGTTCCTCTGCTGCGGAACTGGGTAAAATATACTGCGGGTCAATAGGCTTCGAGTGGCGGGGTATATCTCCCATCGTTCCACCACGGTCCATGGGAGTCCTGTGACTTTTGAGGTGACTCGCTACTACCATCGTTTCGTCTCTGATTCACAGGACCGACAAAAAAATCATCCCAGAGCTTAGGATATAGCACATCACCGATGCTTGTCGAAAACAGGAAACCCCGCCCGAACCGGCAGGGTTTCTTTGCCTCTTTTTTCATGGTATGCAGGGCCGTCTGGATCGCAGCCAACTATTTTTTTAGCCTCTTTCGGAAAACATCCTTACTCTATTATTGCTATGACGGCTCATAGAATCACTGAAGGACACCGTCCACCCACCACTGTTCGTCGGCAATACGGCTGTAACCAAGCTTCACGGTAGTATCCGAGTAGTCGGTCCCTGCTTTGCCGGTAGCCGTGACATCGAAACTCGTATCCGCCACCACGTTATCCACCACAAGTGTCCAGTACTGGGTGGCATCCCGCACATCGATACTAATAGGGTTGGCAGCCGGGTCACCTTCGAATACGAGAGCCGTCACTGCCTCAAAAGAGCCGGTTTTTTGGTGCGCCACCTTCTCGGCATTGACGATGGTCCCGATAACCGCCTTGGCGGAAGAGACTTTGGCGTCCTTTACGTACCCGAGGTAAAGAGGAACGCCCACGGCGGTAAGAATACCGATAATGATGACAACGATCATCAACTCGACCAGCGTAAACCCTTTTTCGTTTTTTCTCCGCAGTTTCGTCAGTTTCATGAGAACCCCACCTCCTGCATGACGTTTGTTAATTTACTATCTTTTTTATCACAGTTCATCATAAGTGCCAAAAGAAAAGAACCGGAGCACCGTTTTCGGCAACCCGGCTGTCTGTACCTCCAGACCCGTGGCTTTCCGGCTCCGCCTCACGACGGGTGTGGCTTTATCGATCCCTTAGTTTCCGTTCGTTTCACCAATGCAACTATTATGCCACTGCAAGATACTTTGCGAACCTTCGAGTATCCGCTCTCGGGCTCTCTTCCTTCCTCTTTGAATGCCGGATGGATGGCACCCCACTTTTTGAATTTTTTTTATGCTACACGTTTTAGCGTAGAGACGCAACAAAAAAGCATTGCCGGCGCCGAAGATGGGCTAATGGTTGACAATTATTGACAAAACTCCCATAATAAGTGGAAACCGTACGGAGAGGGCCGGAGCGACCGCCAGGTGGGAGATGGATGAGTATCGAATGAAAGAGTCACGGATTTTAGTCGTCGATGATAATGTTCAGAACGTTGAGCTGTTGGACGCCTATCTCAGCGTGGCCGGCTACCAGGTCTCAAAGGCATATGACGGGGAAGAAGCGCTACGCAAAGTAGAAGAGGATAACCCTCATTTGATTCTCTTGGATGTGATGATGCCCAAGCTTGATGGTTATCAGGTCTGTAATCTTTTAAACCAGAATGAAAAAACCCGGTTTATCCCGGTTATCATGCTCACCGCCTTGAAAGAGCTGGACGACAAGATAAAGGGCATTGAAGCCGGGGCGGATGACTTTTTAACCAAGCCGTTCAATAAAGTGGAACTTTTGACCAGGGTTAAATCCCTGTTGCGGATGAAACACTTGCGCGACGAACTCGATCGACGCAAAGAGGAAGAGAAGGAACGGATGAAAGAGATTTTCAAGACCTATCTTTCCGACGAGATAGCCACCTTGGTTTTAAGTGATCCGGAAAAGTTTCTGCAATTAGGAGGCGAAAAAAAGGTGGTAACGGTTCTTTTCGCCGATTTGAGAGGGTTTACCAATTTTGCTTCTCGTTATCCGGCTGAAGTGGTCGTGGATATCCTCAACGAGTTTTTTCAGGAAGCAACCAAGGCAATCTTCAAGCATCAAGGAACGTTTGATAAATTCATCGGTGATGCCATCATGGCGTATTTCGGTGCTCCCATGAGCTATCCCGACGACGTAGTGCGGTCGCTGAAGGCGGCGATAGAAATACAGGCCAGGTTTAAACCCTTGCAGGAAAAGTGGGAGCGGGAGGGGAAGGGTGCCTTGGGTCTTGGTGTCGGGATGAGTACCGGAGAGGTGATATTCGGAAATGTCGGAACCACGAAGGTCATGAATTACACGATCATCGGGGATACCGTAAATATAGCCCAACGGTTGGAACAGGAAGCCCTGACCGGTCAAATTCTTATCAGTGATTCGACGTATAAGATGGCAAAGGAGTGGGTGATAGCGAAAAGGCTTTCCCCCCAGCGAGTGAAAGGCAAGCAGGATCCACTGATTCCGTATGTTTTGGAAGGGATCAAGGAATAACCGAGAGGAGAACGGCGTGATGGATGCCCAGATTTTGAAATTTTTTGATGAAGAAAGCAGCATGCGAAATAAACTATACCTCAGCTTTTTTATGGTGGTCGCGGTTATTATTGCCACCCATTTGTTGGTGGGATTTTTTATTAGCGACCCGGCCAAAAGCAGGGCGATGTTCGCCTTTATCGGCCTTGCTGTGGGCATGCTGTTGGGATCATTGATTGCCAACGACATCCTTAGAAATATCGGTGAGTTGGTGTCTGCCACCAGGATAATTGGTGAGGGCGATCTTACGCAAGAGGTCTCGGTGAACACCAAGGATGAAATTGGTGAACTGGCGGGAAGTTTTAACCAGATGGTTTTCAATTTGCGAGAGGTCTTAACCCAGTTTCGGGAAACCTCCAATGAAATATTTGAGGCATCCGGGACACTCTCTTCATTTGTCGGGGGAATTAATGCGACTGCCGAGAACATTGCCGACATCAGCACACGGATTGCGCAGGGAGCGGAAAAGCAGGCGGCCTTGGTGGAAAGCACCTTTGCCATTATGAAAAGAATGGCTGCATCCATCCAGACGGTAGCTGAGAAATCGCACATATCGGCTGAGGCGGCTAAAAAAGCGAGCGAAACCGCTCGGAGAGAACGGGAATCCATGGAAAAGACTCGCGAGGAATTGGAAAGGGTCTTTACAAAAATTGAGGATACTACCCGGATGACCCGTGAATTCGGTGACAAGATTCGAAAGATTACCAAGATAGCCGACATCATCAGCGGGATTTCCGAACAGACAAATCTTCTTTCCTTCAATGCGGCCATTGAGGCAACCCGGGCGGGTGAGTTCGGCAAAGGGTTTTCGGTGGTGTCTGACGAGGTGCGTCGATTGGCCGAAAAGTCCAAACGATTTACTGAAGAGATAACCGCGATCATCGATGAGATTCAAAAAGACAATATCCGGGTCGTCAGTTCCCTGGATGAGCAAACCCACGGCATAGAATTTGGGCGGAAGGCCGTTGATACGGTTGTGGGAGGCTTGGTGGACATTACCGAGAAGATCATAGATATGGGCAATGACGTTCAGGAGATTTCGGGTATTACCCAACAGCAAAAAAATGATGCTCAGACAGTAGTCGATAACATGGAGAATGTTTCCGCCTTGGCGCACGAACATTTGTCAGCCACCGAAGAGACGGTCAAGGTGGCGGCGTCACAGGTTGCGTCAATTAATGAGGTGGTGGAGGCAACCCGGAATTTATCTGCGATCTCGGAGAGGCTTAAAGCAATGGCGTTGAGATTTAAACTGGGAATGGGAACTCACGAGAAGGCATCAGCATGACTGATGGTGGTGTTGCAGAAAAAGCAGTCCCCATAATCATTTTTGACGTATCGGGTGAGATCTGGGGGGTGCGGTTTGAAGAGATTCGGGAGTTGATTGACGCAAAAGCTATTACCGCGGTTCCCAAAACGCCACCCTTTGTCCTCGGGATTATCAGTCAGCGGGGGAACATTGTAACCATTATTGATTTTGCTTGCTTGACGGGAAAAACGGTGCGGACCGATGTCAAGGAATCGAGAATTGTCCGACTACAGAGTGACCGAATGGACATCGGATTTCTTATCAGATCAGAACTGTCCGCAGCTTCGGTGGCGGCAACAGAAATCGGGGGAAAAGTCGAAATGCAAAAGGGCGCAGGGGGAAATCCATTACCGGTTAGAATAATCGATCGTCCGAATGGAACGCGCCTGTGTTTGCTGGAGAAAGACGCACTGCTCGATTTTTTCGATCGAGAAATACGCAAGTGGGTGAGGCGGGAGAAAGCGGATTCCGGGTAAAAATCATGATACCGGTCGATTCTGCACCGCCGGTTATGGACAGCACTGTTTACTGTTTGCCGAATGACAGTGTCCACATCACTATCGGCTGACCACGCATGGAAAACATTTCCAAATACGTACAAATCTTCATAAGCGATTCCCGAAAAGAATTGGAGGAGATGAACCAACTCCTGCAGGAGTTGGACAAAGATTCAAACAACCTGGAGTTGATCAATGCCCTTTTTCGCAAGGCTCACTCGTTGAAAGGTATGGGGGCAACCATGGGATATGACCGTGTTTCCTCGGTCAGCCATGCCATCGAGGAGCCGTTGCAGGCCATTCGTGATGGAAAATCATCGGTAACAAGAAAGATGATCGATCTTCTTTTTGAGGGGACGCGCGTGCTGGAACAACTGGTGGAAGAAACAGTCAGCGGTGCGTCTCCGAAACAAGAATACCGGAGCTTAATTGATCGTCTCAAAGCATACCGAGCGGAAGAGGGCGCTTCCCCCCAGGAAAAACCGGCAATTACGTATCAACCTCCGAAGGCGGTCTCTGTGGATACCCAGACGTTGGACGCCCTGATTAATGTGGTTGGCGAGATTATCATACAAAGGAGTCGACTGATTGAAATGAACAAGCCGATTTTTTCCTCCCGGCTTGAAGAGCAAATGCAGGCATTTGATACCCTCATCAGGGACCTCTATACTCAGATTCTGAAAATACGAATGATGCCTGTTTCTCTGGTCACGGGTTTTCTTTACCGGACGGTGAGAGAATTGGCAGCTCGCCAGTCAAAGCAGGTTGATTTTTTTATGGAAGGTGACCAGGAGATTAAGATAGATCGCACCGTGTTAGAGGAACTGATGGATCCGCTGATTCACCTCATTCGCAATGCAATTGATCACGGAATTGAGGCCCCGGCGATTCGGAACGAGAAGGCGAAACCGAAGGGCCGTATATGGGTATCGTTTTCAAAAGAAAGGGATATGGTAAGAATAGAGGTAAAGGATGACGGACAGGGGATCGACCCGAACCGGTTGAAACAGGAGGCGGTTGAGCGCGGCGTCCTGAGTCGCGAACGGGTTGATTCCATCAGTGACGAGGATGCTCTGATGGTGCTTTGCCTACCCGGATTTACGACCACCAAAGACGCGACCGAGGTTTCCGGGAGGGGAGTAGGACTGGATGTGGTGAAAGAAAGAGTTGAAGCACTGGGGGGAACACTGCGGATTTACTCGGAATCGGGGAGCGGGAGCCGCTTTGTTCTGAAGGTGCCGTCTGATATTCATATTATTTTCGCTTTTCTCATCAGAGTCGGCACACACAGCGTGGCGGTTCCGATGACAAAGGTTTTGACAACACGGACAATTAACCTGGATGCGGGAGCTGATTCATTTACCCTTAACAACGAGGAAGTCTCTTTATTTTGGCTGGGGGATCTTTTGGACATGGATACCCTATCCGGTGGGAAACGAGGGATATCCCCGGTCCTGGTGGTAGAGACGACGGCGGGAAAGGCGGGTCTCATCGTTGATGAGCTTATGGGGATTGAGCAGATATTCGTCAAGCCGTTAGGAGAGCCGCTCGATGCGATTGAACGATTTTCCGGCGTTACGATTCTGGGAAATGGTCGATTAGTATTAGTGCTGGATACGGAAAGGTTAAGAAGATGAGTAAGAGCACCCCCATCGATGTTTTGATTGTTGACGACAGTCCTTTTTTTACGGATTCCGTGGGGCATTTTCTTCGCGAGCATGAACTTGCGGTGGCTACCATTAATGACAGCAGCAAGGTGATGGACTTTCTGAGCGAGAAGAAGCCGGAACTCCTTCTGTTGGATATTATGATGCCGGAGGTGGACGGTATCAGCCTGTGCAGGATGGTCAAAAAGAACGAGAACTTACGGGATATACGGATCGTCATATTCTCTTCCAAAACGTTTGAAACCGATAAGGAGTTGGCGTACCAGGCAGGAGCTGAAGCTTTTATAACCAAGGATGTCTCGGTGGAAGAGATCGGCAATCAGGTGCTGAAGCTGCTTCGTGAAGGAATGAAAATCAAGTTCTGGGGGACACGGGGATCCATCCCGACTCCCGGCCCCAAGACCGTCGGGTACGGCGGCAACACTCCCTGCGTGGAGGTAAATTTGGGGGGAGATTTCCTTCTTATTCTTGACGCCGGTTCCGGTATTAGGGAACTCGGAAATCGGCTTCTGGAAAACCGGAATAAAATCAGAGGGCACATATTTCTCTCCCATTTTCACTGGGATCATATTCAGGGGTTGCCTTTTTTTGCTCCGGCTTATTCACCTGAGAATCAGTTCACGATCTATGGATGCGAGGACCGACAAGTTAAGCTGGGGAAACTATTGTCCGACCAAATGGAAAGTGTTTACTTTCCGGTGCCGTTGCGACGGTTCGGAGCAAGCATTCAATTTTTTCCGCTTGATGAAGGAAGTTATGAGATAGAGAGTTTTCGGTTGAAAACGGTATTTCTTAATCATCCCAGCAAGACCTTAGGGTATCGCATAACCCATCGACAGAAAAGCATTGGGTATATAACCGATAATGAGTTTATCACTAATTTTACCGAGAGACCCCGGGGCGTTCCTAACGAACGATTCGACGAATACAATTTGAAGATCATTGAGTTTATTCGCAATGCCGACGTTGTCATCATCGATGCCCAATATACCAGGGAAGAATATCAGAGTAAAAAGGGCTGGGGGCACTCGCACTATGAGACGGTCCTGGACATAACGTTAGCTGCCAACGTCAAAAAGTGCGTTTTATTTCATCATGATCCGGCTCATACTGATGATGATATGGAAAAAATCCTAAGCCATTGCCGTGCAATTGTCGACCAACGAGGGAAAAAGATGGAATGCATGGTTGCGAAAGAGGGCTCGGAGATAGAGCCCTGAGCCCCATCCCCTTGAGATCCTCTATCCCTGCCCATCCCCCCATCCGGTTTCGGATCAAAAAAAAGAAGAAATGCGTTCCAAAGGTGTAACAATGCCGGACAGATCGGGATATTTATGATACGGCCGCCGGTTCGTATTCCCGTCCCAACAGAAAGCCCCTGACATTAACGTCAATCAATGACGGCGGGAGTTTTTCTCGCAGGGTTTCAATCCACGTTTTTTCATCAAGGGCAAGGTGGCGGGACAGCACTCCCAAGAGGACTATATTGAGAACTCTCGCGTTACCTGCATTTTGGGCAACCTGGAGGCCTTCTATGAGGAAGGTATTTTTGAATCGGGATTTGAGAGTAGTGAAGATGTTTTCCGGATAGACTTCAATGCCCATGGATACTGAGGGAGGCAGGATTTTTTGGTCATTCAAAAAAATAAGAGAATCGCGGTGCAGGTAGTCGAGGTAGCGCAGTGCCTCCAACTGCTCGAAGCTCACCATAATATCTCCTTCCCCGTATCGTATAAGGGGGGAGTATACAACGGGCCCGAATCTCACCTGGCTGATTACACTTCCTCCTCGCTGGGCCATTCCGTGAATTTCACTCTTTTTAACGTCAAACCCTGCCTTGAGAAGGGCTTCCACCATTATTTTGCTGGCCACCAGGGTCCCTTGCCCCCCCACCCCCACGAAGAGGACATTGGTCACCGTATTGTTCTCACCCGACGGTTTACCGTGCTGTCTTTTTTGCTGAATCACTGTCTACCCCCATTACGATGCATAGGTTTGCCGATTATCTCCATGCCAGGAGAGCCTCGGAGAAAGATCGACTTCTAAGAAGTCCTTAACCGGTGCAGAATCAACTCCGCCACTTTTTTCCCGGAAAGCAGCATTCCCCCGAAAATGGGACCCATACGGTAAGAGCCGAACGCGGCATTGGCTGCCATCCCGGTTACGTAGACATTGGGAAAGATTTCTTTGGTGTTTTCAAGGGTGGTTGTCTCCGCGATCTCCGCATTCATGGATTTTTCTCCCATGATTTTTCCCGTCGCGGTAAATAAGCTTCCCCCGCTCTTTTTTTCGATAATGTGGAGAAGCTCAAGGGGATGACCGGTCGATTCGATAACAAACTTCGCACCGATGGTGAGCGGATCAACATGCAGTCCTGCTATCTCAACGGGGCTCCAATTAATCACCAAGCCGGAAACCTTGTCGTCGGTGAGCTTTACATCTTCCACGCTGACACAATTAAATATCTTTGCTCCCGCTTGCACTGCTTTCGAGGTTAATGTGGAGGCTGCTTCAACTGCATCAGCCGTAAAATAGTTGTCCTGATAGCGCTCGGTGTTTATTCCAAATTCATCCAGGATGGTTTTCCCCGTCTCTTGAACGACAATTTCGTTGAACATCATTCCGCCACCCCACATTCCCCCGCCGATGGAAAGTTTCTTTTCAAATACGGCGACTTTCGCTTTTTCCTTGGCAAGAAAGTACGCTGCGGTAAGTCCGGCCGGACCGGCTCCGGCTATGGCTACATCCAACTGGAGGTGGTTCATAAGCTTCTTGAAATACCGGTCGATAATTGCTTGAGAAATGACAATTTCATCCAACATGGTGCAACTCCTGATAAGGGTTAGAAGGAGCTTCGACCCCCGTTGATGGTAGCGACTCGGATCGTTCAGTACAGATGGTGCAATCAACTATGCGAGGACGAGCACTAACAAACGTTTTCCACTTAAGTGGGTGTCGAATTAATAAATAATATTGAGGAAAAAGTCAACAGTAAGGTTTTTGGAAGCCTCCTCAATTTTTTGCTTGACAATTCCACGATGTTTCTTGACAATACCACAATATATAGTAGTTTGAAGATATCAGCGCACTACATAAAGAACTTTATCGGGGGGGGGCCGATGGTATATCTACAGGAAATTAAAACAGAAAAACGTCATTCCGCGAGCGATAGCGAGACCACTGATTTGGCTTTGTTTGTGCGGACATCCAGCGAGGACGTTCATTCTTGGGATCGCCGGAAAATTGTTGATGCGCTGGTGCGCGAAACGTATATTGATCCCGACACCGCCGAAAAGATCAGCCTGGATGTAGAAGAGAGGATATTTAACTCAAAGATCCAGGTGATAACTGCTCCCCTTATCCGTGAACTTGTCAATGCACGGCTTATCGAGAGAGGTCTTGAGGCTGTTCGAAGGATGCATACCCGGATTGGGTTGCCTTTTTACGATGTTGATCAGCTTATTCTCCACCCGAATAAAGAAAATGCCAACGTTCCGCACGGACCAGAGGCGACGAATTTGACTCTGGCGGAAGGGATTAAGAAGGAGTACGCGCTCTTAAGCGTTTTTTCCCAGAGTGTTGCCGACGCTCATCTCCGGGGCGACATCCATCTTCATGACCTGGGCTTTATCGATCGGCCCTATTGTTCCGGACAGTCATTGGAATATATTAAGAGGTTCGGCCTCAGTCTTCCGAATTCCTTGTCCAATGCCAAACCGGCCAAACATCCTGAGGTGCTTTTGGCACACATGGTAAAATTTGCCGCTGCGCTCCAAAGTCATTTTGCGGGAGCCATCGGTTGGGATGCGGTGAACCTCTTCTTTGCTCCCTATTTGGTTGGTATGAGTGACAGGGATATCCGTCAACTGGCTCAGATGCTTATTTTTGAATTTTCTCAGCAGGCGGTTGCCCGCGGCGGGCAAGCCATATTCAGTGATATCAACATTTACTGGGAGGTTCCCCAGCACTTTGAGGATGTTCCCGCAATCGGTCCCGGGGGGGGATTTACCGGCAAAACTTATGCTGAGTATAGTAAGGATGCGCAACGGTTTGCGTGGGCGCTTTTTGACGTTTATTTGGAAGGTGACGGGACCGGCCGCCCCTTCTTTTTCCCAAAGCCATTGGTTCATATTACCGAGAAATTTTTCAAAACCGAAGGACATGAGGATTTCCTTAATCACATTTGTGACGTGGCCGGCGAAAAAGGAAATACCTACTTTGTTTTTGACCGGGGGAGTACCGCCAAGATCTCAGAGTGTTGTCGTCTCAGCTTTAAACTCGAGGCAGAGGATTTTGCTGATGCTAAGGAGCCGTGGAGGATGCGGTATTGCGCACTTCAGAATGCGACCATTAACCTCCCTCGCTTAGGGTATAAGAGCAAAGGGGATGATACCGTTCTGTTTTCTCAGATTTCTGACGTAATGGAGCTTGCCGCTCGTGCTCATTTAGAGAAGAAAGCCTTCATTGAGAAACTGTTGGCCTTGGGAGAAAAGGGTCCCTTGGCACTGCTTACGATGAATAAAGACGGGAGTCCGTATCTCAAGATGCCCCGGGCGTCATTTTTGATCGGCATGGTGGGATTGAATGAATTGGTCCAATTCCATACCGGCGAAGAGATACACGCCTCCAAAGATACTTTCAAATTTGCCCTTAAAGTCATTGCTCATATGCATCTCGTTGGCAAAAAAATGTCGGAAAAACATCAAATGCGGTTTGTTTTGGAACAAACCCCGGCAGAAAGCACTGCTTATCGTTTTGCAAAGCTGGATATGGAACATTTTGGTTCCGAAACCCGTCAGGTGGTCAAGGGAGATATGGATAAGAACGAAATCTATTACACCAATTCCACTTACATCCCGGTTTCCGTCGCGGTAAACCCGATAGAACGGGTGCGGAAGGAAGGTATGTTTCATCCCCTTATTGAGGCGGGAGCACTTACCCATATCTGGATCGGAGAGAAACGGCCGGCAAAGGAATCGTTGGCCAATTTTGTGTTGAAGACATTTCGATACACCACCAATGATCAGATCGCCTTTTCGCCCGAATTTACCAACTGCAGTGACTGCGGACGAACAGCGAGAGGTCTGCGAGACAGGTGTAGTTTTTGCGGATCGGAACATGTTGAGGGGATAACGAGGATAACGGGATATTTCACCAAGATTTCCAGCTGGAATAAGGGGAAAATTGGTGAACTGCATGACCGTTATCGCAATCGGGATTATTTTGATGAGAGAGCGGGAGCGGATAAGAACAGTTTAGTAGCGTAATTTTCGAGGAGGAACGACGATGGGGAAAGTAAAGCTTTTCTGGAAGAAAGAGTGTCCCTTATGTGGCAGTGCGAGAATCGTAGGAAGCCAGCTTAAGGAGCAGGGACTGGTGGTCTATGACTATAATCTTGATACGGCGGATGGTCTTGCGGAAGCATCGTATTATGGTGTTTTGTCAACGCCGACGATTATTATAGAAGATGATGAAGAGAATACAATTGCGTCTTTTTCGGGTCAGATACCCACATCGGCGGAAGTAACGAAAACCATTACGAACTATTTTCAGTAAGCTGCTTTCTTATTATCCCCGCCCTGGAGTTACCGAGTCCCTTCGCTCTGCGTGCGTAGGGGTAGCCTTGTGTTTTTTTTGCTTCAGATAACGGATCGGGATCATCGTGACATAGTGCCTGTGAATATTGCTGAAACCGTTCCTATTAAAGGGGTTACTGAAACCTCGTTTGTTGATTGGCCGGGGAAAATAGTCTCCGTGATATTTTCCCCGGGGTGTAATTTTCGGTGCCCTTTTTGTCAAAATGTCGACCTTCTGGTAAATTCAAACCTTCTGCCGACCATCCCCGTGGCCCATGTGCTCCAACGGCTTGCTGAATTTAAAGGGTGGATTGACGGCGTTTGTATTACGGGGGGAGAACCGACTATTCACGAAAGTCTCCCTGAATTTATTACTCTATTAAGAAAGAAGAACTGGTTGGTGAAACTCGATACCAATGGCAGTAATCCGCAGATGCTGGAAATGCTCTTAAAGGATACCATGATCGACTGCATTGCCATGGATGTCAAAGCTCCTCTCGATCCGCTTCCCTACTCTCGGGCAATCGGCGTTTCGGCAGACCTGGAAAAAATCAGAAAAAGCATTGAGTTGATTCAGAGCAGTTCAATAGAAGTAATTTTTCGAATGACCGTTGTTCCGGGAATGATCAGTGAAGAAGACATCTATCGCGTTGCGAAGGACTTGTATCCAGCCAAGAAATTTGTTCTCCAGCAATTTAGCCCGGAGAACCCCCTTGATCACCGGCTCAAGAAAGTATCGCCGTGGCCCCAAGAGCAATTAGAACGTGTTCAGCACGCCGTGAATCAGATACTACAAAAGCCGGGCGGTGGTTGATTTAATCAGTTTCTACAAGAGGGCAATCACTCTCACGTTCTGACGGAAACGAATTCCCGTTCGGCAACCAGGGGAAATTCAGCGAGACCACGGCGAGCAAAATTCGCGAGGGGGCGCTCCTTTAGACAACTCCACATGAAAAGCGGTAAGATGGGATGAGAGAATAGCGGATATTCTCCCTCGATTCACCAGTTCAGTAGGAACCCTAACGGGACGCTTGCCGGTGCGGAATCAAAGGGGACGGGAAAATAATTCTAAAAGAATTGAAGCTGGCGGGAAATTTTCCCTTGCCGGACATGGCAGTGAGTAAGAGGTTGGTATAATGGTAAGAGACAACGCAAGCCGGGTGTGATGCCCGGCTTGTTTTACCATGGCGAGAGAATCTCATGCATGGCAAGCCATCGGGAACAGGGGGAGGACCATCATTTAATCAATCGTTTTTTCATGGCATGCTGAGCTAACGGAAAAAAGATCATAAAGAATATCAGCAGATACCCGGTCGACCAGACGAGGCTGACATCCAGTGAACCAAAGCTTAATGACCGGATGATGTTTACCAGATGCGTCAGCGGTAACAGAGAGGCAATTAGCTGAGCCCATATCGGCAAGTTTTCAAGAGGGAAGAAGGTTCCGCTGAAAAGAAACATGGGGGTAATGAACAGAAACATGGGGAGGTTGAAGATATCGATGGTCGGTACGATACCGGTGAAGAACATTCCAATCGATCCGAAAGCCAGGCCTCCGACAAACGCAAGGGGTATGATAAGAAAACCGTGTGGATAATATATAAGCCCGAAGAGACTGATGATCACGAGCATAATCACCGTGGCAAAGACTGATTTCGTCGCTCCCCAGACAATTTCACCGGTGACGATTTCTTCTAACGTAAGGGGCGTTGCCATCATGGCATCATAGGTTTTTTGATAATACATTCTCACAAACGACGAAAACGTATTTTCAAAGAAAGCACTGTACATAATAGTGATGGCAATGAGGGCGGGGGCGATAAAGACAACATATGACAACTCTGCTCCGTGGTACTGAATTTTGCCCACGAGGGCGCTTAAACCGGCTCCAAATGCCAAGAGATAAAAGAGGGGTTCCAGTAACGGCGGAAGAAAATTGATTTTCCAGGTTTTCCGGTAAACCGTGAAGTTTCGCTGCCAGACGCGAAGAAAACGTTGTGAAACATGAAATGAAAACAGGCCCCTCATTCTCGCAACTCCCTTCCGGTCAGTCGTAAGAAGACATCCTCCAGCGTCGCCATTCGAAAGACGCAGCCCTCTCTGCAATATTCCTCGCTGAGCTTATGAAAAAGGGCATCGTTTGCCCGGCTGTATACGATCAGGCGGTGACCCAAATCTTCATATCCGAAGTTATGGGAGCAAATATAATCCCGCAGTTCAGGGTTCGGCTCATTGACTTCGATGACATTGTGGCCCACGTGATCGCGTATTAGCTTCAAGGGTTCTCCCTCAACCAGAATACGGCCGTGGTCCATAATAACGAGACGATCGCACAGATGCGCGGCTTCATCCATGTAGTGGGTTGTTAATAGAATGGTAATACCGCGGGATCTAAGTTCGTTCAGTCTTTCCCATACCTGGTGCCGTGATTGCGGATCGAGACCGGTGGTAGGCTCATCCAGGATGAGGAGTTCTGGATCATTGATAAGGGCACGGGCCAGAACCAAACGGCGCATCATTCCGCCCGAAAGTTCGGCAACTCTATTCGGCTTACGGTGATTCAAACCGAGGAAGCCCAATAACTCTTCCGCTTTTCGGCGCGCTTTTGGGAGCGGGATATCGAAATAGCGAGCATAGACCTCGAGGTTTTGCTGCACCGTCAAATCAGGGTCGAGGTTGTTCTCCTGCTGACACACCCCGATACGGAATTTGATCTGGACCAACCCCTGAGAAATGTCCGTATTCAATATCTCCAGCCGCCCCCCAGTGATAGGAGAGAAGCCGTAGAGCATACGGATGGTTGTGGTTTTCCCTGCGCCATTAGGTCCCAGTATCCCGAAACATTCTCCCTTTTTTACGGTGAAAGAGATGCTATCCACGGCAGTAAGCGCTCCGAATGTTTTTCTCACGTTCTCCGCTCGGATCACGACTGTGTTGGAATACTTGTTTGCTTTGGCCATTTCTTCCACGGTTCACTTTTCTCGGCGAGAAGACGTTTTGCCCATCAGTTCATAGGGGCGACAAGAACCAACATCATAGTGGTATCATCGTAGGAAATCAATGGGAACCCCTGGCGACAGGACGGTATTTGGTTTAGAGATCTTTGAGGGCGATATTCTCAGGAGCATCAGCCATCAACCGGTCCATAGATTCTATTTTTGAAGATATTTTGTCGAGTGCCTGGTTATCGTTCAGGGGAATACCCTCTTTACCGCGCTTGTTGAGGAGATCGATTACGCTCTTGATGGTGAGTCGGTCTACGTTTTGCGCCGGCTGGTAGTACCGTTTTGAATCATCATTTTGTTTTACTGTTGTTAATACATGCGCTTCCACCAGATCGAATAGAATTTCCCGCGCCAGACGCACCGGTATTCCCAGATCATGAGCAA
>JAFGRE010000119.1 GCA_016935335.1 Deltaproteobacteria bacterium
ATTATATCCAACGGGGAGATGAAACCTTTATTAATGCAAATGAACCGGATTCCCATGCCCTCCTTACCTATCTGTTGAAACAAGGGGGCACGTTGCTTTCCTTTACCGCCCGCAAGGAGACCATTGAGGAGATATATGTGAACGAACTAAAATCCAGATGAAACAGAAAGGGATATGAAGACTCTCGCGCTTGGCTTAAATACATTTCGGGAAGCGATTCGTGACAAGGTGCTTTACAGCCTGTTTTTTTTCGCGGTGGTGATGATCGGCATATCGATGATTCTTGATCATCTCACTATCGGAGAACGAACAAAAATCATCAAGGACTTCGGCTTGGCTTCGATACTCCTTTTCGGAGTCTTGATTGCCGTCTTTGTCGGGATCGGTCTCGTCTATAAGGAGATAGAGAAGAAAACGATTTATAACATCCTCTCCAAACCTATCCATCGATACCAATTCATCCTTGGAAAGTATCTCGGGCTGGTGATGGTCCTCTTTTCGGAGGTGGCGCTCATGAGCATCGTGTTTTTGGCAATGCTCTATTTCTATGAAGGCACCGTAGACTGCTACCTGTTCTATGCGATTGGTACGACCTTTATTGAGTTGATGGTCATTACTGCTTTTGCGCTTCTGTTTTCTTCCTTTTCCACCCCGATCCTGAGCGGACTATTCACATTATCATTCTACATAATCGGACACCTGACCAGTGATCTCCTTGAATTAGGACAGAAAGGGTATAGCCGCTTTTTTGAATGCATTGCAACTGCCCTCTATTATCTAATTCCCAACCTTGAGTTCTTTAATCTCAAGGGAGATGTCGTCTATCATAAGCCTATTTCGGCGGAATACCTTTTTTTCGCCTGTTCCTATGGACTATTATATATTCTCCTACTCCTTTTGATCTCAATCGTAGTTTTCCAAACGCGGGATTTAAAATAAGGATGCCCTCATCCCGGCACCCGATACGGAAGGAATGTAAATCGCGACAAGACGGCTTATTCTGAGAGATAAAAATATAATCAAGCAAGGAGACGGTCAGTGACCATCAAGCAAGGAATTATTTTTGGTGTAATAAGTTTTCTTCTCTTCATGACGCTCGTCTACCTGAAAGTCACTATTTCCGCTCGCAGTGACTACCAACGAGCCCAAGCCGCTCTCCAGAGCAATAATCTCGAAGAGGCGATAACTTATTTCAACCGCGCAATCCATTGGTATTCGCCGGGAAGTAAGACCATTACCAATTCGATCCACGGCCTCTGGCAAATCGGAACGCAAGCCGAGGGAAACGGCGATGCGGAAATGGCATTGAAGGCGTTCAGGGCCATTCGAAGCAGCCTCTACTCAGCCAGAAGTTTCTATACGCCTCATAGTGACTGGATAGAGAAGTGCGATGACCGGATATCCACCCTTGTTGCCCAAGAACAGACCTCCCGTTCACCCAATAAGCATAAGGACTTTCTTGCTAAGAAGGACGAGGCCCTGACGATACTCAAAATGAAGACCGAGCCTGATCTTTTCTGGAGTATCGTGTGCGAGGTGGGATTCATCGGCTGGATCGGGTGCGCGATAGCATTCATTCTCCGCGTCTTTACCGGAGAGAGATCCTTTGTCCCGCGACGGGCGATCTTCTGGGGAATATTGATTGTTCTGTTTTACTCCCTGTGGTTGGCAGGAATGTTACGTGCCTGACTTCCTGGCGACTTCATCGTCATCGCCGTCATCCTTGTATCTTTTCTTTTTTATAAAAACCCTGACAAACCCGATTACGGTCATGAGCCCAGCAAGAAAAAACAGTATCTCATAGAGATTCCTGCTCACCGAGGTAAACCAATTCACCCTGCGCCTCAGGTGGTGAATCCACTGTTGCTCCAGTTCTCCAATCGACATCGAGAGTCTTCTCATTATCGATTCATTTACGCTTCTCCCCACGGCCATATCCCTCAACGTATCCCGGAGCAATTCCTCCCCATATGCCTCAACGATATACTCCACAAAACTCCTACTTTCCTCATAAGCCAGCAGCATTTCCCGCTTGTTGTCGGGAAACCCGTCAGACAAGTATTGTAACGGCAGGCATCTTCCGGTCAAGACGGCTTTGTCGAGTTGCGTCCTCTTTTCGTACGCCACAATTTCCACCATGCCCTCGCTCACCCACTGCGCGATGCCCTCATCCAGCCATTTGGGTAAACGGTCATTGCGTATATATTGATGCAGCAGAAGATGGCACAGTTCATGTTTGAGAGTCGCCTTCACCGAGAAGGGATGGTCTTTCATCCTTGGATAATTGATCATAATCAAATCCTTTGTCGGGACGGCGAACGCCACGACTGCGGTATTTCCGCTCATTCGCTGAAAATCGTCCTGATTCTTCAGCAGCACGACAGACGGCACGGAAGCGACCTTCCATCCGATCTGGGATTCGAGTTCAACCTTGACGTCCGGATATAAGTCAGCCACATGGACCGCCGCCTTCTCCAGCGACCCTTGAAAATAGACTGCCACCTCTTCCCGCACCACTGTTCCGGCATAGTGTATTTCGCCACGCCCCTGAAAAGGCGCTACGACCAAAAGTAGAAG
>JAFGRE010000016.1 GCA_016935335.1 Deltaproteobacteria bacterium
AAGAACTACTGCAGATTAGTAAGTTCCTTGCGGGCGATATCCGCCTGCGGAGACGTCGGGTAGGTGTCAATAACTTTCTGCAGTAAAATACGTGAGCTGATTGTATCCCCCAACGTTTTGAAGCACAAGCCCTGTTTCAGGAAAGCGTCAGGGACTTTATTGCCCTTGGGGTATTTCTGGATAACGTCCTCGTAGGCGAGTATGGCTTGCTCGTACTTTCGTTCCTTGTAGAAGCATTCTCCCACCCAGAACTGGGCATTGTCCGAATATTCGGTGTCAGGAAACTGTTTGAGGAAGGCAGCAAAGGCATCCCGGGCTTTTTGAAAATCACCGTCCTTATAAATTCGGAAAGCATCGGCGTATACTTCCTCAGAGTCATGAATGCCGCCGGAGGCAGCGTCCGGAGTGGGGACGGGAGCCAAGTCCGGTGGCGTCGGCGAAACAGGAGACGGAGCAGGCGCTCTTTCCTCAAGACGGGCGATTCGTTCCTCGGTTCTTCGCAAATCGGTTTGGAGGGCATACTGTTTTTCCTCCAACTGCCCTCTCAATTCTTGAAGCCCGGTAATTACCTCATCGTCGATTCTCGAATCCAGGTCGGCAAGTTTTTTGAGAAGCGCTTGGTTGGATTCTTGGAGCGCGGTGAGGTCCCGTTTCAGAACCGACACCTCGGTCTTTAATATGGAAACATCCGTGTCGATGCGGTCAAGCTGATTCACTGCCGCGCATGAGCTGAACACAACCAACAGCAGACATAGAAGGATAGTGCGGAAATATTCCATGGCTTCTCGACAGCGAGGCGCGGATAGACCAACCGGGGAGAAAGGCACACTTCTTCTCCCCGGTCGAACATCCACAAACTTATTTTCCTGTAATTTTAAACTCGTCCCGCCGATTCAGCGCCCAGGCAGATTCATCGTGTCCGGGGTCGGCAGGTTTTTCTTCCCCATAACTGATGGTGGTGATTCGCGCGGGAGCGATCCCCAGATTGGCCAGGTATTTTTTGGCACTGGCGGCTCTGCGATCCCCCAACGCGAGATTGTATTCGTTGGTTCCACGCTCATCGCAATTGCCTTCCACTTGCACATTGACCGTGGGATTCTCCGTGAGCCACTTTGCAGTTCTGTCAAGTTTCTCCTTAGCTTGAGGCTTGATAGTACTCTTGTCAAAGTCAAAATATATTATCTCGAGAGCCCCGGCTTTTTTGGCGAGCGTTTCCAATGGTTCTTCGGCAACAGTCGGAGCTGGCGGCGTCGCCTCTTTCACCTCCGGTGCCTGCGCAACCGTGGTGGTCGGCAGTTCGCTCTCAACGGCTTTCTTTTTGGGACAACAGCACCCCGACAAAACCAACGTTACCATCAGTATCAGTGGAAGAGTCACTAGCTTTAACCACTTATTCATGCTTCTCACCTCCTTTCTGTATTAAAAACTGCTTCTCACTTTGAAGTTAGAAAGGCAGGGAAGTGGACCAATCAGGGCTGCAGCTCGACCCTTTGCGGGTTATCTTTGCAACCCTGGTTCCGTTGGCCATCATGGTATACAGGCATTTTTCTCCTGCACGGGTGGAACAAAAAACAATATGACGACCGTTGGGAGACCATTTCGGGGATTCGTTATTTCCCTCCCAGGTTAACTGCATATCTTCAGTACCATCAGGGCTGATGATACAGATTTGAAACCTCCCCTCAACCATTGAGGAATATGCGATCTTATCCCCCCGAGGACTCCAGTCAGGCTCGGTATTATAATTTCCCCGGAAGGTTATTCTCTGGACGCGCCCCCCATTGCGGTCCATGACATAAATCTGGGGGCTTCCTGAACGGTTCGATACAAAAGCCATGCTTTTTCCATCCGGAGACCACGCCGGGGACACGTCGATCCCCCTGTCATTGGTAAGTCTCTGTAAATTGTGCCCCTCCGGATCCATGAGATAAATTTCAGGATTACCGTCTTTACCTAATGTCACTGCGATCTGTTTTCCGTCCGGAGACCAGGCAGGGGCGATATTTAAGTCCGGGAAACGGCTAACAACTTTCTCCTCTCGGGAGGCATAGTCCTTGGTGTACAGGGCCGGCGTACCTTTCTTATAGGATGTAAAGGTGATCCATTCTCCCTTCGGAGACCATTCGGGCGACAGAGCAATGGACCCGTGGTAAGAAAAACGTTTTTCATTATAACCGTCAAAATCGATTAAGTAAACCTCTTTTTGGGCATTCTCAGAGCGCACGTAAGCAATCTTGGTTTCAAACACTCCCTCCTCACCGGTTAGGAGTGAGTAAATCAAGTTGGAGAACTTGTGACCGATGCGCCGCAATGTCTCTTGGCCGCCCACATAACGTCGTCCGGCGAGAAGTCGTGCCTGTTGGACGTCGAAAAGGCGGGCTTCAATGATGATTTCGTCCTTGTTTCTCGTGAAGCCCCCCTTGACTAATCCCTGCGCGCCGATGGCCGACCAGCTCTGGAAATCCGTATCGCGCTCGGTAATTCCCGACCGTCGCGGATCCTCCAGAAAACTCTCCGGTTCCAGGATCTTAAAGAGACCGGTAAAAGCGAGGTCCTCGGAGACAATGCGAGCCAGGGTTCGAGAGATGTCCAAGGAGTCGGGTGTTTGGTCAAGATTTTTGAAGTCCACGATGGCAATCGGGAAGAGGGCCTTCGGTTGATCGACATCAAGGTAGAGTTTGGCTGAGGCCGTCCCGGCCAAAACCAAGAGGAAGATGAAAGCTACTATAGATCTGATTACGAGTGTCATAGGTTAATTGATCTCCGATGGGTGAAAGCGGATGCCCAAGTCAAGATAAGGATAGCGGTACACTGCCGGCAACGGAGGAAATGCTTGAGCCTGGATTTTCTTGATGGCTGCCATTGCGTAGCCGTCGTAACGAGAATTGGAGGAACTCTGTTCCACCCCCTGCAACACGACTTCCCCGCTTTTGCCAATCCTGATGCCGATAATCGTCAAAAGGTTTTGTTGCACCGCCTCCTCTTTTAACCCGGGAGGCAAAAACCACGCTTGCATTATTCTGTCGATGATGATGCTTGTATAGACCGTCATTTCGGGAGGAACGTCGCCGACGGCCATCCCTCCTTTCGGTCCTGCCGCCACTGCCGTCACTGATCCTCCTCCATTTGCCACTTTTTCCCTGATGCTGTTTATTTTTTGCGAGAGATGCTCGTTCTTCTCCCCCTCGGTTTTTGTTTGGGCTGGCTGGGGAGAAAGGGACGTGGGTTTTTTGGTATCAATAGTTTCCTTGGGGATGCTTAGCTTTGCGGTTGTTTCTTTCGGTATCGTAAGCTTTTTTTGAATAAGCGAAGGTTCTTTGGCGATGATTTTCTGTTTTGCTTTGGCCACCGGTATGCTTACAGTTGTTCCCCTGCCTTTCGAGAAGTCGTTGAGGCTCACCAGCCTTACCGGTGTGTACTGCGGCAAAGCATTGATGAGCGGTTTTGACGGGAGACCGGGGAGGATGAGAACGAGCAAAAAGAGAATCGAATGGACAATACCGGAAACGACCACCATCGGCGCCAAACGAGACTCGCCGGCAAGGGGATCGGTGCTCCAGTGATACCGAACAGCCACTTATTTGCCCTCCGTCGGCAGGGTGATCATTCCCAGCCTATCGAAACCAGCGTCTCTGATTTCAGCCATTACTTCCATAACAAACCCATAGGGCACAGTCTTGTCCGCTTTGAGATATATGTCTTTGTCAGTTCGATTTTCGTAGATAAGTTTCAGTTTCGGCTTCAGCCGATCAACGGTTACGGAGAATGACTGGATTTTTATCTCTTTTTCTTTGGTGATGGAAACGATCAGGGGTTGCTCGGTCGTGTGCAACGTTGCGGATTTGACCTGCGGGAGGTCAACGTCAAAGCCCGATTGCATCATGGGAGCGGTAACCATAAAGATGACAAGCAAAACGAGCATCACATCCACAAACGGCGTAACGTTAATGTCCGAGAGCAAGCGATGATCGTTTTTTCGAGACCGAATCATATTACCGCCTTGGGTGAAGAGGCATATCCGACAGCGCGCGGACGACATACCAAGGAAATGGGAACGTCAGTTCCGCGACTGCTTTTCGTGGGGTATCCCTCAATGCTCCGATGAGCCTATGCCGTTCAGCAGTTCGGCGGAAAAATTGTCCATTTCCGAGACAAGACGCCGTATTCTATTAAGGTAATAATTATATGCAATTACTGCCGGAATTGCGGCAAAAAGCCCGGCGGCTGTTGCGATCAAGGCTTCGGAAATCCCCGGGGCCACAATGGCGAGGCTGGTTGCTCCTCGTTGGCCTATTTCTTGAAAAGCTTCCATTATCCCCCAGACGGTTCCAAAAAGCCCGATAAAAGGAGCTGCATTGCCGGTAGTAGCCAGAAAACTGAGATTTTCTTCCAGGCGGTTAATCTGATGTGAGACCGCTTGGTTAACGGCCCGGGTAATACGATGTCCCGTTGCTGCATGCACCATCTCGGATGGTTCTTGTTCATCAGGGCCGGAGGATCGGCTTTGGCCGGCTCGTTTCATTTCATTATACCCCGCCCGAAATACATGGACAAGGGGAGTATAGCGAAAGTTCCTGGACTCCGAGTAAATAACTGAAAAATCTTTCTTCGCCTTGATACTTCTCAGAAACTCGGCTGTTTCCCCGTCGGCTTTTCGTAACATTTTGAACTTGAAGAAGATGATCGCCCAGGAAATAACGGAAAGAAGGAGAAGGATTGCCAGCACCAGTTTAACAACCAAACCGGCATTGAGAACGAGTTCGAGGAATTCACTCCGAAAACCTCGATAGAGTCCCGCTGAAATTATCGTGTGGACGAGGAAACCTGCTTCCATTGTACACCGTTAGCGTGATGGTTTTTTTGATTCATTCCCTTGGAGAAGATTCCCGCTTTCTTGACCCGATAGTCTTAGAGTGGTAACGAGCTGAATTAGGGGCAACTTTATCGAATAAAAAAGCCTCTTGTCAAGGGGATAATTGGCGTTCCGACTTCCTGAACCCATAATCGCATGATGGAATTCCGGATTAAGGGAGCGCAAAAATTGACATAAGCCGGAGCAGTCTGCTATTTTAGAAAAAATCACCGTCAATAATGAGATGCGCGCCGTCGAGGGGCAGGATCTCAGTCATATGAGAAGCAAGAAAGGTTCTTTATGGGTAATCGGAAAGAGATGTTTTCTGTTCTCTATAAGAGAGTGACCGATGGCATTCGGAAAATCGATGATTTTTTGCTCGGGCCGAACCACAATGTCCGGGTGAAGAAGAAATATCCCCGGAGCACTGAAATCCAAAAGATGAAACGACTAATTGCAAAGAGGCGGCTACCCAAGGAGGCATTGAGCATAACCGTCGACCCCCAGAAATGTACCAAGTGCATGAAATGTGATATCTGCAGTTATGACGCGCTGGTTATGGAAAGCGGCATCCCGAGGATCATTCTGGGCCTCTGCCCGCGATGCGGAGTCTGTGAGTCAAAATGCCCCACCGCCGCCATCAGGATTCAGATTGCGGCCTAAACCGCCGGAGCAGGTTTGGAAGCTACCGATATAGTGTAGTTTTTAGTATTTTTCCCCTGCCGGGTCATATTATCCGCAATCTGTCGCCGGGGCTTTCCGAAGATAAAATTGCTTGACAACTCGTGGAGGGTATGTATTTATTAATCCCCATATTTTAGGCGCGGCGGACTGCGGTCCGAAACGGGAAAGACCAAAGACGTTGTTTAAGAACTGGTTCACCGGGAGGGAGGATGACCAAAAAGTATACTATTATTATCTCGCCTTCTAGCCTTCATCCGATTAAAAAGTTTACCCTTCACCAGCCGACGATTGTGTTGATTCTTGTTTCCGTGGCGATTCTGGTTGCCTTTGGAATAGGCGGAGCCTACAAGTTCTACGAGGAAAACCAGATTGCGGCGAAGTATTTACAGGTCCGGGAAGAGAAAAAAGATCTGGAGAGCGCTGCGGAGACGCTGAGCGACATCAAGAAGAAGGAAACCATGATCAGGAACTTCCTGGGTTTGGAGCAAACCTTTGATGAGATGACGGGTACTGGTGGGCAGGGAGGACCGGGCGTGTCCGGTTTTGATCTCGGGGAGCACCCTCCTCATGAAAACATTGCGTGGGCGGAGTCTCCCGGGCTGGAGACCACGGACAAAGAAGATGCCTATTTTGAAAAAGCTCTTCTTTTGGACAAGAACCTTCAAGAAATTGTTGACTTTCTGCAAGCTCAAAAAGAGGAGTTTGCTTCCCTCCCTACGATATCCCCGATCGCCGTTCCCGATGCATGGATCTCATCCGGTTATGGTGTTCGCAAGAGTCCTTTCACCGGGCTCAAGGAGTTTCACGCCGGCATTGATATCTCGGCAATGCGAGGTGCGCCTGTTATTGCGCCCGGAACCGGCACGGTCTCCTTCGCCGGCAAGAAAGGGGGATATGGAAACTTAGTTGTTCTGAAGCATAACAATCATTATACAACCGTCTACGGGCATCTTCTCGGATTTAATGTTAAGAAGAATGATAGGGTGAAACGAGGTGATATAATCGGTTGGGTGGGCAACACCGGTCGTTCAACGGGGTATCATCTGCATTATGAGATCCTCAAAGATGAGAAACATCTGGATCCCTTTACCCATCTTCTTGACTGGCGAAAGAAGCACCTTTATGCCGCTAAGGACTGAGGCAGTGACGATCTCCCCCGTTTCCGAAAGTGAAGAGCCGCACGCCGTTCTTTTGTGGAGGTTGCGAAAGGGAGAAACTGCCCGAAGGAACTGACGTATGAGCATCCTCAAGAAAAATCCTAACCCCGACAAGGTTGATACCGTAATCGGCAGTAAAACGGTGTTTGAAGGCAAACTGAACGCATTTGGGGGAATTCGCATCGACGGGACCGTGAAGGGGAGTATCGATTGTCAGGGGATCCTCGTTGTCGGAAAAGAGGGAAAGATTGAGGCGGATATTGTTGCCGAGAGTGCCATTATCGGAGGAGAGGTGATCGGCAATATTACCGCGAAACAGCGATTGGAGATTACGGCAAAAGGGAAGGTAGTGGGAGATGTTTCAACCTCGCATCTGATAGTTGATGACGGGGTTGTATTCGAAGGCAGAAGCCACATGCTCACTGATGATGCAACAAGTAAGGTTCAGCCTATCCGGCAGGAGACGTTCTTGACGGATTCTTAGGAGGAAGGGAACACTCGATACCCTGAAGTTTCTATTTCTTCGAAGTTATACCCACAGGTTTTTGGCAATCCCACCGGATTTTTTCTTACCATAAATAAATTTGCACTACTCCCTTGACAATTTTTTTAAAAGAGATACAGTGGACCGGTTATTTTTAACTTTAACCTGGGATTCGCCATGACGGTTGACCATAAGGGATTGTGGCTTTAACCCATTGATAAACTACAGAATAAGGAGGAACTTTTATGAAAGAAGTTGTTATTGTAAGTGGAGTAAGGACACCCATCGGATCTTTCGGAGGATCGTTAAAAAGCGTTCCCGTCGTTCAATTAGGTTCTCTTGTTATCAAGGAAGTTCTCAAACGGACAGGTTTGCGGCCGGTGGTCAGTGATGAAGTTCGGGAATACGCACCAGATAAACTTAAAGATCAGGGCATGGTCGAACTGGAAAAAAAGGCGCAGGACTGGGATGATTCGGCCACGCCGGTGAACGTTGATGAAGTTGTCATGGGAAACGTGCTTCAGGCAATGCAGGGTCAGAATACCGCCCGCCAAGCCATGATTCACGCCGGCATTCCCAAGGAGGTTAACGCCTTTACGGTTAACAAGATCTGTGCCTCGGGATTGAAAGCGATCGCCGTGGGGGCAACCAACATTATGGCGGGACTTGCCGATGTGGTTATTGCCGGCGGCATGGAGAGCATGAGCTGTGCTCCTTATGCGTTACCGAAAGCGCGCTGGGGTTATCGCATGGATGTGAGTTCGAAGGGCGAAATGATTGATGTGATGGTTTTCGACGGTATTTATGAAATTTTCTATGATTACCACATGGGAGTGACCGCTGAGAACATCGCCGAATTATATGGTATTTCCCGGGAAGAGCAGGATGAACTGGGGGTGTTGAGTCATCAGCGGGCTATGGCGGCGGTTGCGAGCGGCGCCTTCCCCAATGAGATCGTTCCCGTAGTCATTCCGCAGCGGAAGAAAGACCCCTTTATTTTCGATACCGACGAGCGACCCATGGATACAAACATGGAAAAGATGGCAAAGCTAGCTACGGTCTTTAAAAAGGGCGGAACCGTCACTGCCGGAAATGCCTCGGGAATTAATGATGCCGCCGCCGCAGTTGTTTTGATGAGCAAGGAGAAAGCCGAAGAGTTGGGGCTCAAGCCGATTGTCAAGATCAAGACGTTTGCCACTGGCGCATTAGACCCTGCCTATATGGGCCTTGGTCCGGTTCCGGCGACGAGAAAAGCCCTGAAACAAGCGGGCCTCACGATTGACGATATTGATGTGGTGGAGTTGAACGAAGCCTTTGCTTCCCAGTCGATTGCCTGCCTGCGAGAATTGGGCCTCACCATGGAAAAAACCAACCTTCTCGGAAGCGGGATTTCTCTTGGCCATCCCATCGGGTGCACCGGAGCGAGAGTGACGGTTACCCTCATGAATGAAATGCTCAGAAGGGATTTGAATCTGGGACTTGCTACCATGTGCATCGGTGGCGGACAGGGGATGGCGGCAATCTTTGAACGAGTTTGATACCAACCTTAGGTAAGGAGGTTTTCAATGGAAGTTAAAACTATCGGTGTCATCGGGGCCGGACAGATGGGTAACGGAATTGCTCAAGTATGCGCTCAGGCCGGATATAATGTAGTGATGCGGGATATTGAGGATCGGTTTGTTGCGAACGGGATGAAAGCAATTCAAGGTAACCTGGGCCGTCTGGTGAAAAAAGAGAAGCTTTCTCAGGAACAGGCGGATGCCATTTTCGGGCGCGTACAAGGCACCCTTAAAATCGAAGAGATGGCTCACTGTGATTTGATTATCGAGGCCATTATTGAGAACAGAGATCTTAAAAAACAGGTATTCCAAGAATTAGAGAAAGTCTGCGGTGCTGAGACAATCTTTGCCTCGAACACATCTTCACTGAGTATTACCGAACTGGCATCCTTCGTTAGCAAGCCGCAGCAGTTCGTCGGTGTCCATTTTTTCAATCCGGTGCCGGTGATGCAGCTCGTAGAAATCATTCGCGGATTGGAAACGGCTGATGCGACCGTTCAGGTGGTGAAAGGGGTTGTTGAAAAAGTAGGGAAAACGGGTATTGAGGTAAAAGACTCGGCCGGCTTTGTTGTCAATCGAATCCTTATTCCCATGATAAACGAAGGCATCAATGCACTCATGGAAGGGGTTGGATCCAAGGAGGATATTGACAACGGCATGAAGCTCGGATGTAATCACCCCATCGGTCCATTGGCTTTGGCCGACCTGATCGGTTTGGATACCGTATTAGCGATTATGGATGTTCTTTACTGTGAATTCGGTGATCCCAAATACCGTCCCAGCCCGCTCCTGCGGCAGATGGTGCGCGCCGGTCGTTTAGGACGAAAGACAGGCAAAGGATTTTATGATTATTCATAAGTAATGATGCTCGATTGATGGTGCTGCGAAAGAGCAGGCCGGTTGAAGGAGGAAACGAGAAAATGGGTTATGAAAACGTTTTGTTGGAGATTGAAGAAGGGGTGGCGCTGGTAAAGGTCAACCGCCCGACAGCCTTGAACTCTTTGAATCAAGCAGTATTGCTTGATTTGATCGCCGCTTTCTCGGATCTTGCGCAGGATGATACCGTACGGGCCATCATTGTAACGGGCGCGGGCAAGGCGTTTGTAGCGGGAGCTGACATCAAAGAGATGCTTCCGTTGAGTCCGGCTGAGATCAGGGAGTTTTCCGCTACCGGTCATAGGTTGATGGA
>JAFGRE010000120.1 GCA_016935335.1 Deltaproteobacteria bacterium
CTTGTTGCTGCTTGGATCTATTTGTTTCCAAATCAATCCGTTCAGTAGTCATAGATAGTAATACTGTCACTACCCTTCTATAAAGTCAAGGGAAAGGCAGGTAAAACCCTTATCGACACCCATCCAGATCTTGGTGAATTAGCCCCCATCACTGATACCCTCTTGCCGAAGTTGACATTTTCCCCGGATAGGGGTAATGTTTCCCCGCTTGCCTTAAGCGGCGGGGATCAATTACATTCACAAGTAAGGCCGTATGATAAAGGTACATATTTCCGTTGTGGGGAGGGACAGGCCCGGAATCGTGGCCGCAGTTTCAAAAATCCTTTTCCGCACCCGATCCAACATTGAGAATATCAGCCAGACGATTCAACAAGGCCACTTTGCGGCAATTTTTATCGCCACGCTCCCCCCTTCCCTCAGCCAGCAAAAGCTTCTCTCGCAACTTGAAAACACATTGGATCCTCTCGGTCTCGATGTCCTTCTTAGGGCTGTAGATCCCGAAAATCACTCCCAACTCCCTGCAGAAAAAGCAATCCCTTTTGTAATAACCACGGTCGGACGCGACCGGATAGGCTTGGTTGCCGGCATAACGGAGATTCTTGCTCGATTCAATATCAACATCACAAATCTCAGGGCCGCCTTCCACGGAGGAGAGGATCCCAACCGTAATACCATGATATATGAAGTTGACATCCCGGAAAATATTGATCAGAAAGCTTTCCGGAAAGCATTGAAGGGTCGGGCCAAACGCTTTGGGTTGGACTTAAACCTTCAGCATCGAGAAATATTCGAGGCGATCCACAGAGTTTAGTCCTGTTTTCTTTGACTGGATCGCCTTTTTTAGAGGGGATGCTATGTTAAGTGAACGAGAAGTTCTTTCCACGCTGGAAATGTTACGAAGCGAGCATTTGGACGTGCGCACGGTCACATTGGGTATTAATCTCTTCGACTGTGCAAGTCACAATCTCGGCATGGTGAGGAGAAAAGTCTATAAAAAGATAGTAAACCATGCACGGGCACTGGTAGGGGTTTGCAATGACGTGGGAGACAAATATGGGATTCCGGTGGTTAATAAACGCATTTCAGTAAGTCCTGTCGCGGCTGTCGGCGCTGCATTCACAGCGCCGCAACTTGTAACCATTGCCGCCACCCTCGACGAGGTGGCTCATAAAGTCAACGTTGACTTTATCGGCGGCTTCACCGCACTGGTGGAGAAGGGTTTTTCCAGGGGGGATGTTGCCCTTATCGAATCCATTCCGGATGCTCTATCCACCACCGAACGGGTTTGTGCTTCCGTCAATGTCGCCTCCACCGCAGCTGGCATTAATATGGATGCTGTCGGCCTTATGGGGCAAACCGTCAAGAACACTGCCCAACAGACTTCGAAACGCGACGGGGTGGCTTGCGGAAAACTCTGCATCTTTGCCAATATTCCGCAGGATATTCCGTTTATGGCCGGTGCCTACCTCGGAGTGGGCGAACCGGAAACAGTCGTCAACGTCGGGGTCAGCGGACCGGGGGTGGTAAAAAAGGCAATCGACCGGGCGCTCGATGCTAATCCTTCCTTGAACCTGGGAGAACTCTCGGAGATTATAAAACGCACTGCCTATAAGGTCACCAGAGTGGGAGAATTAATTGGACGGGAGGTTGCTCGGCAGCTCAGTGTTCCCTTTGGCGTTGTTGACCTCTCCCTGGCCCCGAGTCCCACCGTAGGGGACAGCGTCGGTGAAATTTTTCAAAGCCTGGGCTTACTGAGCATCGGGGTTCCCGGTTCCACGGCACTCTTAGCCCTCCTTAACGACGCGGTAAAAAAAGGCGGGTCCTTTGCCAGTTCCTACGTCGGAGGGCTGAGCGGCGCCTTTATCCCGGTAAGTGAGGATCTAAATATATCCGGGGCGGTTCGCAACGGTCTTCTCAGCCTGGATAAACTTGAGGCACTGACGAGCGTCTGTTCCGTTGGTCTTGACATGGTTGCCATTCCCGGGGACACCTCACCGGAAACAATTTCCGCCATCATTGCCGATGAGATGGCCATCGGCGTCATTAATAGGAAGGCCACTGCCGCTCGACTTATCCCGGTGCCGGGGAAAAAGGCGGGAGACAAAGTTTCCTTCGGCGGGCTTCTCGGCGAGGCAACCATAATCCCGGTACATAATAACGCCGGCTCGGCAAACTTCATCCGGTTCGGCGGAAGAATTCCCGCGCCCGTTCAAAGTCTGGTAAATTAACAGGGCAGCACGCCGATGATTGATCCTGTTGCCAACGAGTGATTCCTCCCATGAAAAGCAAACTTATTATAATCGGCCTTTTTATTGCCGCCTTCGTCGCATACCTCCTCTTTCCCTCTCGCTACGACATCACCAATCAAAATCCCACCGGTGAAAATATCATCTGCTTCGGCGACAGTTTGACCTATGGAACCGGAGCGACAGAGGGCATGGACTACCCTTCCCAGCTCTCGGTGATGATCTCTCAATCAATCATAAATGCCGGAGTTCCCGGGGACACAACGTCTACCGCCCTCGCCCGCGTGGAAGATGATCTGCTCTGCAAATCCCCCCGCATCGTTTTGATTACTCTGGGAGGCAATGATTTGAAAAACAGGATCCCGAGAGACCTCGCCTTCAGGAATCTAAGAACGATCGTCACCAGAATTCAGGAAAACGGAGCGCTCGTCATCGTGGGCGGAGTTGATATCCCGTTTTACGGCAGAGGCTTTGGAAAGGCCTATAAGCAGCTCTGCAAAGAAACCGGATCCGTCCTTGTCCCTAACATTTTAAAGGGAATCATGGGGAATGCCAAGTTCATGAGCGATCCCATCCACCCCAATAATGATGGCTACACATTAATGGCAGAGAAGTTTTGCGAGGCGATAAAACCATACCTGTGAACCAGCGGTGAAGCCGCTAAATTCGATTCCTCCCGCGCCAGTTCCTCTCAGATCCAACCCCGCTCAATGCCCCCAATACTTTCTGGCGGCGGAACCAGAAAATTGCGATAACGAGTTATACGGAAACCTTGGGGGTAATTCACGAGGGTGAAGATTGTTCAGGCTGAATCGCGGAGGATGGATTCTCGGAGCTTTTACTGCGGCGCAGCCGTGTCGCTGCCGAAAGAAACCCCTGAAACAGTGGGCGTCAATGAGCTTCCTACTTTTACCATTTCCTCCTGGAACAATTCGCCCATAAGGGTTATCTTTATCGGAGTGCAGATCATGTTTAGGGTATTTAGCGAGCCCGAGGTACAAAGAAAGGCTTCTTTTGTCCCCACTTTGATCTTCAAAAAATGTGGGAACGGTTTCCTGCCGAGGGTTCCATTGTGGCGCTGAAATATCGAGAGAGAACTTAATCCATCACTATAAAACAACTGAAGGATCTTCGTTCCACCCTGAATTCTCATGATAATGTTCTTCAGTTTAAATCCGGACGGGATATACTGAGGAACATAAACTCTGCCATTGGTAAGTTTATACGCCTCCGCCAACGTCAGATTCCCCTTTTCCAATATCTCGGTCATGAGGGTGTGTGGAGGAACTTTCAAAAACAAGCCATCTTGCTCAGAGGGGCTCGAAAAAGCAATTTTAGAAAATGAGGAAACGGAGACTAACTGATTGTTGGTGCCATATTTCTCAGTTCTGAAAGGCACCCCGGTCTGCTCGTCGATCCAAAATATTTGTTGCGGCCGGTCGCCCACGATCGGTTTAAACAGGATTCTGTGGCCCCGCCGACTATTGAGGTCGTACTCACCCAGTATCTGAACGTCGTAATTCTGTCTTACCAGTTCAAGATTTTCTTTCACCTGATACTGCAACAACCTCAAATTACGAGACTTTTCCTTAATTACTAAATTTTTATGAGGGAAAAACCGCCACAGATGGGTCCCATCATCGTAATCAATCTCCTTGTTCATGCCCTCCGTCAGAAGCTCTTCTTTGCGGTGAAGGTTGCCATAATTGGACACCTTATATTGGTAGGATCTTGGGAAAGGGGAATTAATTAATACCGTCGTTAAGGTACCTTCGTAGGCAATGCCGGTATTAGCCTCTTGCATCTTACTCAGAATGTCATCAATCTGCTCCGCACCGGCCACGGTACCAAAGATAACAATGCAGGATGCGAAAAATGCGGCGAACAATTTCATGGTTTCACAGGGCTACGTGTATGCTATCCATCAATAATTGTCAGCTCCCGCCGTGTGGGCTGCATACTCCAACAGGCACGGAGTATTTACAATCGTATCAGCCGACGAATAAGCGAAGTGATCGAAAGCGATAGTCTCATCATCATCATCCATCTCCGTGCTGCAAGGAACCTCTTCGGAAACTTGTTTTGACTGAAGCTCATAAACACTCATCAACTTATTCTCTTGAAAAGGTTTGAGCGGGGTAACGCCCACGAGCAGACCTATGGCAACGCCGACAACAAACAAGAAGGACATACCTAATGCAGGTCGCCTGAGGGACATGCCAAACCAAGAACTCATATGTAAAAATATCAATCGAAGTCCGCCGGGTTCACGAAGGGGTTCCGCTTGTTCTATAGCTCTCATAACCCTTTGAGAAAATTCGGCAGTTGGCTCTGCAGCAACATATGCCGTCCGCAGCAAACACATCTTTTCCTTCTGCTGGAGAAGCTCGCCCAGCGCAACTGTGCAGTCCCGACACTCTTCCAGATGGCCCAAGAGTTTCTTGGTTTCTCTGGCGGTAAGTTCATCGTCGATGTAGCCGGATAGGAGTTCGTGAAATTCAGAACACTTCATGGTCTTTCCTTTTCATAACGCTCCAGATTTTCTTTGAATACCCGCCGAGCATGAAACAACCGAGACCGAACCGTACCCACCGGGCATCCCAGTGAATCGGCGATGTCCGAGTAACTCATTTCTTCAAATTCTCTCATGATAAGAATAGATCGGAACTGCTCGGGAAGTGATTCAAGAGTTTTCCTTACAATCACGCTCATTTCCTTGGACAGGACGCTCTCTTCGGGGGCTTCATAGCGGCTATCACTCAGATTTCGGATCTCCGCATCTTCACTATCTTGTTCCAGAGAAGCGTATTCTTTTCTGCTTTGAAGGTAGTTGATGCTGTTATTGATGGCTATCCGTCTCAGCCATGTATAGAAAGAGGATTTTCCCTTGAATTTATGGATTCCTCGATAGGCTTTAAAAAATGTATCCTGGGCCAGATCGGCGACAGTTTCCCTATCGTTCGTAAATCGGTAAATCAAATTAAATATTTGTTTCTCATATTTGATAACGAGAAGCTCAAACGATTTCTTATTCCCTCTCCTCGTTTCGTTCACTAAAACTTCGTCACTTTTCTGCAAATTTAATCCCTTCTATGCCTCCATGACGAAGCTTTGTTGTTTAAGACAATAAAATATTGGGTAAGTTCACCTTTATCCTCTTACCACCAAAAAAAGAACCGCCCCCGCGAACCGGCAAGTTTGGCAAGCAAAAACTCCGGCAAAACCTACTTCACCGTCCTCTCACCCACATCGGATCAGGTAGGTAGTTGATCACTTATAACATCTCCGTCAAAAATAAAACTCGCCACGTTCGCTGCCATCCCGACGATGCGTTCGTTTACTCTCACAAAGGAAATTCTCCCCCTTATTCGCATTAAAAAGTCATAATTCGCCAAAAACAATGCATTTATTGCCTTAGGAGAAAAATATCTAATTTCGCTAAAATCGAGGACTATCTTCTCCTGCCCCTTGCTAATAATCCGCTTAATACGTTTCACAAGTTCCCTGGCCGCTTTCGTATCCAAAGCCCCCTCGAGATTAATGGTCACCGTTCTGGTCCTGTCGTTTTTGATCGTTCGTATGTAAAGGAATGCCTCGGCTTCGGCGACCATTCTCCTGAATCTTTCCTTGCTAGAAACTCTGTCGGTGGGAATGAGCCTGTTTAACTCTTTTATTGGAAGCGAGGTGTTCAAATCCCCCAGGTATGCCGCAATGCTGCTCAAATGTCCTTTGGGAACCTGTTGTGCCAATCCACGGTACCCTAAATTGAGTGAGAATCTCGAAACAAAATTCTTCTTCGCAAAACCCAGTCTCTTCAGAATAGAACGGTAGGAATAGGTCTTCTTTGCCACCCAATAATATCCGTTCTGTAACGTTTCCTCGGTCATCAACCGTGGCTTAAAGACAACATTTCCGCTGTTATACTTTGTCCAATCCCAATCGATGATACGGTTTTCCTTAACCATTTGGGCGAATAACTTCGTGCCGGGGAGCGGGGTAAGGATATTGTAGGTGATCAGTTCGATTCTATTATTTTCAACAAACCGAACTGTTTTTTCGAATACACTCTCATCATCGTCATCAAGACCGAACATTAAGGAAGCATTTACCATGATCCCCTGGTCATGAAATTTCCGGAGAGCTTCCGAATACTCCTCCACTCGATTGAACGACTTATTCATCATCGAAAGGTTTTTTTGACTAAGAGACTCTATTCCCACAAACATGGCAATGCACCCGCTTTTACGAGCGAGGGCAAGCAATTCATCGTCTTTGGCCATCGTCAGGCTCGCTTGGCTCCCCCACCGAATATTAAGCGGAATAAGGGCCCCAAACAGTTCCTTGGCATAACGAGGGTTTCCGACAATATTATCATCCACGAATGCGACAAAATCCCCGGCATACTGTTCGACTTCTCTTACCACTTCCTTCACCGGACGAACGCGATAACGCCGACCGAAGAACTCCGTCACCGAACAGAAACTGCATCCGAAGGGACATCCGCGCGTCGTCTGCACGCAGTTGGTGGTCAAATAAGCCTTCTTCTTTAAAAGTTTCTGCCGGGGATGCGGGAGCCCACTCAGCGAACAAAGGGCATCAGCTTTATAAAATGGTTTTAATGCTCCCCCTTGCAGGTCGCGCAGGACCGTTCCCCATACGGCTTCCGCCTCACCGATCACCACTGAATCCACATGTTCTTTTGCCTCCCTCGGGAGATTTGAAGCATGAATACCCCCCATTACAACCCGGATCCCGCGGGCTCGAAATTCTTTCGCTATTTCATAGGCGCGCGGAGCATGGATGGTCATACCCGTTAAACCAACCAAGTCGACATTTTCTTCAAAGTCGATCTCATCAACATTTTCATCAGTAATGGACACCAGATGCTCTTCCGGTGTTAGTCCGGCCAGCATGGTAAGGCTAAGGTGAGAGAACCAGAAGGACTTGACTTCCTTATTGGTATGGTGCTGCTGACCTGGCGCTCTGAGGGCAGGATCAATCAATCGAATTTTCACTCTTTAGGCCTCGTTCTCTGCCGTCAGGTTGGAGTGTTCCCCAAAGGCTTCTTTTTTAATACTAATATGGTGAATCACAAATGTAAACAGAAAAAAGCCCTCACAGCCGCCGCCACCTCACCCTCCCTTCCCCAATAAAAATGATCGCATCCCGCCAGGACAACCCGTTTTTTCGGAACAGCGAGGCCGTTAAACATCTCATCGAGCTTGTTTTTCTCGCAAAAGTCATCCCGATCCCCGCTCACAACAATAATCGGTATGCTAAGCCCAGCCAAAAACTCGAAGTCATATACTCCAAGCGGCGGAGCAATCCCTGCCACCGCGGCGAGACCACAGTTCCGCAAGGCTGCCTGAAGCCCCACCCAGGCGCCAAAGGAATAGCCCGCCAAAAATAGTCGCTTGGCGTCGATCATGGGCTGAGACCTGATGAAGGAAAGAGCTGCCAGAACATCAACAACTTCTCCATCCCCGTCGCCATAAGCGCCCTCACTCAAGTGTACTCCTCGAAAATTGAACCGTAGCACGGCAAAGCCGGCGGTTTCCAATTCGGTCCCCACGCCGGCAATGACATTATTGTCCATATCGCCCCCATACAGGGGATGGGGATGACACAGTATTACCCCGGGACACGGTGAAATATGCATCGGCCACGAAAAACAGGCTTCCAGTTCAAGGGTGCCGGAGGTGAAAGAGACCTTTGTTCGGGATACCTTCATTATCGGTTTTCGTTGTCCATGCGGTTCACCTCAATACGCCCGATCCTTTACTCATGGTTCTCCATGCTTATCAGGTTCCTCAGGCCATAACGGATGGGAAGCACCACAGAGGCAATGTTAATCCCCACCAACAGGAGCAACGCTGCGCTGAGTTCCCCATAAAACCAGCCGGAAAGGGGCGCCTTCTTCAGATACGAGAGAAAAAAGATATAGACCGGGCGAGCTTCCAAAATAATACTGACACCAATAAGCGCCATGGCACAAATCATATACACAAGTCCGCCAAATCCTGCCGATATTTCCGCAGTGTTGTCGTGCCGGAACCGGGGATACATTGCCCCCATACCCACGCCCAGACTGGTAATCCCGACAGTCATTATAAGGATGGTGATCACCGAAAGCATCATCATGAAGGTAGTTGCCTCCAACAGCCAATTGGTAACAACCGTCAAGATGACCGCCAGAACAATAAGGGGGAACACGTAGAGACAGAATTTGCTCCACATAAAAGCACGCAGGGGAAATGGAGATGTCCGAATAATCCAGAACGCTCTACCCTCAAGGCTGACCGCAGGGAACACAAATCTCACCGCAAGCGCTGAAAGGACAAAGCCCGCGAGTCCCAAATTCAGGAAAGAGAACAGGTTCTGGAGATAAAAGGTCGGGAGGGGGGACCTGTCAAGGGGCAGCACCGTAAAGTTGTAGACATATACGATTATTAAACCAAACAGCAGGAGCAACTGGGACCACTGCGTCGTATCGCGCAGGAAAACCTTTACATCTTTTTCAATCAACATCCGGATTGCCGGGCTCAGCGGTTTTGTGAAAAGCTCCAGCGCATACGTGAAGGTTTTCCTTCGGGTAAGGCGCGTCCGCTTTGCCTCCTGAGATTTGCTCCATCCGTTATAGTACAAACGCGAACTCGTCCAGTCACCGATCACCAGCAAAGCCAGACTGGTACTCCAGAGCATAAGGAGAAAAAAACCGCTGTTCCCCCTGTAACTGGGCTGAAGCCAGGGCAGAAGACACTCACTAGCCCAAACGCTCGGTAGAAACGGTGACGACACAGTGCGAAGAGTCGTGAAATAGTCGATCATACTGGAAAAGCTCTCCGGATCCACGAGGCTCTCGGGTTTCAGCAAACGGAACAAAATATAGAGGACAACGGTGAATAGTATTGAAAGCAGGACCATGATATCACGAGTGCGCCTGGCGGGAAAAACAGTTACCAGTGTCATGGTAAACATAACACCAAGGGTGGAGGTAGTGATTATCAAGGGAACAAATACGATCACCCAATACCCGTAAAACATCAATGGCGCATGATATACAACCCCAAAGGCAAGAAAAATCGGCGTCCCAAACAGAAGGACCATCCATGAGCTGGTTACCGTCGTTTCCAGCAGCTTGGCGACATAGACGTCACTAAGGGAAACCGGCAGGGAGAACAGGAGTTGAAGGTCATCCGAAAGATAATAAATCGAGAGGCAGGCGATGATGGTGCTGAACAGCAATATCGAAAAGAAGACAAGCAATATCATGGAAAGCAATTTCGCGGCAAGAAAATCGCCAAGCGACTCGATGCCTTGAAAATATGCCAGAACCCGATAGAAGACGATGAATGTACCACTCCAGAACCCAAGTGCTAGGCAAGCAAGGATTATCGGCTTAAGCATTTCCCGGGCGCGTACATCCTTAATCCGGTGTTTGAGGCACTGCCACCGTGGGTGCAGAAGGTCTGGGAGACTATTCATTGCGTTCGAGGGTTAACGCGGCGATTGCATCACGGGTGTCGTCTTCACCGGTTAGCCGCAGGAAGAGTGCCTCTAACCGATTGTCGCTGGTGTTCGCTATCTCTTTGAGTTCCTCTATCGTCCCTGACACCGTGACCCGGCCATCTTGAATTATGGCGATCCGGTCACAGATCTCTTCGGCAATCTCTAGGACATGAGTCGACACAAAGATGGTTTTTCCCCGCCGTGCGAGATCTTTGAATACCGCTTTCACCAATCGGGCTCCTCGTGGGTCCAGACCGACCACCGGTTCATCAACAATAATGACTCGAGGATTATGGATCAAAGCGGAACAGAGCACCAATCGCTGTCGCATGCCGTGCGAATAGCTTTCAATCAGCTCCTCCCCCCAACCGGTAAGCCCGAACACCTCCAGCAACGTCTGAATTTTTTCCCGGCACTCATCCTTGGAGAGGCCGTACAGCCCTCCGACAAACTCGAGAAATTCCCTTCCCGTGAGCTTTTCATAGATAAACGAACGATCGGGAACAAAACCGATTACTTTTTTTGCTTCAACAGGCTCATGCGCGATATTCTTCCCCTCAATAATTACCTCCCCGGACGTCGGCTTAAGCAATCCCACCATCATTCTTATCGTCGTAGTCTTTCCGGCACCATTTGGTCCAAGAAACCCAAAGATAGTCCCCGGTTCGACAGTCAGACTAACAGTGTCCACCGCAGTGAAGGTTCCGAATTTCTTCGTCAGGTTAATTAGCTTTATCACCGGTACTCAAGGACCTCCAGTTGCAGGCGCCCAACCACCCGCATCATCCTCAGTTGATCACTCACGTCGCCTATTACAAAGCGAATGTG
This sequence comes from Deltaproteobacteria bacterium, assembly GCA_016935335.1. Lineage (GTDB taxonomy): Bacteria > Desulfobacterota > WTBG01 > JAGOGO01 > JAGOGO01 > JAFGRE01. The sequence goes on from JAFGRE010000120.1 coordinate 10,584, forward strand.
GGTCGCATCAGCGGGGAATTGACCCAATACCGGATCAACGGCAACCCATATCCCCAAAAATACTTCAGCCCAGGCGTGGTAATAAAAGCCGTCACCCATGCACACAAGACCGACACACACTCTCGTCGGAACACCAACCGCACGCGCCAGCGCAGTAAAAAGAGCAGCATGTTCATTACAATCGCCGCGCTTATGGTCGAGCACTTCCAGGGCACTGGGAATACTTATGGTCGGCTTCTTTTCCAGATTCGCATAAACCCACTCGACGATCTGCCGAACCACCGTCTCGGCATCAAGCACTCCCTGAGTTATTCCTTTGGCCTGCGCAACAATCCTCTCATCAGCACTCTGAATGAACGGCGTTGCCGCCAAATAGGATGATAATTCCTCCTTGGTGCATGGCAACAGATACGTCTTAAACGCTGCCGGATCTTCTTGCTCAATAGCTACCACGCTATCCGCCACCTCTTGGCGACCTCCTTCGAGTTCAAAATCATCTCCCGGTGCGCTATCAATTCTGACCTTCAATTTAACGACTCCCCGCGGATTGCTAATGCGCCGGTCACATTTGACCGCGGTCATACCTACAATGTCTTCGTGCTCCCCTTTCGCCCATTCTCCCGAAATCGCCTCCTCCTGGCTCTCTTTCACAAGCGTGAACCCCAGGGGGCTCTCCTCCTTTATGGTTTCACCCTTTTCGGTTACCCAGGCTATCGTCTCAATCCCTTTGTAGGTTTCTCTGAGTCTATAGGTCACCACCGGGGCACCGTCGCTTTCAAGCTCCTCCTTCCCCTCGACGTGAATCAGCATTTCGCTTTTACTCATTGTCGACGGGTCGAAGAAAGGGAACCGATATCGTTTCCCGATTTCGAGGCCTTTTCTCACCATATAGGGTTTTATGCAACTCGTTAAAAAAGGAACATCATCCAGCGATAGAGTGACACGCTCCTCCCTGTTTCCGGTGCGAACGATCAAATCCAAGTTTCCATCCTTAATTTCACCCGCAACTCCGAACTCCACGCCGTCTGACGAGAGCAAGGAATCAAAGGACCGCAACGTGAATTCAACATCCGAAGTTGTCCTCAGCCGGTACTCGATTCGTTGTTTTGTTCCGGATACCCTCAAATACATCAGTGAGTGTTCCCGGATAACATACAGATCCCCGATTCGTTCCTGTGTGGTTACCGCGTATCCGGCCTTCTTCCCCCTTAAATAGATCCCCATCCATTCCTGCTGAAAATCCAGGGTATCCGGCACCGAGGAAAAACCTACTTCCACCGTTGGCTGGTCCACTCCCGTCCTCTGTACCAGAAGCCCTATCATCGCGATCCAGGTGCAAATTATTGTGATTTTAAGGAGGGCTTTGGCGTACACGGCCGCATCCTTCATGCATCTTCCTTCAACCGCTCTGTTCCTCTGAACAAAAGAGCAATCTTTTGAGGAGAAACCAACATATATTCACCCGGCTTAAGATGACCGAGCGAGAAGGGCCCCAGTTTTACCCTCTTAAGCTTCAGGACCGGATGTCCCGCTGCCTCAAACATCCTTTTAATAAGCCTGTTTCTGCCCTCGATAACCGTTATCCTAACCCACGCATTTCTTTTCGTTTTGTCGACCACCCGAACGCGGGCCGGAGCGCTCATACCATCCGACAATCGAATTCCCCGGCGCAAGGCAGCGATTGCCGATAGTCCCGGGAACCCTTTAACCTTAACCACATACGTGCGAGGAATGCGAAACCGAGGATGAATAATTCTTTCGGCGAACTCCCCGTCATTTGTAAGCAGTATAACCCCCTCTGCATCATAGTCGAGCCGTCCGACCGGAAATACTCTCATCCTCAAGGGCTTGACAAGCTCCACCACCGTCGGGCGTTTCTGGGGATCATTAACCGTCGAGATATATCCCCGCGGCTTATTCAGAATTATGTAGATCTTCTTTCCATTTTCCTTCAGCAGCTTACCGTCTATGCTGATCCTGGTCTCCTTCGGATCACAGAGAAACCCCGATTTTGTCACTACCTTTCCGTTTATGGTAACCCTACCCTCCGCAATCATTTCCTCCGCCTTCCTGCGGGAGGCAATGCCGGCATTGGCAATTATTTTCTGAAGTCGCATTTTCATGCTCGAATAACCGTCTCAATGAAAAGCAAGGTTTTTATAACGCCGGCGCACGGCCGAGCCTAGAGAGTCTGTTCCCCATCATCGTCTTCATCCGGGGAGGTCTGCGTGGGGGGGGAGTCGCCTCCGGCGCCAGCCGGAAACGTGGGGAAGAGAGGCAACGTGCCTTCGTCGTATTCCTCAATGTTCTCCAGGGACGGAAGTTCATTCAACCCTTTGAGCCCAAAAACCGTCAAGAATTGAGCTGTTGTTCCGTAGAGCAGCGGTTTGCCGGCCACATCCTTTTTGCCTATGATCCTAAGGAGCCTTTTTTCAAGGAGACTGCGCAGGATACCCCCCACCTCGACGCCACGAAGTTCCTCAATCTCGGCTCGGGTGACCGGCTGCTTGTAGGCCACGATTGCCAGGGTTTCCATAGCCGCCGGGCCGAGGCGGAAAGGACGGCTCTTCCTTAGTTTGGCAATCCATTCCGAATATCTCGGCTTAGTGTACAGCTGATATCCATGAGCAATTTCCCGAAGACAGAAGCTACGATCCAAACGGTCAAAATCATCCCTCAACTCGGAAAGAGTCTGCCGCAACTCCTTCTTGGCAATGTCAGGAATGATTTCATGAAATCTATCGAGGCCAATGGGAACCTCAGAGGCAAAGAGCAAGCTCTCCAGAATAAGTTTCAAATCATTCCGCTCCACGATTTCTCACCTCCCCGTCAGTAAAAATATACCAGACTATCACCAATTTCTTCAGATATGGCCGCGTCGTTTTATTTTACAGCGGAATCAGGTTCGCAAGGCGATTCGAATCGAGCCAAAGTTCTGAAGTTGTAAGGCACGAATCCTTTGACTCCGAATCAATTCCAGCATAGCTACGAAGGTTACGATTATCTCAAGTCTGCTTTTGCATGAACTAAACAAATCCTGGAGGACGATATATTCAGCGTGCGCCAATTTTTCTAAAATCTCAACCGTTTTATCCTTAAAGGATATTTTCTCTTTCTTAAAGTCGAGGAGAAACTCCTCTGATTTTATTTTGCCGAGGATTCCACGCAACGCCTCAAGCAAATCAAAAAGGCTCGCTTCCTCGATACTTTCATCCTCTGTCTCCGGCGCTGGTTCTGAACGAGTAAATACGTCCCGGCCCAGAATCTCTTGGTTGCTGAGTTTCTCGGCCGCCTTTTTAAAGCATTGATACTCGAGCAACCGTTGAACAAGCTCGGTCCTCGGATCTTCACCAGCATCATCATCTTCGAGCGAAGGGGAAGGCAGCAACATCTTGGACTTGATATGGGCCAGGGTGGCCGCCATTACCAGATACTCACTCGCCACATCGATATTCACTTCCTGCATAAGGGCAAGATACTGAAGATATTGCTCGGTAACCACTGAAATAGGTATGTCGTATATATCGATTTCGTTGATCTTGATGAGGTGGAGAAGGAGGTCCAAGGGGCCTTCAAAAATCGGAAGGTGAACCTTATAGGGGGAGCCATTATCATTCATATGATTCAATCATTGTTAGACGCCCATTGCCTCTCGTGCCTCCCTGAGATTTTCTTTTGCTATGGCACGAGCATGTTTATTTCCGTGAGCCAGCACCTCTTCAATCGCATCCCGATGGTTCACATAATCCATTCGCCTTCCGCGAATAGGAGCAAGAAATTCAATGACCCGCGGTGACAGCATCTTTTTGCACTCAACACAGCCTATCTTGCCAGTGCGACAGTCATGATCGATCATCTCCACATCATCCACGTCACTATAAAGCTTATGCAGCGAAAAGACGTTGCAGATATCGGGATTCCCCGGGTCCCTTCGTCGAACCCGCTGCGGATCCGTAAACATTTCAGCTACTTTCTTATCAACAACCTCCGGCGGATCCGAGAGAAAAATCGCGTTGTTATAGGACTTGCTCATTTTTCGTCCGTCTAAACCCAAGATTTTAGGGGTCTCCGCCAACAAGGGCTCAGGCAAGGGAAACGTCTCCTGGTAGAGAAAATTAAATCGCCGGGCAATTTCCCTTGTGAGCTCCACATGGGGAACTTGATCCACCCCCACCGGCACTTTATGCGCTTTATAGATGATGATATCAGCCGCCTGGAGGACCGGATACCCCAGGAAACCGTGGGTGTGAATATCTTTTTCCCTTAATTCCTGCTGCTGCTCCTTATAGGTCGGATTCCTCTCCAACCAGGCCAGGGGGGTTATCATTGAAAGCATTAAATGCAATTCCGCGTGTTCCGGAACCGAGGACTGGATAAAGACAGTGCTTTCCGGCGACATAATGCCTACCGAAAGCCAGTCTATCACCATATCATAAATCGACTCCTTGATGATACCGGGATTGGCGTATTCGGTGGTGAGGGCGTGCCAGTCGGCAACAAAATAGAAGCATTCGTATTCTTCCTGCAGACGAACCCAGTTTTGGAGTGCTCCGTAATAATGGCCCAAATGGAGTTTTCCGGTGGGCCTCATCCCGCTTACAATTCTCTTTCTTTCCATCCGCGCAATCCCACATTAATTGTTATGAAAAACTAAAGAGTCTTACCAGGTATTCCATAAAACCAAAAATCCAATGAGTGCTCACTCCGAATGGATTAACAACAATCAGTCCCACGATGATAAGGAACCCGAACGGTTCTATCTTTGCTAAGAGTCGAGCTTTCTCTTCGGGCATTATGCCCATGAGAATTTTCCCTCCGTCAAGCGGGGGGATGGGAATGAGGTTAAAAACCCCCAGAATCACGTTTATCAAAATACTGATTTGAATCATCAGAACAAGCGGCACCATAACGGAAGCGGCAACTCCCCCCCGGGCAAAAAGGTTTCCACCCGCGTTGGCAAGGTCCAGCAGTTCCGGTCGGACAAGCAAGATGATCCGCATAAGCAAACCGCTGGCGAATGCCAGAAGAAGGTTGCCGGCAGGTCCCGCCGCGGCTACCCACATCATGTCCCTCTTGGGATTCCTCAGGTTAAAAATGTTGACGGGAACCGGTTTTGCATACCCAAAAATTATCCCGGCATGCGAAATAACCAATATCAACGGGAGAAGAATAGTGCCAAAAAGGTCTATATGCCGTAAAGGGTTGAGCGTCAGACGACCAAGCAGGCGAGCGGTAGGGTCGCCCAGCCTGTTGGCCACATAACCATGAGCCGCCTCATGAAAACTGACCGCAATGGTAAACGGCAGCGCCACAATGGACAGATACTGAAGGGTTTGCGCGAATTCCATATATCCTTTGATACTCTCGGCAACGACGGGATTCAACAGGGCAAAAAAGTAAGTGATTCCTTTTATCAGAGTCTTTAGGTGAAGTCAATCCGCTTGTGGCAATCCGGAAAGAAAGTCTTTATTAACGAACCTGATCTCATCTTCGCGCGTCCTTACCTTTCCATCAAGACGCGCACGGAGAAGACTATCTAATACCTGTTTGTAGAGCCGCCCTGGAGCCAGACCCATCTTTTTAAGATCTTCACCGGTCAGAATCGACTCGGCAAAACGCAGATGAGTAATATAGTTCGATATGACCTTTTTGATTCTTTGCTGAGTCGTCTTGGCCATAATGTAAAGAAGAGCTTCAGTGGAAAGCACGTGAAGCGTCTCATAAACAGCGCTGTTCGTGACCGCATTTTCACCCTGAAGCTTGCTTAAGGCGCACTGTGCCGCGACTCGTTCCGATAATACTTTCCTCGTGTTCTTCCTTAAAAAAGCAAACCGCTCCCCGAACTCGTCTGGTCCTTCCTCAGGCAGCCCGTCAGCCATCCCCAACAGATATACCCTCCATTTTTCCCACTTCTCAGTGAGAAAAAGAAGCTCAAACCAATGTAATACTTCACGTATCGACTCCATCAGTATTTCCATCTCCGTCGTGAAGGCAAGCCGGGGATGAAAGAATCGCAGCAGGTCAAAATCGGCCATCCGCCTGATAATGGAAGGAGGATTTCCTTCTTCCAGTATCAACTGTAATTCTCCAAAAATTCGGTGGCCGGAGAGTCGAAGAGGGATGTCCATTCTAACCGCATTCTGAATCAGCTTGGCTGTCTCCTTATTGATGGCAAACCCGAACCGTTGTTCGAATCGCAACGCCCGAAAAATTCGGGTGGGGTCTTCAATAAAACTCAAATTGTGGATCACTTTAACAACCCGGCTCTTCACATCCTTCTTAGCCCCAAAAAAGTCCAACATCTCGCCGAAATACTCCGGGTTAAGCCGTATCGCAAGCGTGTTAATGGTGAAATCGCGGCGATAGAGGTCCTGCCGTATCGTACTTAATTCCACTATCGGCAAGGCCGCAGGATGCTCATAATATTCCCTTCGTGCCGAGGCAACATCAATTTTAACCTCCCCCACGACAATTCTCGCGGTACCAAACTTCCGGTGATAGGTAGCGGCAAGGTTGTATCGCCGCGCAAATTCTCTCACAAATTTAATCCCCTCACCTTCAACCACCAGATCCACGTCCAAGTTCTTTTGGCGAAGCAAAATATCTCGCACAAACCCCCCCACGGCAAAAACCTGATACCCCATCTCATCGGCCAGCCTCCCCGAACTCCTCATTAAATCCATGATCGATGCCGGCAATTGCTCCTCCATCTGGCTCACAAAATCCCTTTTCCGAACCTTGGATAAATCGTAATCAAAGTCATACACCTTGCGCGAGCCCTTCTCCCCATTTATTCTATAGAACCTGAGCATGTCGGTTCTCGAAATGGCCCCGATCACTTTCCCCGACCGGCAAACCGGCAAAAAACGTTGATTCTCTTCAAGCATCATTCTTTGTATCTTGCTCCACGGCGTTGACGGGCTTACTTTCGGAAAATCAGTGATCATGTACTCCTTAACGGGCAGTTCTCCCAGGTTATGATTAATCGCCCTTTCCACGATTTCCCGGGTAACGAGGCCCGCCATTCGGGAATCTTTTATAACCGGCAACGTATTTAACTGAAATTTCGAGATTCTCTCACCGACTGTCCGGAGCGACTCATCGGCATCCGCCGAGATCACCGGTGAAGTCATGAGGTCCTTTGCACTTTGCAACGGCCTCAGGTTTCTGTGGAGAATTTTACGCAGCTTTTCCTCGGCTTGAGGAAGCGTATAGCCCTTTAATGTCGCCGATGAGGCCGAGGGATGACCGCCTCCCCCGAATTGCAAAGCAACCTTACTGACATCAACCGACCGCAACCGGCTTCTCGCAATGAGATAAACCCGTCCCTCCATTTCAGCCAGAACAAAGAGGACATTAATATTCTCCATATCCCTCAATTTATGCACCAGGACGGCAAAGTCACTGATATAAAGATCCGTCGATGCCGTGGCAATAACAACATCGATTCCGTTTATGACATGTACACTCGCGGTGTGAATGAGTTCGTAAAGGATGGAAACCTGTTCGGCGGTCAATTCCTTCGATACTATGTCGGCAACAACGTTGAGATTCCCACCCTGCTTTAGCAAGTACGCCGCTCCATAAAAATCCTCGGCAGTGGTTGAGGAAAATGTGAGGCTCCCCGTGTCCTCATAAATCCCCATCATCATGATTGTTGCCTCATCCGGGGTCACAGAAATTTTTTTCTTCTCAAAAAGGCGACAAAAGATCGTGGTGGTGGCCCCCACCTCCTCAATAACATTAACCGACCCGACGATGTCATTCTCCGAGGGGGCATGGTGATCGTAAATGTGGATATCCACATCCTTCCTGTCGATGATTTCCTTGAATCGCCCGATTCTATCCCTCTGCCGGATGTCGACCAGAATAAGGCGGGTGATTTTCTCCAGGTCTATGTTTTTGATTCGTTCCGCCTGCAACACATAAATCGTTGACTGGAGGAAAAAGTCCCGCAAACCCTTTTCCTGGGACCCCGGGAAAGCCAATTTTGCCTTTGGGTACATTTTTTTTGCAGCCAACATCGACGCTACCGCGTCAAAATCTGCGTTTAAATGAGTGGTAATGACTTCCATGGTGATTTTAGGCTCGCGGATGATACTTTTGATGAATCTTTTTCAGTCGCTCCTGGGTAACGTGGGTATATATCTGGGTTGTAGAAATATCAACGTGCCCCAACATTGTCTGCACGCTCCGAAGGTCAGCTCCCCGCTCAATTAAATGGGTCGCAAATGAGTGCCGAAGGGTATGCGGCGACAGTTTCTTCCCGATACCTGCCTTGAGGGCATATCGTTTTAGCAGCTTCCAAATGCCCTGCCGAGTCAATCTCCTCCCCGACGCATTTAGAAAGAGAAATGGGTTCGGACCCCCTTTTGCGGCATACCGCGGTCGAACTGTGGTCAGATACTTCCTTACAAATTGTCCGGCAGTATCACCGAAGGGAATGATGCGTTCTTTAGATCCCTTTCCGAAGGCAATAATATATCCAACCTCCTGATTCAGGCTGTTCGTCTTTAAGTCAATAAGCTCGGAGACCCGAATCCCGGTGGCATACAGCACCTCAAGCATAGCCTTGTCGCGCATTCCCCTGTCCATGGTAATATCGGGCTGCGCCAACAACGAATCAACTTCGGAAATCGTCAAGATTCCTGGTAGATGGGCAGGTATGCGCGGACTTTCGATGTTCGCAGTTGGGTCCACGCCCAGACTCCCTTCTCCCACCAAAAACCGAAAGAACATCCTAACAGCAGAAAGGGTTCTGCCCCTTGTTCTACTCGAATACCCCCTCGATTTGAGTTCCACTATGAAAGACATAATCTCTATATTCCCAACCTGCGCAACATCCTGAATATCCCTTCTCTCCAGAAACTCGCAAAGTTTCTGAAGATCACGACTATAGGACTCCACCGTATTCTGAGCCAGTCCTTTTTCAACTACGACATGCGTAAGAAATCGATCCACATGATTGTCAATAGCCATTTCCACCTCGTTGAGCAGAAATCTTCTCTTTGACTTTGACCAGATTAGTAACCAACCAATTCACGGGAACATCCAAGCCGTGCTTTTCCCCAAGAGCAACAATGGCTCCGTTTATGGCATCAATCTCAGTGCGCTTCCCGTTTTGCAGATCCCGTAACATGGACGGGTAATGGTCGTATGTCGCCGGGATAAGCCGTTCAAACAACTCATCAATATATCTCTCAGGGCTGTCCCACTCAACGCTCACCCCTTCTCGCCCCATAACCGAGAATGCCTCGCGCACAAGGTCGCTGATCATGCCCCGGGTCCACCGATTATCCAGGAGTAAGCCGTACTTTACCCCCAGGATCGCACCTAATCCGTTAAGCGCACTATTATAAAGAACCTTTCCCCAAATATACTTTTCAATCTCCTCGCTCGCAACTGTCGCGACTCCGGCTTCCGTGAACAGGGATGCCACCTTCCGAACCATACCGTGTTCCATGCCGCCTTTGACACCCCCCACCACCACCGAGTCAGCTGACACAGTTACCCGCACCCTTCCGGACGAAGCAATTTCCGCACCAAAAATAACCCGTCCGGCCAGAGCACGCTCTTTTCCCATTATTGTAACAACCTTTTCAAGATTTCCCAACCCGTTTTGCAGTGATACCGTAACCAGCGGTACACCAAACGTATCCATATATTCTTTCAGCACCCGCTCGCTGTCATATGCCTTTACGGTAAGCAGCGCGAGATCGAACCGCCCCGGTTCCTGCTCGCCTATCTCCCGAAGGCTTTCGTACCCTCGTAGACTCCTTATATGATGAGTCCCCCAAATCCCTTCGATAACAAGCCCATTATCTTTTAGCGGTGCCAGAATACGCCTCCGGCCCAGAAGGACCACCCGGTTTCCACTCTGGGAAAGGAAACCACCAAAAACCAACCCGATTGCACCAGCGCCAAGAATGATTATATTCATTGTTCCCTAAGGCACTATGGCCACAAATTACGGAACGAGTTGTTTGCGCCCCGCTCCATTTTCCCGGCAAAGCAGAATGCTTCCTGTCTTCCCGGTCATAATAACCTTCCGGGCGTTTACGGCTTTAAATACCATTCAAAATCTTACCCTCTGATACTCTCGGCCCACTCCGCGACAAAACTATAATGTGTTACATTAATTAATGCATTTATCTGCTTAGTATTACTTACTAAATATCTTGTCATTAACGACATCCAACCCCTCCGCGGAGTTCTCTGTCTTTATCGGGCGCCTCTTTACAACATCCCCTGAACAGCGCCCGATCCGATTAGAAAAGGCCCCATAAGTCAACAGACCATCGTAAGACATTGTTCAGAAGCGGATTCGAGCCGCACAGATTCGTCGGGACTCAACACCCACTCACCCGTTGAAGCATTTTCTTCCATTTGCTGAATCGTCCGCGCACCAACTAGTGCCGAAGAGACTTCATTGTGCTGCAAAATCCAATTAAGAGCCACGTGCGCAGGCGGGCGCTCCCTTTCCCTGGCAATCTCCTTGATTACTCGGATCAGGCCCGCAGATCGACTCCATAACGGTTCCCGATAATACCGGTAAAAAAATGACCGGGGGTCGTTCTTTCTAAATACGGGGCGACTCTGATACTTGCCGCTCAAAATTCCCCCGCCCAATGATCCGTAAGTCAAAACACCAAGGCCAAGGCGATGACAGATCGGCATGACTTCTTTCTCGATGCCGCGAGAAAGAAGTGAATATTCCCCCTGCATCGCCGCCACCGGTGCCACCTCCACCGCCCGTTCCAACAAAACCTCGTCGAAATTCGATACCCCGATAAACCTGATCTTTCCCTCATCCTGCATCCGGACCATTTCAGTCAGGGTTTCCTCTATAGGCGTCTTCGGATCCGGCCAGTGGCATTGGTAAAGATCAATGCGGTCCGTCCCCATTCGGGAGAGCGACTGTTCTAATTCCTTTCTGATCTCAGAGGGCGCCAGACTTATCTGCAGACCTCTGCCTCTTGTTTGCAGACCGCATTTTGTCGCAATAAATACCCCCTCGCGCCGCCCTTTTATTGCCTTGCCCACAATTTCTTCAGCGCGGCCGTTACCATAAGCAGGCGCAGTGTCGATAAGGTTTATCCCCACCTCAATCGCTCTGCGGATCATCTCACCGGCTTCCCTCTCGTTAGGTAATCCCCAACCCTCACCACCATAAACCCAGGTACCCAGTGAAACAACCGAGACTTTCATGCTGCTTGAGCCCACTGTCCGGTACTGCATTATCGACACCTCCTGTCTAATCCTTGGACATATTCAACCATGTTTGGTCCTTTCGTTCAAGCGGTATGAGGATTATCATAGCCCCGGACCCCGAAAAACCATGCGTTGTTCACCTCCCTGTGATAGGATCGACGTATGGCCCAGCGAAAATCGCCTTCTCTATTGCTTGTCAATCCCTGGATTTATGACTTTGCCGCCTATGATTTTTGGGCGAAGCCTCTGGGTCTGCTCTATCTGGCTTCCATCCTACGCAAAAACGGCTATGAGATCAATTACCTGGACTGCCTCAGCCCCCCTCGCCCCCAGGCTACGCATCACGACTCCAGGCTACCTCTTCATCGAAAACCGGACGGCAGGGGCAAATTACCCAAACAGGAGATAGAAAAACCCCCGCAACTCGCCTCGGTTCCTCGAAGGTACTGCAGGTACGGTATATCCGTTGAGGCTTTCCTTTCTGAAATGAGTGCGGTCACTCCTCCGGCTGCCATCCTTATTACCTCACCCATGACCTATTGGTATCCGGGTGCTTTTGAGGCGATCCGATTAACGAAGGGCCTTTTCCCCAAAACTCCCATAGTTTTTGGCGGCGCCTATACGACTCTCTGTTATGGCCACGCCAAAGCAAAATCAGGAGCCGACGTGGTTTTCTCCGGCGGAAGTCTCCGCGAAGCCCTTCTTCTTATTTCTTCCCTCACTGGAAAAGAACCGATATCCTCACCCGACCCCGAAAACCTCGATTCCCTCCCCTATCCGGCCTTCGACCTCATAGACCCGAATTTTTACGTCTGTGTTACGACATCGCGCGGCTGCCCCTATCGCTGCCACTACTGTGCCTCCCATCTTCTCTCTCCCCGTTTCCTGCGGCGTAATTTTTCCGCTGTGGCGGACGAAATCCAATTCTGGAACTCTTGCCACAGCGTTTCCAATATCGCCTTCTACGACGATGCCCTTCTCTTTCAGCCAGAAAACCATTTCATCCCTCTGCTCCGCGAAATTCTCAGGCGGCAGATTCGCTGTGACTTTCATGTCCCCAACGGGATGCATGTGCGGGCAATAACCCCGGAGATTGCCCGCCTCATGTTCGAGGCAGGCTTTCGGTCGATTCGTTTGGGACTTGATACTGCCGACGAATCCCGCATGGAAAGTATGGCCGGAAAAACTACCCGCGAAGAATTCTCCCGAGCTGTCGATGCACTTCGCGACGCTGGCTTCTCCGAGGAAGAGATCGGCGTCTATCTTCTCGTGGGACTCCCCCGGCAAACCGCACAGGAGGTGGAAACAAGCATACGCTTCGTAAAATCACTCGGCGCCCGCCCTTACCTTGCCGAGTATTCCCCGATTCCTGGCACCCCCCTTTGGGAAGAGGCGGTCAGAGTCTCTCCCTTCGACCTCGCTAGGGAACCCCTTTTCCACAACAATTCACTCCTCCCGTGTCAATGGCAGGGCCTCACTCCCGACGATCTCAATCGCCTCAAAATGACTCTACGGTCCTAAAAATGCCGAATCAGCGTCACCTACAATCACTATTCCCGTCTCCCCATCCCTTCCCTCTTCCGTCCTCTTCTTTTAGTTGACACCGAAAATCATTTTGCCTTATACTCGGATGGTAAAATCGATCAGCAGTCAACAAGACGATATTAA
>JAFGRE010000121.1 GCA_016935335.1 Deltaproteobacteria bacterium
CCGGGCGTTTCTCGGGCATAGTAGCGACGGGAGAGAAAATCTCCGTCGTCATAGTAGCGCTCGAAGAAACGGTAGAGATGATCATAGACATCCGCCTGGCTGCCGGCATTGTCCTTCACGGCATCCAGTGCAGCCTTGGCTTTTTGCGCTTTCGGCGTTTTCTCAGGCTCTGATACCCCGTATTCATCACGAGCTTCTCTGACTGCGTTTTCGTAAGCCGCCTGCAATTCCACCTTACGGGTTTCGTCGATTTGACCGAAGGCATTCTCCACGATTTTCAGCAAATCCTTTTCCAGAAACTCCTGAATCTCCTGTGCCTTAACGTGCATGACGCGGTAGAAGCCGAAATCCAGATCCGGTTGATCGAGCTGAAAGAGTTCCTTGAGTTTTTTTAAAAGGCGGCTGCGAAGTTGTTCGGCGGATGGCATGGTTATCTCCTGCGTCCTAAATAGAAAAGAAAATAGTCCCCGGTTTTCACCTTTTCACACATTTTGCGCCGGCGCTCGTGAAACCCGCTTATATCAGCGCCGTGGCGCAAGAACTCTTCCCAGGTTTTGCCGGTAAAAAGATCAAGCCAGTAGTTACGATTCATAGAACCCCCCGAAGCTTGGCCGTGATTCATCACTTTAACTTTGCTCATACTATCAAAGAGAAGGAGGGGTGCCAAAGAAAAAGCAGAGGGAACGCGGCCTTCTCTCCCGCTCACCACGGAAGTAACGCCTCATCAACGGGAAACCTTTTTTCCTTTTCCATACCCAACTGCCGCTTCGTTTACCTTAAACCCTATTTTTTTCTTGGTGGTTTCCGGCGACTTCATTAACGCCCGGATCGCATCGAAAACAACTTTGAATTGTTTATCGTATCCCCTTTCCAATGCATCGAGGCGTTTTTCAAGATCCTTATGTGATGCCAGCATCTGGCGCAGCCGTACAAAAGCGCGCATAATTTCGATATTGACTTTAATGGCCTGTTTACTCCTCAGGACACTTGAAAGCATGGCAACCCCTTGTTCCGTAAAGGCATACGGCCTTGCCCGTCGGCTCCCTCCCCAACTTGAAGTCACAAATTGTGATTTCAAGTTGACAAATTCTTCTTTGGTCAACTGGAACATAAAGTCCTCAGGAAACCTCTCAATGTTCCGTTTTACAGCCTGAACGAGGACGCGCGTCTCAACACAATTCAGCCAAATGTGGGCTTAACATAGCTTTCTGTCCACGGACAAAAAAGATTAGCTCTTCGATGCTCTTAAGTTCCGTTACCTGTTCGTCTTTACCCATGACTTGTCCCCAAAATCAGCCTCAGTATTAATTGACGATTAAGGCGCTCCGTAATATTAGACCCTTTAGTTCCTTTCTGATCATGTCCACACCCAAGGATGGGTTTCGTATGTTTTTCCGTCCGCCGCAGTTATCCGGAAATTCCGGATAACTGCGGCGGGACTCACCCCCCCTTCCTCAAAGATGTTCCGAATATGTTCACTGATGGTGCGGACATCATTTTGAAACAGCTCGGCCATCAACCTCTGGATCCGCCAGACCGATTATGTCCCAAAAGTCCTTATTCCTGCCGGTTGGCAGGCCATAATACTCCTGTCAGTCTTTGATATGTTCTCATCCGTGATTACATTACCCTCTTTATTACCCCTTTTTAAGGGTATTACCCTTTTCATGCTTTCGCCACAGAGTGCCAGGTCCACGGCCAAGACATTCAACATCTCCCTTGGCTTGAAGGCTCCGAAGGACCCTGCGAACCATATCCCGGCTTACGCCCGGACAGGCTCTCTCCAAATCGCTCAGCGAAAATTTAGCAGAAAAATTCTTTACGGTCGTTTCGATCAAGTCTGTTTTGGCACCTCTGGGAGGCTTGATTTGGCCTAAACGGACCTCAAATTCCTGGTAAGCTATTTTGAAAATCGACAAGAGGTAATTGATATATGGCCAAGGGTGGTGTTTGCCCTCGTGCCAGCCCTGGGAGCTTCGCTCCAGGGTTTCGTAGTAGCGTGCCTTGTTTTGTTCGATGAGGCGCTCCAGGCTGATATAGCGACCGACCTCGAACCCCATGTGGTAATTTTGCAGGAGCAGAAGGAGGCGGGATACACGGCCGTTACCGTCACGAAAAGGGTGGATGCAGAGAAAATCCAGATTAAAGGCAGCCAAGAGCACAAGGGGTGGGACTTTGCGCTCCTTGATGGCATCGTCGTAGCGGTCCACCAACTCCTTAATGCAGTTCGGCGTGTCCGCGGCCGGAACCGTCTTGAAACGGACCCGCGAGCGACCGTCGGGGAACTTCTCGATGATGTCGCCGTCCTTTTCCTTGTATTTCCCGGCGTCCCAGATCTCCCCGCGCGTCAGGCGGTGGAGTTTCAAGATAGTTTCTTCCGTTATTGGAACGGTCGAACCCTGCTCATGAATCATTGTCAAGGCCTGCCGGTATCCCCGGACTTCCTCTTCATCACGATCCCGCAGGAGCGGCTTGCCGAAGACAATTGTGGCAATTCGGGATTGATCGACTTCCACACCCTCGATCCGGTTGGACGATACGGCGCTTTCAATAAGGGCGTGCTCCCGGAGAACCTTGAGGCGCTGTGGCGATTGCCGGGTGAATAATTCCTGCCTTCCGCGTGCCTCACCGAGGTCAGCGAGATACCAGGAGGTGGAAGTGGGAACCGATTCGAAGCTCCGGGAAAAGAGCCGCAGGGTCATCATGATTTTTCCTCTCCGTATGATGTACCATCCTCCCTCACCATCATCGGCTTTGTGATAGCGTTTCCTTCGATCCGGTTGGGGGCAACCTTACCCACTTTTCGCCGGGGAACCGTGCCGGGTCTTTGAGCGATGTCGGCATGTTGGCCTCCTATGCGCAGGTGATTGCCACATAAAGCCGGTGGAGAATATTTACCGCCAAGACCTTCATCCCTTGCGGGAGAGAGAATTCAAACTGCGCACCACAAAATTGCTGTTCAGGAAACTATTGTCGACACTTCCAGGGATCGTCTCGTCTCTCCTCACATAATTATTCTAAGGGAAGTTAAACATTAAAATTAGCCCCCCATGGTTGATTTGTCAAGGAGTTTCAACCGGTTCAACCGTTGTGCCATTCCCCCCTCGAATATCGCGCCAGACGGCTCGAATACTTATGTTTTCGTGTTGAGACTCTTTCACTAAGCGAGAGATGAAGCAGATCCTCGTCAAGGGCGACGCCGAGGTATGACCGCCCGAGCCAACAACTCAAAAAGAAAACGGTCATTCTCCGCAAGGGAATGACCGCTTCCTTAAGCTTTGCCGAAAGTCTGCGTCACAACTATGTCAGATCGTCTGTTTCTTCACCATCGTTTCCCGGCTAACTCCTTAATTTTATTAGTCGGGGCGAGAGGATTTGAACCTCCGACCCCCTGAACCCCATTCAGGTGCGCTACCCAGGCTGCGCTACGCCCCGATTAATCGTTCTCTCAGCACCACAAGAGGACTATTTTATGTGAATCAGCTCTTTCAACCGCTTGTCGATTTCTTCTAACCGTTGGTTCCCCTTTTTGACCGCTTCCTCAAGGTTGCGAGACTGGTTGTTGCGCTCTTCATACTCATCGGTCAGCTTATTAACCTGGGTCTTGATATTATCCAATTCATTCTTGATGACGGCGATCTTTTTGGGATTTTCCGCAACCATTTTCTGAAGCTGGAGTTTCTCCTGCGTCAGTTTTTCTTTTTCCTCTTTGAGAATAATGCGTTCCTGCCGTTCGTTCACCCCTTTGAGGATACTTTTAAAGGCTTCCTCCTCTTTAATCTCCCACTGCCACTTCCCGTCTGGAGATTCGAAGGCAAGGAACTTTGAGTTACACTTTGGATCTCCGCACTGAAAAAAATGGCTTCTGGTGTTCGGCGGGGCATAGGTCATATTGGCGGGATGTTCTTCCGAGGCGATTTGTTCTAATACCTTCCCGCACTTATCACAGAGATACTGTGCTATTGGCATGACAGCCTTCCTCCTTCGTAACCGTAAAACGCATCGTCCGTTGCTCCTAGGTCAGGCAACAGTTCCTTCTTACCACATCTGCCATAAAACGTTAACAAAAAAATATATAAGTTTTTCTCAATTTGAGCGCCCGAAGACTCCGTGCTCGCCGGAGCCGGCGGCGGAGCGAAGCAACCATTTGATTCTAAATGAATTTAAGCGTTTTGCCGTTTTGAAAAACCCCTCGACTCACGAGGGTAATCCCCGGGGTGCCGGTTACTGTCCCCACTATTCTTGTCTCAACCTCATGTTCGTTGGCGACCGCGATGACCTCCTCCGGCTTTGGGGTGGCGATAATCATACCCTGTCCCATATTCCAGGTCCGGTATGCTTCATTGTCCGGCACGGAACCCAGCTCCTGACAGTAAAGAACAAACTCTCCCGGTGGAAAGAGATTGTCGAGGTGAGCGCCGAGGTTGCGCGGCTTCAGGATGCGTCCTAACTTGCCGGGGACGCCGCCGCCGGTGATATGGGCTACCCCATGAAGGTGCGCTCGGGGCTCTCCCTCAACGCCGCCGAACATGGCCGCCACCGGCTTCGTATAGATCCGGGACGGCGTCAGAACCCAATCGGCGATCTTTTTTTCGTTCCATGACCGGGTTTGCCATGCGTCGCCCAGGTGGGTGGAAAGGATCGAGCGGACCAGGGAAAGGCCGTTTGATCGAAACCCCTGTTCCCGTAAACCCACCAAGGCATCACCCGGCTCAATCTCGAATCCGGTAAACATTCGTTCCCTCTGGGCAAACCAGACAACCCCGGCGCACCAGTTATAATTGAACGGCCCGAAACCCTGCACCCGCGCTCCCAATTCAGCGAGTTCACCGTTAATCACCGCCACCCCGGCTTCCTGGGCGGCATTCACGTACCCCTGGGCCAGGGCGCGAATGAAATCGAGATAGGAGTGCTCTTCGCCCCCCAGGGTGTTCACATCGAGGACGGTTCCCACCAAAATCGGTTCGCCCCCCCGAATCACCGCATCATCACACACCATGGCAAACAGGTCGTAGGCAACGGTATCGTGTTTGGCGGTTCGTTCGGCGATCTCCACCTTGGTTCCAACGCCGTCAAACCCCATGGCCATGAGGGTTCCGGGAGGAAGACTTCCGATATCGATCATCCTGATTCCGGTGAAATCATCAAAGGGGGTGATCACCTCCCCCAGGCGACCGGATCGGTTTGACCACGTTTGTCGTGCCGCTTCATACAGGATCCGGGAAGCTTCATCTCCGAGCCTGATATTGACTCCGGCGTGCTGGTAACCTGTAGACATAGTTAATGTTTCTCGCTGGTGTTGGTTAATCTTCTTTCCACCTGAGGCCTTTGGGAATCGGGCTCCCGGCAAAAAAAAGGAGACCGTCTTCGTTCCTTCCATACCGGCCGCGGGCGATAAATTCTATGGTTTTGGGGAAAATGATCCAATCGCCGCGGGCTTTGAGGAGTTCCTGATTGGAAGCTTCCGCTTCCTTCAGATCAGCCGGATCGGAAAGATCCCATTCCGGTTTAAGGGTCACCGGCATCGGCGGAGAGATCATCAGGATGGGACCCCCGTCAACATCCTGGGTAATGATGTGGGTGGATGCCGACACGGTACGCTCGCCGGCCACGATGGCATCCCGCACGGCATGATCCCCGGTGAATTTTCGTCGGGTTCCCTCCTCCACGGAGAGGTCGGCCGGGTGAACATTGATGCCCAAAAAGGCGTCGATCAGCGGCTGGCTGGCAATACTCATGTACCCGCCGTAGACCGCCACGGCCACATCAAAGGAGGAGAGAACCTTGACCGTGGCTGTGTCGAATTCGGGTCGGATCGACATATCCCGCCGGCTTCGCTTTCGGTGGGCGTAGAATGCGGCAATATCGTGTATGACCACCGGGATGTCGAATTCGTGTCCGATGCGGGAGGCGTTACTGTTCCAGGTATCGCTGAACAGGACGACCACCTGATAGGGCGATCCCTCTTCGTGAGTCTCCAGGTTTTTCTGATGCTCGATGATTTTCCGAATATTCGACCCGGAACCGGACATGAGGCCCGCAACCCGGAGAGGTCCGTTCCCAGGATCATGAAGAAGGGTAATCATGCGGGAATCCTTTCTAGAGCGTACTTTTTTCGTTTTTAGGATACTATCAGAACATTCCCATTAGTGCAATGAACCTCGCATAATTTCAAGTACTTTTTGCGGAGGAGAGCAATTACTCCGTTGACATTTGTCCCGGTCATCACTAGACTTACGGCAGCACTGCACCTTGGTCAGGGGGATTTTATCTCTCCGAGGAAGGTCACGCCAGTTTACAGTAACGGTTGCCACGGACAAAGGACGAACAGAGATGACACAACGGTTGGAGATTGCACTTCAGCCCGGCCTTTTTGATGCCGAGGGAGCGGCGGTAAAGGCCCAAGCCCGCGATTACTTCGGGATCGCGGTGGAATCGGTGCGAGTGGTTCATATCATTACGATCGACGCCCCCCTCGATTCCCGCCAGCGAGAGGAAGTGAGGAGCCTGTTCACCAATCCGGTCAGCCAACAATCATCCTTTGATTCCCTTCCCCTCGAGTTTGATTGGGCGATTTGGGTCGGTTATCGGCCGGGGGTCCGGGATACGGCAGGGAGCACGGCTGCGGAAGCAATCGAAGATTTTCTGAAGAAACGGTTTGCCGACGGTGAAGCTTGCTATACCTCGACGCTCTACTGTCTTTCCGGCAAAGCGCTTACCCGGGACCAGGTTTCTTTGATTGCGCGGGAATCGCTCGCCAATGAGCTTGTGCAGCAATGGGAAATTTTTGATCGCTCTCAGCATGAACTCCGGGAAGCGGCGGGCGTGCGGGTCCCGAAGGTTGTGTTACAGCATACCCCCGCGGTGACCACCATACCGATTTCCAGCGACGAAGCGTTGCTGGCGGTGAGTGATGAGCGCAATTTGGCGCTCAATCCCCGGGATATTCCCACCATCCGCGAATACTTCCTGAGACCGGCGGTACGGGAAGAGCGACTGCAGCGAGGGCTTGATCTGCCGACGGACGTTGAGCTGGAATATATTGCGCAGGCCCGCTCGGATCATTGCAGCCATAACACCTTTAGGGGCTTGTTTCGTTACCAGGATCTGGCCTCCGGGCATGAAGAGATTGTGGACAATCTGTTTAAAACCTGTATCCAGGAGCCGACGCTGGAGATCCAGCGGAAGAAGCCCTGGGTAGTCTCCGTGCTCTGGGATAATGCCGGCGTGGGTCGCTTCGATGACCGGCATTACTATACCATTACCGGGGAAACCCATAACAGCCCGTCGAATATGGAAGCCTATGGCGGAGCCCTTACCGGAATCGTGGGCGTGTACCGCGACCCGATAGGAACCGGGTTGGGATCAAAACTGATTTTTGGGATGTACGGTTTCTGCGTGGGGCCCCGGGACTATCGCGGTGAACTGAAGCCCCATCTGCATCCGCGGCGACTGCTGGACGGCGTTATCACCGGGGTTAAGGACGGCGGGAACAAAAGCGGCATTCCCACGCCCTTCGGCAATCTGTTTTTCCACGAAAGTTATCTCGGCAAATGTCTGGTGTTTGTCACCGCTGTGGGCATTATGCCGGCACGGGTTGGTGATCGGCCGACGGAAACGAAGGCCACCACCAAGGGCGACCTGATTGTCATGACCGGCGGACGGGTGGGGAAGGACGGCATCCACGGGGTGACCGCCTCCTCCGAGGTCTTCAGCGAAAGTACGCCGGCGGGACACGTGCAGATCGGTGATCCCTATACTCAGAAAAAGATGCACGATTTTTTGATGGAGGCGCGGGACGAGGGATTGATTGCTTTTATCACCGACAACGGCGGCGGCGGCCTTTCCTCCTCCATCGGTGAAAGCAGTCTCATCAGCAACGGGTGCGAGGTGCACCTTGATAGAGTGCCCCTGAAATATGCGGGCCTGGATCCGTGGGAAATATGGATTTCCGAATCCCAGGAGCGGATGACCGTGGCCATTAAGCCGGAGCACGAAGAACGCTTTATGGAGATGTCCCGCAAACACGATGTGGAAAGCACGGTGATCGGAACCTATACCGACTCCGGAAAAATCCACATTCTTTTCGACGGCAAGGACTGCGCCTCTGTTAACACCGATCTGTTGCGGTCTGATTTTCCCCAGTGGGAGTTTGATGCCGTGTGGATTTCCCCGGAGATGCGCGGTTTGACCGAACCGTTTCTGCGGGAGCCGGAAGATCATGCCTCCTTGCTGCGTGACCTCTTGGCACGGCCGAACATCGCGAGTAAAGAATGGATCGTCCGTCAATACGATCATGAGGTTCAGGGCGGAAGCGTTATCAAACCTCTTGTGGGAAAGGAACGGGATATTCCCAGTGATGCGGCGGTGGTGCGGCCGGTGCTGACTTCTCTTCGCGGGTTAGCCGCCACGCAGGCGGTCAATCCCTCCTACAGCGAGATCGATACCTACCATATGACGGCAAGTACGATCGACGAAGCGGTGCGGCGGTTGGTCGCCGTAGGTGTCGGCCTTGATGATATCGCGGGGGTGGACAACTTCTGCTGGCCCAGTATTCAGTATGACCCGGTTTCCAACCCGGATGGCAGGTATAAGGCGGCGCAACTGGTACGGGCGAACTGGGCCTTGAGGGACTGCTGCCTGGCTTACGGCATTCCCTTGCTTTCCGGAAAAGACAGTATGTATATTGACGGAAACCTGAAGGGGCGCTACGGGGAGACACACAGGATATCCGGATTGCCGACCTTACAGTTTACCGCAACGGGAATGGTTGAAGATGTCCGGCGCTGTGTGACGCTGGACGCGAAAGTGCCGGGCGACCTGGTGTACCTTATGGGAGTCACCCGCAATGAACTGGGCGGATCGGAATACTACGACCGTTTCGGGTATGTCGGTCTCAACGTCCCGAAGGTTGCCCCTGCCGAGGTGATACCCTGGTATCGGGCGCTCCACCAGGCGCTTCGTGAAGAACTCGCCGCTTCCTGCCATGGCATCTACCGCGGGGGAATGGGCGTGCACCTTGCTTTTGTGGCCATGGGAGGGTGCGTGGGATTGGAAATAGACCTTGGTCTTGTTCCCACCGATGGAGTGGATACCAATGATCGTATTCTCTATTCTGAAACGGTCGGGAGATTTATCGTGACGATCGCTCCCGCGAACAAGGCGAGATTCGAGACCCTTTGTGCTGATGTTCCGCACGCGTGCATCGGGGAGGTCATCCCGGCGGAAAGTCTGCACATCCGGGGAGTCGAGGGCCGCAGCATTATGGAAGCATCGATAGCTGACTTGAAACATGCATGGAAAAAGAGATTCGGGGCCCTGGTATGAAAGTTGTGCGAGCATTGGTGTTGACGGGCTATGGACTGAACTGTGATTATGAAACCGGTTACGCCCTGGAGACAGCGGGGGCTCACTCGCGCCGGGTTCATATCAATGAACTCATCAAGGGTGACCGGATCGGCAGCCGTGAAGTCCTGGAGGACTATCACATCCTGGTCTTCGACGGCGGGTTTAGTTGGGGCGACGACCACGGAGCGGGAGTGCTGCTGGCGAACCGTCTCCGGTTCACTATCGGCGATCAGATCGAGCGGTTTATCGCCGACGGAAAACTGATCATCGGCATATGCAACGGATTCCAGGCGCTGGTAAATCTGGGGTTGCTTCCAGGTTTTGACGGGGATTACCACTCCCGGAAGGTTGCCCTTACCGGTAATGATTGCGGCAACTTTCGGGACGACTGGGTGCATTTACAAACTGCGGAGACGCGGTCTTTCTTTGCAACGGGGATTGACCGGATCGAGCTGCCCATACGCCACGGAGAAGGGAAATTCTTTGCCGAAGAAGGTGTCCTGAAGCGTCTTTTTGATGAGAAGCTGGTGGTGTTTCAATACGCGGATCCCGACGGAGCACCAGCCCAGGGCCGGTTTCCGCTCAATCCGAACGGCTCTTTGAGGGATATTGCCGGTATCTGCGACCCAACGGGCAGGATTTTGGGGATGATGCCGCACCCGGAGGCATTTAACCACATTACCAATCATCCGGACTGGACCCGGAAAAAGGAAGAACTGAAACGCCGGGGCAGTTCCCTGTCCGAGGAGGGAGGGGGAATAAAAATTTTCCGCAACGCCGTGGAGTATGTAACCGGCATGCTCCTCTGAAAAGAGCAGTTCCGTCCGGTTATGAAACAGCCTTTCCGCTTTTGCCGGCGCGTCGATTTTTTCCCCGGAAAAATATCCTCAGCGGAGTTCCTTCGAATCCATAGGCTTCCCGGAGCTGATTTTCCACGTGCCGCTCGTACGAGAAGTGGATCGCCTCGGGTCTGTTGGTGAAGAACGCAAAGGTAGGCGGTCCGGTGTCCACCTGGGACGCGTAGTAGAATTTTACCTCTTTGCCGTGAAAGTGCGGGGGAGGATGCTTCCGCATGATGCGTTCCACGGTGTTGTTAAGGTCGCTGGTGGGGACCCGTTTCTGAAACTGGGTAACGCAGTCGGTCGCCTTCTCCAGAAGTGTCGGCACCCGCTGACCGGAAAGGGCGGAGACAAAGAGAATCGGGGCGAAATCAAGAAATTTCATGGTAGTCTTAATGATGGTGACATACTGCCCCACGGTGCTGTTATCCTTCTCGACAAGGTCCCACTTGTTAACCACCAGCATACATGCTTTTCCCCGATTATAGACTTGCCCGGCAATCTTCACGTCCTGTTCGGTTATCCCCTGGTGCGCATCAAGAATGATGAGACCGACATCACAGCGACTGATAGCCCGCAGCGAGGCGGTAACGGAATACTTTTCCAGACTCTCGTCGATCCGGCTTTTTCGACGGATACCGGCAGTATCGATGATGAGATATTTTTGCCTGTTAAAGGTCAAGGGGGTGTCAATGGCATCCCGGGTGGTACCGGGCGTTTCGTCCACAATGACCCGGTCGACCCCGAGGATTCGATTCACCAGGGACGACTTGCCCACATTGGGTCGGCCGAGGACGGCCACTTTTGTAAGGTTTTCTTCTTCCGGGGAGATCGTCTGTTCCGGAAGCAGGGCAGCCACTGCATCCATTAATTCGTCGACACCGCGGCTGTGTTGAGCGGAGATCTGAAACCACCGGTCGATTCCTGTCTGATAAAAATCATAGAGTGAATCCTCGTGACGGGGACCGTCCACTTTATTAATACAATAGAATACGGGTTTCGCTACCGTGCGAAGAAGGTTTACCAGATCCAGATCCACGGGGGTCAGGCTGTCCTTCCCGTCGGTGAGGAAGAGAATGATATCCGCCTCTTCAATGGCCGTGAGCGCCTGGTTATGGACGAGTCGGACCATCTGCTGTTTTGAATCGGCCTCGAATCCCCCGGTATCAATGAGGGTGAAAAGGAGGTCATTCCATTGAACATCCGCATAATTCCGGTCACGGGTGACGCCGGGGACGTCATCGATGATGGCTCGGTTTTTGCGGGATAATCGGTTGAAAAGGGTCGATTTTCCCACATTGGGTCTGCCGACAATGGCGATACTTTTTTTCATGGTTGGTGACTTTCTGCGGGAAACAGGAATAGATCAGCAGCCGAGGAGTTGTTTGAGTGTTGCCGCCGCTGCTCGTTGCTGGGCCTCTTTCTTATTCTTTCCGCGGCCGGTGCCGTATGCCTGGCCGTTGATCTGAATATGCACTTCAAATTCCTTGTCGTGAGGGGGACCGGATTCGCCGGCCAGGATATAGTGAGGAACGGTCTTTAACGCGCCCTGAACATATTCCTGGAGTCGGCTTTTGAAATCCCGATAGGTTTCTTTTTTCATTGCCGGCGCCACCAGGGGTTCGAAATGCAACCGGACGACTTTAGAAATCGCTCGGTATCCTCCGTCGAGATAAATCGCCCCCACGAGGGATTCATAGACGCAGGCAAGGATGGACGGTTTCTCGCGTCCATTTGACTGCTCCTCACCTTTTCCCAGGAGGAGAAACGCTCCCAAATTAAATCGCCGCGCCAGTCGGGCAAGCCTGCGCTTGTTTACCAAAGAAGAACGACATTTGGAGAGGTCCCCTTCGTCCGCGTCGGGAAACTTCGTGAGGAGCACGTCGCTGATGACCGCATCCAAAATTGCGTCCCCCAGAAATTCCATTCGTTCGTAGTGGTTGCCGTTGTCGTTTAAGACTTCATGGGCATAGGACTTATGGGTGAGGGCTTGATCAAGAAGCTTCCAGTCCCGGAACCGATACGACACGATATCCTCCAGTTCCCACAGTTGCCGAAGCCGAGTGGAATCAATGGAGAGCCGGCGGAACAGTTTTTGGTGAAAAAAACGAAGATATCTGCCAAAAGAGCGCGTTCCGCTGTTGCTTTCAGTCATTGCCATTTGTTTGGGCCGGATGGTTTTGCTCGCATGGATCGTATGTGTCTAGGCATCGGTTGATTAGTAAAGATTTTTACCGAATATTTTTCTTAGCGTCAATCAAATTTTCGGGTTCGCGATTGCCGGGTTGGTTTTCCTCTCCAACCGGGTGAGCATCTGAGGCGACATCATGGTAGTAAGGCCCCGGTGTCATTTACTTCTATTCTTTATCGTAGTCAATAACTCAATGATCCGGGACATTGACCGTGACTTTTTTTTAAATTGGCGAATTTTTCCGGTTACGATATAATTACATACTTTGGGACGATATGGAACACTTCCTTCGTCATGCCGGTACGCTTCCGGCTTCTAGCAGCGGAACCCCGGTTCGATTCGGGGAAGCAGTCCCGCGCCCGAGGAGGAAGGTTCACCCCGTACTACCGTGAAAGGACTCAATGCGCATCCTTTTTATTTATCCCAGTATTAATGCCCAGGTCGGGTTTAATTACGGCGTCGCCTTCCTGGCGGGAATGCTGAAATCCCGGGGCCATGAAACCGCCCTTATCACGATTAATGAAAAGCTCGGCTATCCGTTGGATCGGCGAAGAGTGGAAAAGGACATTGAATCCTTTGCCCCGCACCTTATCGGCATTTCGATGGTTACCAATCAGTATAAGTATTGCCTGGAAATCGCTTCGCATATTAAGAAGGAGTATTCCCTCCCCATTATCGGCGGCGGCATACACGCTACCGCCGACCCGGAGGGGGTTATGGAGTCGGGGCTTTTCGATTTTGTCTGCCTGGGGGAGGGCGAGCATGCGTTGGCCGAGCTGGTGGAAAGGCTGGAAACTGGAAAGGACTGCGCCCATATCCCAAACCTGTGGGTCCGGAAGAACGGAACGGTCATCAAAAATCCGGTGGCCCCGTTTGTTGATCTTTCCACGCTTCCTCCCAAGGATTACGAGGTGTTCGGTTTTCAACAAATGATCGACGCCAAACAAGGGTGGGTCGGCGTCATGGCCTCCCGCGGGTGTCCCTACCGCTGTAGCTACTGTTTTAATCATCAAATGGTTAATCTTTACAAAAAAGATCTACGGCATGAAAAAGGACGCCTGCACTACCTGCGCCGCCACCCCGTTGATGAGGTGATCCGGGAGCTGCGGTACCTGCTGGGTACCTACGAGAATATTACGACATTCATTTTTGATGATGATATCTTTACGCTCGACAAAGCCTACTTGGTGGAATTTTGTCGGCGTTATCGGAAAGAGATCATGGTGCCCTATGTGGTGAATGCTCATATCAGGAACTTTGATCCGGGGAAAGCGCGGGTTTTAAAAGAGTCCGGCTGTAAGGTGGTGAAGTTCGGGTTGGAAAGCGGAAGTGAGCGGATTCGGGAAAAGATCCTTAATCGAAGGATGTCCAATGATGATATCATTCGGGGATTCGAAATCGCTCATCAGGCGGGCTTGCACACCTCGGCGTTTGTGATGTTCGGATTCCCCCATGAGACCAGGGAAGATATCCTTATGACCACCGAATTATTGGGGGTAATCAAACCCGGGCGGTTTCGGTGGTCGATCTTTTTCCCGTATATCAACACGGATGCCTACCACATCGCCAGGGAAGGAAACTTTTTAAATGACCGGAAGATGGCGTCATTAGACAACTTCTTTGAGGAGTCATGTTTGGATTTCGGGCCGGAAATGAATCTCTGGATGGAAAAGCTTCAAAAGGTTTTCCCCTGGTACGTCAATAAATACGCGCAGATAGCGGTTTCAAAGCAGTATGCGCGGTTGGTGGAAGAGGTGGAAGCTCTCTCAGCGGAGCAATGGAGTGACGTCAAGGATGACTTTCCCCGACGGGATCAGGAGGTTTCTCAATACTGTATCGGGGCCGGGGAACTGCACTATGCTATTAAATTCAATCCCTTTATGGGGGTGCGGAGCGATTATTTTCTGGATGAAGAAGCGGAGAAGACTCGAGACGGCTAACCGGACGATTGGGCGGAGCGATGGCGGCAAAAACAGACCATAAGATTTTGGTGAGTTGCCCCAATTGGGTGGGGGACGTGGTTATGGCGACGCCGGCCTTGGAAACGATCCGGGAGAACAATCCCCGGGCCCATATTGCGGTGATGGTTCGTCCGCACCTTGAACCGGTGATCGCCGGGTTGCCATATTACGATGAAATTATTTCCTATGACTCGAAAACCCGCCACCGCTCGGTAAAGGCGAAGCTGCGCCTCAGCAGG
>JAFGRE010000122.1 GCA_016935335.1 Deltaproteobacteria bacterium
ACAACAGACTTGGTATAGAGCTGATAGTCGCTGATAAAATGCTGCTGCCCCTCCTTATCCGTATTTATAGGCAGAAAAATCAGCCGTCCAGATTCGAGATCCTCACCAAAGTACTTTTCGACCGCTTCCTTGGTGTAGTTTTCTATCTTGTGACAGGATGGGCAGCGGAAATCAGTGTGGAAATAATATACCACCACCGTGCTGCTATCCGTCTGATCAGCAGCCAGCGATACTGAAATGAGGCAAATCATTACCAGCCAGACAAAAAGCAATCCCTTTTTCATTGCGTTACTCCTTCTCTTACTCATCTAGTCTTGCGGGGTTCGTTTCTCATTCACGGTTGGCATTTGGTCACGGACATTGGAGAACACCCCGACTCCACAGACAGTCGCCACACGGTTCCTCATAACCGTAGCAGTCAAAATAAAAGTCAATATCCGGAGAAATCATGTCGCAGCCGTCAGCGGCCCGGCAGTCTCCGCACGGTGCAAAAGCGAATTCATTCACATTCTTTCTAAATTCACGGTAGGTAGCCGATTCCCAGATTGATTTCAGATCATTTTCAGGGATTTTTCCGAAGCTGACGCTTGTTACTTTCTTTCTCCGGCCATGGTGATAACACGTATAGGAGTGGGAAAGCTGGTTGCAAGGCCTGATCCATCCGTCCCAGGTTATGAAGCAGGTTTCCCCTTCTATAAAATCGCATCGTCTCTTGGTCCTCGGAATGATCAGGGGAAGATAAATTTTCATCTTCCGAGAAGAGGCGATCTCCTTTGCCTTCATAAATACATTAAGGGTCGTCTCAAACCGGCTTCCTTCCCTTCCAAGCAAGTCCATCATGCTGAAGTCACCCCCCAGAGAAAATGCGGTGGATTCCGCCTCCTTTACGATCCTCAGTACATCCGATTCTTCTTTGGACAGCTTGCCTCCCCGGTGAATTCCAATAAAGACTTTCTCCAGCAACAGGGGAAACTTGTCTGCCGGCACTCCCGATTCAGAGCAACGTTCCTTTACCTTCTCGAAGAGTGTCAACACCTCGTCTGAGTGAGAGTCGTAAAGAACTTCTTTTACAAAAAAATCACTCGGCGGCAGAACATTATTAACCCAGACGGCATCGACAGCGTTCTCTGCCGCAAAATGCACAATATCCGGCAACTCTTTTATCGTGCTCTGCATAGCAACAACAGATATACTTACCAGGGGTCCTCTCCCTCTCTTATCCCTAGACTTTATTACTGAATCCAGACATCTTATTACTGAATCAATCTCTCCGTTCGTTCTTATATAACTGAACGTATCCGACTTGACGCTGTCAATCGAAAAGGATATGTCGGTGAGCCCGGCTTTAACAGCCTCCTTCACTAAATTCCCGTCTCCCGCTGTTCCATTCGTTGTCAATTCAATCCGCGAGTATGATGGCATTTTCTCTCGGGCAATCCGAATCATTTCAATAAGGTTGGGATTCAAGAAGGGCTCGCCATACCCGCTAAAGGAAACTGCCTCCAGGCCTTCAAAACTCGGCGCAAGCGATTTAAACGTATCCATATCCATGTCGCCGAAGCTTTCGTCCCAGCTTTGCCGAAGGCACATTGCACACGAGAGGTTTCATTTCGACGTTACTTCAATGATAAGATTTCTCATCACGAATCGACTTGCTAGGAAGCCTTTAGCTCTTCTCTGTTCTTTCTATTAACCACGACCTCAATTCATCCATTTCGGGGACACTACCAAAATGTTGAACCTTTCCATCAATCACAACCACCGGGGTCATAATCCAATTCTCTTTCTCGGCTCTTTCCTTCAAAGGCATAAGGAGACGATCCAATTCCTGAGTCCATTCGCCAGAGGCAAGTTCCCGAATCCTGTCCCAATCCATGTCAATTCCCCCCCACTGTGCCAATTCATGGGCAGTCCCAAGCTTCCCAAAACTCTGACCTTCTTCTGATGAATAGATGATTTTTCTTATGGATATTGTTTGGTCTATCTTCTTAACCGTTTTTCTGATCCTTTCATGTGTTTCCCTACATCGAGGACAGGGAGGATCAGTACCGATAATAATTATCTCCATGGATCTCTCCTTCTTATTCCTATTGAACAAACAATAATATCCTTCCAACTCCATATAAAGACAAGAATCATCATGTTACAACAATACGACTAATGTGTCAGAATTCAATCGCCCTTCGAAATACCGTAAATGAGATTAGAAAATTACCTTAGTGGCTTGGATGGTTGCCGATGCAATATACTCATCAACACTATGGTCGGAAGACCACTCCCGGATAAATTCACGGCTTTCCTCTTTGGGCTCAATACGAACATCTTTAAATCCAATCTCATGAAGCATCCGTTCAAGCTCCTGTATAGTTGCCGCACCGGCAATACAGCCCGCATATAAAGACAAATCGCTGTGAAAAACTTCAGGAATTTCAGCAGTGGCTACGACATCTGAAATTGCCAGCCGTCCACCGGTTTTCAATACCCTATGGGCATCCCGAAAAACCTGAGGTTTGTCAGGCGAAAGATTAATGACACAATTGGAAAGAACAACATCGATGCTTGCATCGGCCACGGGCAAATGTTCTATTTCACCCAGACGAAACTCTACATTCTTGTAACCCCCGGAATGAGCATTTTTTCTGGCCTTGCTCACCATTTCCGGGGTCATATCCACACCGATAACTCTTCCCCTCGGACCGACCTGGCGAGCGGCTATAAAACAATCGAATCCTCCGCCACAGCCGAGATCAAGAACGGTCTCTCCGGGCTTCAATGACGCAATAGCAGCAGGATTACCGCAACCAAGCCCCAGGTTGGCTTCCTCCGGGACTGACCGGATTTGATCATCGGAATAACCGATTTGGGATGCATAGCGGAAAATATCCTCTTTGGATAACGCGTCCGTATCACCTCCGCAACAACAAGACGGACGCTGCCCGCAACAGCGAGCAATATCATCGTATCTCTTTCTCACCGCCTCTTTCAATACTTCTTTATCTGTTCTTTTCATCTTCTCACTGTCCATATGCGTTTGAGTTCAAATCGCTAACACTCCTCTAGCTATAAATAAGAAGCCGTCTCCCGGGCAATTGT
This sequence comes from Deltaproteobacteria bacterium, assembly GCA_016935335.1. Taxonomy (GTDB): domain Bacteria; phylum Desulfobacterota; class WTBG01; order JAGOGO01; family JAGOGO01; genus JAFGRE01. The sequence continues at coordinate 3,094 of JAFGRE010000122.1, forward strand.
TTCCGATAGTCTCTGGCACTTCTCAATTCCGTTATCGTCTATGAATGTTTTTATGGCGGCAGGATTCGTAATGTCAAGTCCGGAAATGGTTTTGCAATCGCAGTTGCCGTAGTTCTCCTCGACCATTTTATAGATCGCCTGACAATGGGTGAAAGCCCTGGCAGCCTTAAAAACCTTTTCATCCCGAAAGACCTTGTCGCTTTTTAACAATCCCTGATATAACACCCTCAGGGTGTCTTTATAGCCACTCCTTCGCGGATCGATACCAAAACGCAACCCAATCGCCAATACGCCGGCCGTCACAGCTCCGCAGAGGGTTCCACTGAATCCGATACCGCCAATGAATCCCTCAACCGCCTTATCCAGAAAGGAACTATCCATGTCCTTCACTTCCTGAATTTTGTTCAGAGTTGAACGACAGCAATGAAATCCATTACATTGAAAATAAGCATAAAGATCTTTAATTCCAGTCTTTGTTCCGGCGTCATCATGTACAAAAACAGCCTCCGGGTCGCTGATAATATCTGAAATAATACCGGAACCTTTATATAACATCTCCATACACTTGACCGTCTTCCCGGTAAGGAGGGCGCGGCGCAGATTGTTGGCCAAGTGCCTTCCACCGTGGACCTTACCACAGTTACACGTGCCGACCGACGATTCAGTTCTTCGGTAAAAATTATTGCACAAGGCAATCACCTTCCATCGTTCATGCGCCTGGGGATACCGGCTGCTCAAATTTTTTCCTAAAACGAGGACCCCTCCGTTAACCATGCCGCACACATCTCCCATCGTACTCAATCCAGCCGCAAATCCGGTTGATGCCTTGAGAAAGTTAATATCTATCGGCATATTATGGTGTTCCGATGCGGCAATAATCATGGAGTGAGCACAGCTGAAGACCTTTATGAACCCTTTAACTGCCTGTTTTTTTATATCAGGCGATGTGCTTTTCACTATTTCCCCATCTCCTGCACTGTTGTCCCTTGTTGCGCGGACAAGCGGCTTCCGCGCCGGCGCAAAGCCTTATGATTTGCATGAAACGTGGCAGACTCCCGTCGGCGTTGCCGTTGCATAAGGGTAATACTTTTTCTGTATCCACAAAGCGACATTTACCAGGCCGATGAGCACCGGCACTTCCACCAGCGGTCCAATAACCGCGGCAAAGGCCTGCCCAGACTGGATCCCGAAGACCGCAACGGCCACCGCAATCGCCAGCTCAAAATTGTTACTGGCGGCGGTAAACGAGAGAGTGGCCGACTGCTCATAGTTTGCTTTTAATTTGCAGGACATATAAAAGGTGATAAAAAACATAAGCAAAAAATAGACAAGAAGCGGAACCGCTATACGCAAAACATCCAATGGAAGCTGAATAATATAGTCCCCTTTAAGCGAAAACATGACGACTATGGTAAAAAGAAGGGCGATCAAAGTAATAGGACTGATTTTGGGAATAAATTTCTCCTGATACCAGGTTTTGTCTTTTATGGTGATCAAAGTAAACCGGGTTATGATCCCCGCAATAAAGGGAATTCCCAAATAAATAAAAACGCTTTTCGCAATTTGTCCTATCGTGATGTTTACCTCCATCCCCTGGAGGCCGATTCTGGGCAGCATGATGGTAATAAAAAACCAGGCGTAAACCGAGAAGAAGAGAACCTGAAAGATAGAGTTGAAAGCTACCAGGCCGGCACAGTATTCGGTATCCCCCTTGGCCAGATCGTTCCAGACAATCACCATGGCAATACACCGGGCAAGGCCGATTATGATAAGACCGATCATATACTCGGGATAGCTATGCAGAAACACCACCGCAAGGACAAACATGAGTATCGGGCCAATAATCCAATTCTGAATAAGGGACATCCCAAGCACCCGGTAATTACGAAAGACATCGCCCAACTCTTCATATTTGACCTTGGCCAGGGGCGGATACATCATGAGTATAAGACCGATGGCAATCGGAATTGATGTCGTCCCCACCTGATACCTATTGATTAGCGTGTTGATTTCGGGAACGAGATAACCACCACCGACGCCGACCCCCATTGCCAGAAATATCCATAGGGTCAGAAACCGATCTAAAAAGGATAATTTTTTGGCTACGCCTGCGCTCATTGCTCTACCTCCTGCGTTCAGTTATGCACGCCCATTCATCATCCGGTAACAATTATGGCTTACATTGAATAGTGTTACAGACTGATTTCATTAACGCCTCATCCCTTTCTATTGACTCATCAGAGCCTTATTTCCCTCTACCACAACTTTGTTGATTCTCTCCTCGGTGACGGGTGAATTTCCTTTCTCCATACCAATATCAGAAATCCGGAGATGCTTGATTTTTTTGAAGCCTGCCTGTTCCAAGGTTTTTTTGGCGCAATCTGAAGAACAGCCATCGATAACGAGAATTTTGGAGGCAGTTTGTGTTGCACCAATGATTTCTGTTACTCTCCCTCCGATTCCAGCCAAACAGGACATCCTGCCTTGACCTTTTCTTGCAAGCTTCCGTGCAGCGCGATCGGCAATTTCTCCGGTATCGGAAGCTCCCGAACAAGGGAAAATCAGTTTCGGAGCTTCACAACAAAAACACGTATTCTTGTTTTCCATTTCAGTATCTCCTCCCTTTGTTGACATATTCACTTCTTCATGACTGCGAACGTGGAAACCGGGTCATTGCATCCATCGAGATGCGACTTCAGCCCATTTTCTTGAGATGAAAGTAGTCTCCGATATATTTTTTTCTTTAGGAATAAATACGCGCTTTCCCGGTCTTCGTCGGTCATGATCCTCTCCAGTTCCATGACTTCATCCGGCTCCAACACCAGGGACTTTTTATTTATTTCCAGCATGTCGTATCCCTCGCGGTCATGAAATTAGCTCTTTGATCTCTTCCACAGACATGACCTTCCCAGCGGCCTTTACATTGCCGTCCACGGCAAGAGCAGGGGTCGTCATCACGCCGAAATTGGTGATCTCCATAATGTCGGTCACCTTTACTATCTCATAATCGAGACCAAGTTCCTTAGCGGCTGACTCAGCATTCTCCGCAAGCTTTTTGCACTTTGAGCACCCGGTGCCCAGAATCTGGATCCTTTTCATCATTTCTCTCCTTCTATTGTCCATTTCAGCGCTTCCCGCAGTAGCAGGAAAACACACCCTATTAAAATGAGCATGAGCGACGCGTCAAACGTGGTGTATGATGCGCGCGTCATCATTTCCAATCCCGGAAGTTTTAACAGCATCAGCAGACCGGAAGCAATGCCGGCGCTTAAACCGACGACCAAGATAATAATACGTGGTTGTAACAGAACCAACCCCTCCCGGAGCTCTCTTTTCGCGGATCGAATGATTTCCCAAGAGAGTGCTGTTATTCCCATCAAGATAATGAACAAGGAAAAAAGGAAATGGTTCGCGTCAAGCCAGAATCGACTCGGCAGCACGTAGTCCGCAAGACTCGCCGTGCTTCCCACAGCGATGATAGTCACACCAACCGCAACTCCGACAAACCATAAACCCAGGGAAAGGTTTAGTCTGCACTCTTTCGGACTTGTTTTGGCGATGATGAGTTCACCGACCAACACGGCGAAGCTTAACAGCAGAGCAACAAGCAATCCATAGAGGATCGGCTTGCCGTAAGTTTCCCTTAACGCGCCGATTCCTGCCGATAATCCGCTTATTTCCAATATTTCATATTGTGGAACAGTGACAGGTTCGCCTTCTTCACTAAAGGGATACTTTAGAATGTCGGCAAAGAAAACAGCCGAGGAAAGATTATGACAGTCGATGCAACCATTGACCCCCAGGGCCGCCTTGGCCGGGTAGACGTCATGATTGTATTTATGGACATTGCCATAAGGAGACGCCTCCCATGAATGTTTGAGAACGGGTTCAAAGTCGGCGCCGGATGAGTAAATACGGTCGTTCATGACCCAGACGACCTTTTTCCCTTCCATGGGATAACGAATGTCGGCAAGCATTTTTGTCACCGATGCAATGAGGGCCTCGATCTCTTCAGGGCGGTTTATTTCAGGCACCTCGTCACCGTTGTCATCCCTTATGTCCGCGAGACGGGGGTACGCGGCAGAGTCCTTCTGGTGAGCGATCCACATTTTGTAAATGTCACCCATTCGCGGCTGCATCAAGCCTTCTTCTCCTTCGGTTTTGATTGCGGGCCACGAGCTGTGGACGCGGTTGACGGGATAAATCTTGCCCTGGTAACGAGCCAAAACGGGTTGGTATGGATCGGTCGGCTTATCATCATACCCCATCATCTCAAGCTCCCCGTAATGATTCCAGGAACGCATATCAGGACCATAGAAAACCCAGAGGTGTTTACCCTTGGTAGGAATTTTCGCCCCCGGGTTCAAGACGTCACCCGCTTGAACCAAGGCAGCTTTCACCGCACGTTCGGGAATGTGACATGTCTGACATGCAATCGTGTCGAGATGCAGCGGAGGTAACCAGCTGTGTCTAGCAACGGGGGCTCCCCGTTTGCCCGTCGAATGACAGAAGGCGCAATCCCGACCGCTGCTATCCAGATCATCGCGGACATGGCCGCCCGGATCATCCCCCTTCCCGAATTGATGGATTTCCTTCCCCCTTATCCGCACATCTTCAGCCGAACGCCC
>JAFGRE010000123.1 GCA_016935335.1 Deltaproteobacteria bacterium
ACTTTATCATCCATAATATTAAGCCACACAGGATCGTCGGATGCCCCTTCAACGACAATCCCATCCCATCCGGCATATTTGAGTTGTGCAGGAAAGCGCCCTCCAAAATTGCTGCGAGTAAACCATTCCACGGGATATCCCTGCGGCCCTAAACCCTGTACCTCGCATCGTCCGGCAGCGGAGGGCACAACGACGCCGGAAAAAGGGCCTGCCATCACAGTAACGACATTTCGGGGATCAAGAGCGCTAAAAGGCAACTGATCACCGACCAGGTCCCAGAATATGGCGGAACCGATTCCGTGACCACCTCCATACTCCGCGTACTGCTCCGTCTCAAGAGTACTGATAGATTTTTTTGTAAGGTCTACCCTTAAAATCTTTCCGGTATATCCATATGCCATGGTTCATACCCTCCTTCCCTCTTAAGTACAGACACTCTTACATCGAAGGAATGCCGTATTTCTTATCGTCATACTCACTGTGAAGATCGCGAAACAGGGATTTAACCGGATTTACCCCGTTAAATATATGTATAGTGGACCTAGCAAAGTTTTTAAAGAGGCTACCCGTTGAATTCAGTGTATCTGGAACCTCGTGAAGCAGTAATTTAACGGGTAGGGGTTAGTTATAAAATAGCGATATTTAATGAGAATTTAGGATAGTTTAATATGAACTGTCAAGATATTCTTGTTTTCCTTCTAAAGTCCATTGACCCCTGGGTCATAAGCAAAGGGATTGACAGGATGAATGTCCTAGGACTAATTTAGGGCCTGGTATCACTAGCCCTAATGCCTTTGTAGAAAGGAGGCTCTCATGAAGAAGACTGTCGACGACCTAGCGGCCCTCGTTAGGGGCGATATCCATGGCGATGGCGGGCTCGAGATCCGGGCGGCTGCAAGTGCTGCTTCCGGCGGGGCGGACTCCATCACCTTTGCTGAGGACGACGCGATGATCGAAATGGCCCTCGCGAGTGATGTCGGCGCCGTAATCGTCGCCAAGCCTGTCGAGACATCGAAATCCCTTATCTGTGTGGAGAATCCCCGTACAGCGTTTGTCCAGATCGCAAACATGCTCCATCCTGAGGAGCGGCCGGCTCCAGGGATTGATCCCAGCGCAACCATCGATCCGTCGGTCTCCCTCGGCGAGCAAGTTCACGTGGGGCCCGGAGCAGTTGTTCAGGCGGAAGCCGTTCTTTCCAACCGGGTCGTGATCGGCCCCGGGTCCGTTGTTTCAAGGGGCTGTTCGATCGGAGAGGATTCTATCCTTCACCCCCGCGTTGTGCTTTATCCCGGCGTAAAAATCGGCGCGCGGGTTGTCATCCACGCCGGAGCCGTCATCGGCTCCGACGGATTCGGATATGTCGATGGGCCAAAAGGCAAGCTGAAGTTCCCTCAGCTCGGCAGAGTCGTCATCGAAGACGACGTGGAGATCGGTGCAAACACCACTATAGACCGCGCCACTCTCGACGAGACGCGGATCAGCGCCGGCACCAAGATCGACAACCTTGTACAGGTCGCCCACAACGTCGTGATCGGGCGCCACTCCGTCGTCGCCGCCCAGACCGGAATTTCCGGAACTTCGAAGATCGGCAATGGGGTCATTCTCGCCGGTCAGGTGGGGATCGGCGATCACGTGACGATCGAGGATGGGGTCATCCTCGGTGGGCAAGCAGGCGTCCCCAGCAGGAAACGGCTCCGACCCGGGATCTATTGGGGCACCCCGGCGCGGTCGCTTGATCGGGTGAAAAAGCAGATCGCCGAGGTCGGCCGGATCGGCCGGCTCCGCAAGCAGATCGCCGATCTCGAGGCCCGACTCGATGAACAAAAGAGTTGACGTACCGCCCCATCTAATCAAAGGCCATTTTCGTCTTCCATTCCTTCCAGACATTGCCCACAAGCTCAGGCCCCGGTTTCAGGGTCTTTTTGCCCGGTCTCCAACCCGCCGGTGTGGCCTCTGCGCCTTGCGTCTCCCTGATAACCTGAAAGGCCTGAACCTGTCGTATTGCTTCATTGATGTTCCGGCCCACCGGAGGCGACAAGACCTCAAAGGCCTGAATCATACCGTCCGGATCGATAATAAATCTTCCTCGGTTCTCGACTCCGGCATCCTCATTGAAAATCCCAAAAACCTTTCCTACTCTTCCGCCCGCGTCTGAGAGCATGGCAAAGGGGATCCCGCCGTCCACCATTTTGGAGAGTTCATGATCATCCCACATCTTATGGACATACATACTGTCGATACTCATAGAGAGGATCTCAACCCCGAGCTTCTGAAATTCAGGATATTTTTCAGCAACTGCTGAAAGTTCTGTTGCTCAGACAAAAGTAAAATCACCAGGGTAGAAACACAAAAGGACCCATTTTCCCAGATATTCTGAGAGCTGGACATTGATAAACTGCCCTTTTTGATATGCGGGGGCGATGAAGTCAGGTGCTTTTTTCCCTACTTGCGTCATGGTTTTGACCTCCTTTTCTACCTGGGTTGTCTCCTTTGCGGTTTCTTCCGATGTTTCCTCACCCACAGGGCCTCCCGTGGGCCTAGCGCATCCTACTTTTGCTTTTTCTGCCATATTTACCTCCTTTCCTCATCGAGAGATGGTCGATACATCGTTCATACTAATAATCCATGCCTCTGATCGCAAGCATTTTCAGTGCAACAGCCCCTTCCCTCCCTTAAACATCTGGAACTCCCTTATGGACTGCTTCAAGACAATCCGCTAGGTTAGTCATGTCGGGCTTTCATAGATATCCGGAAGTTATCTCGGATGGACATAGTATGGCGAGTTGGGGCTTAGGGTTACATCATCACATAGGGTCGGGAAACCTGCCATTCTTTCAGGCGTTCAGGAAGCCAGCCTTCCAGACCTTGAGACAAATAAAAATGTGGATAAAGCAGATCGCTTTCAGAGGAAATGACCCCTTGGTTGATAGCAATTCCAGCCAATTGAGTCTCCGGATAGATGCGAATACCGGCCGTAAGTTTCAAAACGTCGAGTTTCAGCGAATCAGCAAAGGCGAGACTTTCTTCCACGGACTCCCTTGTTTCACCGGGGCCCCCCATCAACAGAAAGCCCATGCGGCGAATACCGTGATCGGCAAACAGGGCTGATGTTTCCCGCACATCTCCTGGGGTGAATTTTTTGTTTAAATTCTTGAGCATCCGCTCCGAGCCGCTTTCAAAACCAAGACTTATCTGCCTACAGCCGGCTGCGGCCATGAGTTCAACTAATCCCTCATCAACATATTTCGGGTAAATGATAGATTGCCACCGCATATCCAGTTCTCTTTCAAGTATCAGGCGGCATATCGATTGAGCATAGGCGGGAGGGAGATTAAATGTGTTGTCCACGAAATAGAAATTTACATACCCTGCCTTCACCCAACTCTCAAGCCAGACCGCGACGGCCTCTTCTGAGCGTTTCCTCAGAATAGAGCCTTCAATGATGGGGGTGGAACAATAACTGCATTTGAGAGCGCAGCCGCGTCTGGTTTGTATCGGAATCCATGGCTCGCGATTCTGAGATGCCGAAGCAGAAAGGATAGAGGTTTCAGGCAGTTTTAATCTGTCCAGATTCTTGTTTAATCTTCTTGGCTGAAGTTGACCATGACCGGGAGTATACAGTCCTGGTATCCCGGAAAGATCATGGTTGTTCTCCAAGCACCTCAACAGGACTGGGAATGCCGTTTCCCCTTCGCCCTCTATTCCGAAGTCTGCGTCAAGATAAGCCAGAGCGCTTTCAGGGAATAGACTGTATCCGGCACCACCAAGGACAATCGGTGTATCGGACAGACTTCGGCAGACCTCTACAACCTCTTTCACCTTTTCCAGCAGGAATTGAGGATTTTCAATATTCTGATCATCAATGTTTCTAACCGAAATACCGATACATTCCGGACGAAAATCTGAGATGATCTTTTTGAGTGTGAAATGGACATCCCTTTCAAACATCAGATCCAACATGCTGACATCGTGTCCGGCATCCTTTGTGGCCTCGACCACACACGCCAGTCCCAAAGGCATGGCCGGCATATTAACCTGTTCCGTGTTAGCTGAAATAAGAAGAACCCTCACGTTTAAACCACCTCGTTGACTTCCCCAAAATTAAGAAACCTCTCCCTTAAAAAAAGAGGGCCCTTATGGACTGTCCCAAGGGAGTCCATTGGGTTAGTCAAATCGAACCCCTATATAGGTTTTGGTCGGTAGCGTTCAGAAGGTATGGGGAGTGGACATAGTGAAATGAAACAGCGCCTTAGGAGTACGATCTATCAAAATTGTAAAACTAGAGGACACCCCCTTCGCTTTACTTTATTTTTCATTATTCTTTAAGTGCCTTTGATTCCCCTTTTGCTTCCCTATGCAGTGAATCTCCCCGTGGCAAGCCACGGGGCATCTTTAGTTCAGCTTGAGTTCAAGCTGAACAGGCCCTTGCTTAAGGTCTCTATGAT
>JAFGRE010000124.1 GCA_016935335.1 Deltaproteobacteria bacterium
AGAGATGAAGCGGGAGAGATGCAGGTTAAAGACCCAGCAATCGGCTTGGTGCACAACATTGGTGGTGTCGGACTATACGGAAACGTTACTATTTTTGGGAGAGAATAACATGGCAAAACAAGAGATGGACACGCGTTTTAAACAGTTCGGAACAGTAGCCTTCACTGCTGTTACGAAAGTCAACGACTTCATCGGTTATTTGGAAGACGGTAAGGTAATGGGCACCAAGTGCAATAAATGCGGGATGGTGTTTTTCCCTCCTCGATCGGATTGTTACAGCTGTCTATCCAGTGATATGGCATGGTTTGAGGTTACCGGGGAAGGTACGTTAATCAGCTTCAGCAAGTTGGAATACGGCCCCGTTGGATTTGAAAATGACCTTCCTTATACCATAGCCATTGCTCAGTTTCAGGGGTTCAAGGTTTTCGGAAGAATCAGCAAAGAGATCCCTGATGAAGCAATCAAGATAGGCATGAAGCTAACCGTCGCTCCGCTTAAGATGGCCAATGACAAAATTTCCTATGTGTTTCATAAGGCCTAAATGACCACGGGGCGTTATTCTCCTTAGCTTCTGTGGCGAAGAAGAATCAAAAAGACGAAAGGGACACCGCGTCCCTTTCGTCTTTTTTTGGGGAGCGTATCCACACGCAATTCCTGTTTTCGCCATACGCCACAAATCCAGGCCATGAAATCGACGCCGATGTGAAAAGAGTTGAGTAACCAAAGTTTTTATGCTATTTTTTTAAAATCGCGGTGAAATTTTCGTTTTAAATAGTATTGCCCTTGAGGAGAACATCCATGTTTGCCGGCGGAATCGGAATGACAGAACTTCTGGTCATCCTCGTTATCGTACTGATCATTTTTGGAGCGGGAAAACTTCCGGAAATCGGTTCGGGGCTGGGGAAAGGCATCCGAAACTTCAAAAAAGCAACGATCGGTGAACCCGACGAGATCGATTCAGAAACAAAGGAAAAAGAATTGCCCAAGGACAGTTCTCCGGAGAAATAGCGTTAGTTACCGTACCAATCGCTTCTTTCCCAATCTTCATGATATTTTCTTCACATCGATCACGGTCCCGGCTTTTCTATGCACCGACTCTTTGTTCCCCCGGAAGAGATTGAATCAAACAAAATCATCATTAATGGGGAACCCCTCAAAAAGATACGGGCGGTCCTGCGCCTCAAACCGCATGATCAACTCTGTATCTTCGACGGGAGAGGGCATGAATATGTCTCTCAAATTATTTCGCTCTCTACCCGCGAAGCTGAACTCAAAATAATAACAAAACAATATCCGGATCGAGAATCAGCTTTTGAAGTGCATGTTGGGCAAGCGGTTCCCAAATCGGACAAGATGAAATTTGTCATCCAGAAAGCAGTGGAGTTGGGGGCGTACGAGTTTCATCCGTTTTATTCAAGCCGAACGGTCCCCACGTACGACAAGGGTCAGCTTGCCGGCAGGCTCCGACGCTGGCAAAAAATCTCCCAGGAAGCCGCTCAACAATCAGGCCGCACTATGGTGCCTTGGGTAAACCCGCCGGTTGAGTTCTCTCAGCTTCTCGCAGTTTCGCAACAAAGTCACCTCAGGATTATCCTTCATGGAGAATCGGCAAAAGAACCATTAAAGCAGATTCTCACCAACGAACGTAGAGGGGAAAAGGTATTTTTCATAGTGGGCCCCGAAGGCGGTTTTGCCCCCGAAGAGCTTCGTCTTGCCCAACAGTATGGCTTCGAGTCAGTAAGATTGGGAGCGCGTATCCTGAGAACCGAAACCGCGGCACTCACCTTTTTAAGCATCCTCCAATACGAGTGGGGAGGTATGTATTGATTTTGTCTTGACTTTCTTGCTAAAAAGACATGTAATAATATCAAAAAATAAATAAATATTAATGCAATAGCCGTGAGGGATGGAGATGAAATGCCCAAAATGCGGATTCTTTGGACCTGACAGTGCGGATACGTGTAAGAAGTGCGGAAAAGATCTGACCCAAGCAAAACAGAAACTCGGCCTGACATCCTTGCGCTTTCGAAGCGCCTCATCCAAGCCATCGCAGAAAATAGAGGAGCCGAGTTCTCCCCCCTTGCCTGAAGGACGAACTAACGCTGGGCAAACAAGTCAGGAAGAATTCTCCGGTCAAGGCGCAATAAGCGGTGACTTCAACAATTCGCCCCCCGGGACAGACACGGAACCAAGCGAGGTCCGCCCGGATCGGCTCCTCTCGGAAGAAGTGATTGAGGTGGGCCCCGACCAAGAAGAAAAACCTCGTGTCGAGGAGGTTGACCAAAATTTTAGGTTTGACGACAATCCGCTGGGGCACTTAGAAGAAACTGCCTCTGCGACGACAGCTGCAAAACCGGATGAGTTCGATTTTCCAGAGAGTTTCCGTACTGAACCTCATCCAGGCCTCGCCCTCGATGATCGCGAGACCTCCTTATCCGGAGAGGCAGAACTCGGTTCTATGACCCCTCAAAAGCGACAAGATACCGTGCAAGAAAACAGGGGAGCGGATAGTCCCTTTCAAGACGGTACTCTCAAAAAATCCGAGTCTCCCCTCGAGGAAGACTTCTCTTTCGAAGGAGAAGAAGGGGGAAATCAGGAGCAGACCGCATTGCTAAGCTCTGAAGAAATAGAGAAAATCCTTCAGCCCGGTGCCTCTGAGTCCCCGGAGAAGGAAACGATGGACAAGGCAGAAGGACAAATCCTTGATGATGATGAAATTGCGAAGCTCCTTAAGAACATCGATGAAGACTTTTCATCATCGGATAAGGTCGATAAATAAGAAAAGTTGCCCACTAAACACAACGCCTTCTCATCCCGGGAACCTTCCCCTCTATCCTAATTTTTTGAAGTTATGCAATGATGACAAACGATTTCAATCATACTATCATTGAGTCACCCTCTCCTTTTACCCAAGTCGGGCGTGATGAGAGTTTTACTTCCACGGCGTTGTCTGTGGCCGCTTCGGACCTGGCAGCGGAGCCCGTCGGTTTTGCGGTGCGGGGGCTTGCGTACATTATCGACAGGTTCGTTTTGACCTTTGTAGGCATCCTTTTCCTTACCGTGGCTATAGCGGCTCTTAAGACAGGATCCTACTTCCACATCGAGATCCCCCCCATTCAACGATTTACTATCGCCCTTGTTATTACTTACAGTGCCATGCTTTTCATTAAAATGTCTTACTACACCTTTTTCCACGGGGCCACCGGGCAGACCGTGGGTAAAATGGTTTGTGGCATCAAAGTCGTTACCGCCCACAATGAAACCATCGGGTACCGGCGAGCATTCTTACGCTGGATAGGATACTTAATCTCCTCGTTAGCTTTGTATCTCGGTTTTTTGTGGGTCGCCATAGACCGGAATAAACAGGGTTGGCATGATAAAATTGCAAAGACATATGTAATAAGGATATAACACATTGAATTACCATCTGTTTTTCCGTTTCTTGGCTGCCCCTTGGGAATCTATTTTGCCTTCCTGTTCGAAAAAATAAATTTTCCCCTTGACAAAATTCTCCACATCGATTCCTATACCTTTTAATGTCTCTTGCAGGTACGTTTCTCGTTTATTATCCCAAATCCGACAATGGACTGGATCGAACTCTTCAAGATTCTCTGTGCTTCTCCGCTTGTTGACTTCCTG
>JAFGRE010000125.1 GCA_016935335.1 Deltaproteobacteria bacterium
GTCTCCGCCAGATCGGCCCGATCATAATCTGCAAGACCGCTGTAAAAATCAATTGCCTCGTCAAGCTCTTCAATGACGCCGCTGTAATCGAGAATCAATCCATACTCTTTCCCTTCGTAAAGGCGATTAACACGGGCAATTGCCTGGAGGAGGGTGTGTTCCTTCAATTTTCGGGCAAGATACAGAACAGTGTTTCTCGGGGCATCAAACCCGGTAAGCAGTTTGTCTACAACGATGATGACTTCAGGTTCTTCACCGTTCTTGAAGGCATTGATAACCTGTTTGTTGTATTTGCCCTCAGAGCCGAAACGATCCATCATGGCCTGCCAGAATTGTTTTTCTGTCTCGGAAGAGCCGTTCCCATGGTTGTCCTCCCCCTCGTGAACAGACGGGGCGGAAATCAAAACCTCCGATGAGACAAGACCAAATTCATCCAGAAATTGTTTGTATTGAAGGGCGGTATCTTTTCGCGGTGTCACAAGCTGCGCCTTCAGACCAGTTCCCTTGTATGTTGTGGAGTAGTGAAGGCTTACATCCCACGCAATCATCCGCACCCTTTGTTCTGCCATGTTGAGTTGGCGCTCGGTAGAAAATCTCCGTTTCAGGTCAGCCTTTTGGTCCTTCGTGAGCCCCATGGTGAGTTTTTCGAACCAACCGTCGATGGCTTCTCTATCAACATCTTGAGGCACATGCCTCGCCTCATAGAGGAGCGGTACAACGGCTTTGTCTTCCACGGCCCGGGCGATCGTATACGGTGGCTGGAAGAGGTCACCGAACTGCACGAAGGTATTTCTCTTGGCCGATTTGGCAAGGGGCGTTCCGGTAAAGGCGATAAAACAGGCTTCCTTCAACGCCAGCTTCATGCGGGCATGCTGTTCCTGGTATTGGCCGCGATGGCCTTCATCAACCAGGACAAAGGTGTTGCGATCGGCTCGTGTCAGGCTGCGATTCGCCGTTGCCACGGCAAACTTGTGAATGAGCGTGGCAACAATATGTGTCCGGTGGTCGAGGAGAAGATCGACAAGATGTTTCCCCGTATTTGCCTGCTCCGGCTCCAGTCCGCAGGCACGGAAGGTTCCCCAGATCTGATCGTCAAGATCGATCCGGTCCGTCACCAAGATAATCTTCGGATTCAATATGTCTTTATGCAAAGCGAGCGATTTGGCAAGCATAACCATGGTAAGCGACTTGCCGCTCCCCTGTGTGTGCCATACGACGCCTCCGGTTCTCGGTTCATTCGGCGGCGCACCGAGAATACGATTCATGATGTCATGGACGGTAAAGTACTGCTGGTAGCGGGCGATCTTTTTTGTTCCGTTGTCGAAGAGAATGAATTTATACACCAGTTCGAGCAGGCGTTCCGGGCGACACAGGGAATAAAGGGCACGGTCCTGCTCGGTGATTTCCCGGCCCGCCTCCATTATCGAGAGATACTTCCTGCGGGCATCGGCAAATGGGTCGGACAGGAGTTTATCGATAGCATTCTTATCGACAGCCTGTGTAAGCAACTGCTGTATGGCGGCGTCCTGCTCTTCTTCTTTCCAGACGGCCCAGAACTTCTTGGGCGTCGCGGTCGTTCCATACTGGGCCTTGTCACGGGCCAGCACCAGGAGGATCTGGCTGTAGAGAAAAAGTTGAGGGATACCGTCCTTTGCCTGATAATCGGCAAGCTGGGCAATGGCAATATCCAATGGTTTCTTCTTTATCTGTGTGTAGGCAGAACGTTTGCATTCCATTACAGCGAGGGGAATGCCATTGACGAAGAGCACGATGTCGGGGATATAATGTTTCTGATACCCGACTCGTTCGACTTTGTACTCCGCCGTGCAGTGATAGGTATTGTTCTCTGGATTCTTCCAGTCGATAAAATCGATGGTGAAACTCTTGGTATCTCCTTCGATTGTCTGAGGCACACTGACCCCGAGACAGAGAAGGTCATAGGCCTGTTCCTGCTCGTGCGTGGCGCCGGTGGCCCGAAACCCTTTCAATGCCTGCACGGCATTTTGAATGGCGTTCTCCGTGAAGGGGTGGAACGCGCCCTTGAACTCGTAGCAACAGTGTTTTCTGATATGGTCGACAAGAATCGGCTCCAGAATCGTCGAACCGAACCGCTCTCCCCGGAGGTCAACTGCCTCCTCCGGCGAAAGATACTGCCAGCCGAGTTGCATCAAGAGGTGCAGCGCCGGGAGCTGCGATTGCACTTTCTCCAGATAATTCGGCAGATCATGTTCCGGTATGCCATAGGGGGCTTGCTCTTCCATACAACCCTCTTATCCTGCTCTATGCTTTTCCGTTCACTAATTGCCGCACGGCTCGACCCTTTTCGGACAGACGGTATCTCTGGAGTCTGCTTTTCGGCTTGTCCGGCAACGTCATTTCGACAAGTCCTGCATTTATTGCCGGTAAAATGTAAGCTTTGCGGAAATGATCAGCGTTCTTTAACCCGAGTTTTTCCTGGAGTTCCATGCGGGAGTGATCGCCGGTCATGACAACTAAAAGCCGCTTGACTTCCATGGTGACTTCCATGGTGACTTCCATGGTGACTTCCATGGTGACTTCCGCGGCAGCCTTCTTTGCCATGGTCTCGGCAAAAACCGGATGAATCGGAAATTCGACAAGAAAAAACGTCCTGTCGGAATCTGTGTGAAATATTGGTTTGGGAGATCCGTTTTTTGATATTTCTCGCAGTATTTTCGGGATACCGGTTCCGCGCCCTTCCGTCATTTCGAGCTCTTTCAAGAATTCTCCTACCCGCCGGTTGCGATAACGGCGAGAGAGAAAACGAAATGCCTGCAGATCCTTATCGCGAATGGAATGGTCCGGCCCCGGAAAACTTCCTATAGTTATTGTTTCCGGTAGAATGCGTACCTCGATAGGTTCCCGTGTTTCGTAGGATCGGTGATACACCGCGTTACACAGGGCCTCTTCTATGGCCGGAAAAGGATAGTTAAAGAATCGGTCCGCCTCTGGCCGATCCGGACGTTTTACTATCTGTTCTTCAATAACCATCGAATGGATATAGGAAAGCGCATCCTGCAGCATGACATGCAGTGGCCCCTTGAAGGTCTTTTCAGTGAACGAATCGGCGCCGGGGCCCTCGGGAAAATGAACGACGTCGATCTGAGTCTGCGGAAAAAACCGTGAAGGGTCTTCATTGAAAAACATCAGACCGACATTTTTGGACAACAGGGACTCGTCCGGTCCGTCGGCAATGTTCATCTGTCTGCACAGGCGGGAGAAGTCCATCTCGGTAGATTCGGTGAAAAGGTCGCTTTTTATCTGTTGAAGGTAGGTGCGGATTAGTCCCAGATCCAGATCTTTCAAAGTTGCTATTTGGTTTACACGGTCGTCAAAGGGGACCGTGGCTGCCAGATTCATAAGCTCGGCTTCATCCTGGCGACCGGCTCGAACCGTCACGGATCCTTTTCTGATATAATAAGCGAATTCCCTTTCACCTTTTGCTAAGGATACCGGTGCCTTGTAGGGTCTGGTCTGCCCGCCTCCGGCCCACAGCACCAGGATATGTTTTCCGTCGATTTCATATGGCGCGATGATCGGATGATAGTATGGCATTATCCGATACCCCAGTTCCACAATCTCCTTTTGAATAGCATCGAGTTTTACGGCAGTCAGACCGACGGGAGGAAGAACGGGCCGTCCCTTGTCCTCGGCTACCCCTATGATGATGTAGCCACCGCCCAGATTATGGAGATCATTCGCAAAGGCGCACAGTGTATGCAGCACAGCCGTTGGATTCCACCCGGCCTTAAACTCCAAACGCTCCCATTCAACCGTACGTGCAGTCAGCAAGTCGCTGATATGGATGGGGAGTTTCATGTCTTCACCCGTATCTCTCCTGTTAGCAGTTTCTGCATCAGGCCGCGTTTCTGTTTTTCAAGGGCGGCAAGTTTCTGCTCAAGGGTTTTGATCTCGTCATCGGCGGTGGAAAGGACATCAGCGATTTTGCTCTGTTCGAAAAGATCAGATGGAATGTTTACTTTTGTTGTGAGGAAAACATTCAATTTCACGGCCATTCTTTCAACCAGAGTCCCTTCAACTCGAGAAGCAAACAGTCTTATCTGGTTCTCTGAACAAAGCAATTCGGATAAAAATATCGGATGGGACACAGAGGCATCTAATACACTTAAAACCTCATATATAGGTGATACAAGTACTGGAAAATCTAATTTGCTTCTGGCAATAGCTCCCCAGCGAAGATTCGAAGGATTAAAAACAATATCGTTGGGATACACTTTTTTGTATTGTTTGCCGTCCTTGTCTTTAACTAATGCTTCACGATCATACCGGTCGGTTTTTGGGGTTATACCATTTTCAATAGTCAATGAATAAAGTGGCAGTGTATTGGTTTTCTTGGAACGCTCATTTCTCAATTCGAGGAGCTGGGAGAGTTTATATACTGTCCATTTTTTGTTACACCCCGGCAACCGATTCCTCACCGTCAGCAGTTTTTGCATGAGGGCCTTCTTGCAGCGCTTCTTTGCGTCGCGAAGTTTTTTTGTCCGCTCGATAGCCTCGTCCCAGGTGGAAAGAATCTCGGCGATTTTTTTCTGTTCGGGAAGAGAAGGAAGTGGAATATGTAGCATCTTTAAACTACTAGAATAAATATGTACTACCGAATATCCTTGTCCCAATTTTCTTTTGTCTCTATTGATTAAATCACTATTCAGTGAATATGATAAGTAAAAACAGTTAACCCCAATCGGACTAAAAAGGACAATGTCACCACCTGCATATGCCTCCACGCTTTTTGTATAAGCCACACATTTCCCAATCTCATCCAATGTTTCGCCCGATCCAGCAAATAGAATGTCATTTTCTTTAATTGTTTGACTTGTTTTAGCTGTATCTTTATCAATAAAAGACTTAAATTCTTTAACAATAAAATCATGCTCAGTATAAATTTCTCCATAAGTAATACAAGGAATGCCAGTTTCTTTTTTTTGACTATTAGAAATTCCCTTCCCTTTTGAAAACATGCCAAATGATCCCAGAGACTTTAAATCCCACTCCTCCGGTATCCATCCCACCTTCGTCTTTTTATATCCCGGTTTGTTTTCGTTGCGATCTATCATTAGAATCCGAGCTCTTTGAGATATTTGTCCATTTTTGTCCGTGTTTTGGCAAGCTTTTGCTCAATATCCTCGATTTCCTTCTGAACGGCCACGATATCGATCTCCGGCTCCGGCTCGAAGGTATCCACATACCGGGGGATGTTCAGGTTGAACTCATTTTCTTTTATCTCTGCAAATGGAGCCAGATATGAGTATTTGTCGACTGTTTTTCGCTGCCGGAAGGTTTCAACGATTTTTTCGATGTCCTCTGTTCTCAACTTGTTCTGGTTCGTGCCCTGCTCGTATCCCCGGCTTGCGTCAATGAAAAAGACCTTGCCCTTTCCGTTCGGCTCACGCGATTTGTCGAAGATCATCAGGGCGGCAGGTATGCCTGTGCCGTAAAACAGATTGGCGGGAAGGCCGATAACGGCATCGAGCAGATTTTCTTTAATAACCGCCTCCCTGATTTTTCCTTCCTGTCCGCCCCGGAAGAGAACGCCATGGGGGACAACGACACCGACCCGCCCTTTGCCTTCAATGGCAGTGGCGAGCATATGGAGTATAAAGGCCCAGTCTCCCTTGCTTTTCGGGGGAATGCCCCGCCCGAATCTGGCATGACGGTCCTCGGCGGCGATTTCCTGCCCCCACTTGTCGAGGCTGAAGGGAGGATTGGCGACAACCACGTCGAATTTCATCAGCGTATCATTCTCTACCAAAAGGGGGTGGCGAATCGTGTCCTCCCATTTAATATCAGAGGAATCCATGTTGTGAAGGAACATGTTCATCTTGCAGAGCGCCCAGGTGCTGCCGTTCATCTCCTGCCCGTAAAGTGAAAAGTTATTTTCGGAACCGGTCTGCTTGGCCGCGCGAATCAAAAGCGAACCGGAACCACACGCCGGATCGCTGATCCTATCTCCAGATTTGGGGGCCACCAGTCGTGCAAGTGTTTCCGAGACCTCCGCCGGCGTATAGAATTCCCCGGCTTTTTTCCCAGCCGTCGCGGCAAAACGCGCAATGAGATACTCGTATACATCGCCGATGATATCCATGTCCCCAACGTATTCCGGGGTAAGATTAAGCTCCTCGAAGTCTTCGAGGAGGGTTTTGAGGCGTGAGTTGCGCTGACGGGCCTGACCGAGGTTCGCCTCGCTGTTGAAGTCGATATTGCGAAAGACATTATGCAGTTTGGCCTTGTTTGCATCTTCGATCTTTTCAAGGACCGTGTTTATCGTTTGTCCGATATCGCTGTCACTCCGGTGGGCATAGAGATTGTCGAAGGTGCAGCCTTCTTCAATGATGAAACGTTCACGAGAGAGCGCCCTTTCGATTCGTATCTTGTCTCCTTTATATTTTTTTTCGAGTTCCACTATCTGAGATTTACGGATGTCGCTGAGATATTTTACAAACAACATGGTGAGGATATAGTCCTTGTACTGCGCGGGATCGATAACACCGCGGAACGTGTCGCATGCCCTCCATACCTTGTTGAAAATCTCCGTGCGTTTCTGATTGTCAGTCATAGAGCCACCTTTACTATTTTCGAGTTGTTAATGCCGCTTTCAGGCATACGGCGTTCGCTAATTCTTTTCGTTTCTCAGCCATTGCAGTAAGCAACCTTTGTTCCGTGCGCATGAGTGTATCCAGCGCAACTATTTTCTGCTGGGTCTCTAACGGCGGCACGGGTATTTCCAAGTTTTCCAGGACTGCACGCCGGATAACCGGCATGTGAACCCCCCTGCCGCTTTCACGGTGGAAATAATCTTCGACGGGCTCCTGATTGAGATACCACCACAGGTAACCAGGCAGGTACCCTTGGTGTTTGACACGAATGATAAAAAAACATGCCGCCGCCAGCAACGGATCAGGGATATCTTCCAACAGCACGGAAAAATTTCGCACTCCCCGCGCCATGAAAACGATATCATCTCTTTGCAATACCCAATCCTTGCGGGACAACTCCGGATTGAATCTGACGATTGTATCCTTCCGGTATATCAGTCGGCCCGCATCCACGTCTTTTGCCTGCAACAGGTAGTAAGGCCCATCCGTGGTAGTTTCTATCTTGCCCCGGCTCAGATAGCCACTTTGTACGTTTGCTATGTCGTTCAGCTTCATTTTCATGGTGGAAATTTTTAGCACGGTATATTGGAAATTGCAAAATAAATCTTGACATCTTGGGGCACAGTGTTTATTTTATGCGGTATATAAGATCTTGCATAAAAATATACCAAAGGAGGTAGTCATGTCACGAAGTGAAAAAGTAACAAGGGTAATTGATGGTGACACATTCGAAACCGGATCCAGGAAGAACTCGGTACGACTGGCAAATGTGAATGCACCGGAAAAAGGATCACCGGGAGCGGCGGCAACCCATGCCCTTCGCGAACTTATGCAGGGCGAAGAGGTTATTATAGATACAGTTGCCCGCGACAAGTACGGACGGAGTGTCGCAAACGTCAAGATAGGAAACCGGTCGGTTAATACAGCGATGAAACGGAAAGGGTATAAATAGGACCGATATGATGATTTCACTAAACGATGATCAGAAAGTACAGGCTCTGCTCGTTGAACTGCAGGAACGATATAACGCATCTCATAAAATGCGGGATCGGAGCACTCAATTTACATTGTGGCTTTCGGGGATGGCGATAGGCCTCGCCTGGCTGTTGATCTGCCGCACGGAGTTTCTGCTTACCCAGCGTATAGCACTGACGCTCCTTATTGCCGCACTTTTTGTCGGTGCTCTTGTCTTCATCCTGGGCCTCCGAAAAGGATTCCAGAATAATCGTGAAGCCATAATCAGGAGCGAGCGAGCTTTGGGCATGCACGCCCCCGGGGTCTATCTGAAGGGAACAACCCTCCTGCCTGCCGCATATAATAAAACAAGCGTCAGGTGGGGGGACCATTTCTGTACACTATGTATATGGCTGGTCGTGGTGGCTTTGTCACTTGTTATCCTTACCTGGACATGCCCGAAGTCAACAACGCCCGCCATATCCCCTGCAAAATTACAACAAACAAAAGGAGAATAATAAC
>JAFGRE010000017.1 GCA_016935335.1 Deltaproteobacteria bacterium
GAGGTGGGCGAACAGGCGCTGATAAAAGTGCTGGACGAGTTTTAAGATGAACAATGACCGCAGACAAAAGCTGATCGATCTGGGTGCGGAAACGCTTGCGGATGCCCTGCTGGATATCTCCGGGTATTCTGATGCCGCCGATGATCTGATTGAAAGGCTGGTTGCTACGCCGAAGGAGAATGTACAGCGATTCAAAAAGAAGCTTTCAAGCCTGAAGCGTTCTAGGCGTTTTATCGACTGGAGAGGCTCTTCCGCCTTTGCCCGTGAGCTTTGCATGCTGCTTCAGGATTTAAAGGCAGGCGTTTCTGATCCGCTCGCTGGGGTTGAACTTCTCGCCGCCTTTTATGAAACGGATGAAGGCGTTCTGGGGCATTGCGATGATTCCAGCGGTCATATAGGGGACGTGTTCCGCTTTGATGCCAGAGAGCTGTTTGTGGAATATGCTTCGAAATGTACGGATAAGGAAAAGATTGCAGACATTATTTTAAAGTTGAACAGCAAGAATAATTATGGAGTCAGGGATACTCTGATCGACTGTGCTGGGGAATGTCTGCCCGAGGTGGTAATCCGCTCGATGATAGACACACTGCAGACACTGGCTGACAAAAAAAATGACGAATACGGCAAACGTCGCCATTTGGGATTGATCGAGTCACTGGCCCGGCAGATCAGAGATGCCGAACTCTTTGAGCAAACCCGCATAGCGTCTTGGGGAAAGCTCTCGACAGCAGCGCTCATCGATATTGCACGGGTCTATCTGGAAAGCGGTGATGTTGAAACGGCCCATTCATGGGTCAAGAAAATTCCGGAAGGTGAAACCTTTCAGGCATACGAACGAGATTAACTGTTGCTGGAGATCTACCAAAAGCAGGGCGACACCGAAAAACTGACCGAACTTCTCTACCGGAAGTTCAGATCCTGCCATTCTACCGACACCCTTCAGGCACTTCTGGATGTTATTGGTCATGACAAGCGGGATAAGATCATTGCAGATGAGGCTGCTCTGATCATGAAAAGCACAACATTGCGTGAGTCGGATGCTGAGTTTTTGATTGGAGTCGGGAAGATCGATGAAGCGGAGGGATACCTTCTCAAGCGGGCTGACCAGTTGAATGGCGACCATTACGGAAGCCTACTTTTTTTGGCTCAAGCGATGGAATCGGAGAACCGGAATCTGGCGGCCGCTCTGATATACCGGAGTCTACTCCTCTCAATTCTGGAACGTGGTTATGCCAAGGCGTATCCCTATGGTATCCGGTATCTGAAGAGACTGGACACGTTGGCTGCAACCATCACCGATTGGAAATATTTTCATCATCACGAAGCTTTCAAGGACCGGATTTATCAGGATCATGGCCGCAAGCGAAGCTTCTGGTCGAAATATGAGGGTTGAAGATGAAAAATGATACAATCAAAGAAAAGCAGCTGAGCCGCAACTCCACCGCCGAATTTCTGATCTTTACCGTCCCGCCAGCCTCACCGGCCAAGTACCGACCAAGTAACCGATCAAGTAGACTCAACCCCATACAGGAATTGGCTTTATGGACACCGACGATCTGACTGAAATGGCTTGGGGCATCATTGTCAGCGCCTCTCAAGTCTCGGATACCCTGAAAGCCGAGCTTGGCGCAATGGCCAGCCGTTTCAAGACCGAGGATGAATGGCTTCGAGGAGTCCGTGCTCATCTGGTGGAAATCCTCGAAGACCCTGCCGAGTACGTCGACTCTTGGGATCTTGAAAACACCGAAGCTGTTACGGCAACCATGATCGGCAGCACTGCAGCGGAACTCCGTGATCGAGTGGATAGCGTTTTGTCCACGCCAATGAACCAACGAGGTTCACGGTTATGGTGATTGTTAAGATGCCGGAACGCATCAAACCAATGTTCAACCGCTACATCGGCATCGACTACTCCGGAGCGGAAACGCCGGATTCCAGCCTGAAGGGGCTTCGGGTTTACGAGGCCGGCCGCGACTCTTTTCCGGTGGATGTGGAGCCGCCGCCCAGTCCGCGCAAGTACTGGACCCGGCGGGGCCTGGCGGAATGGCTGGCGAAGCGCTTATCCGATGATGTTCCGACCTTGGTCGGTATCGATCACGGTTTTTCCTTCCCCCTGCGCTATTTCGAGGCCCATCACCTGGAACCGGACTGGCCGACCGACACCGAACACACCTACGTCGATTTCATTCGACACGGTTCACGGGGCGAAGGCGAAGCCCATTCCGGCAGTTCCCGCTGGCGACGCATCACCGAGGAGCGGGCCGGGGCCAAGTCGGTCTTTCATTTCGATGTGCCGGGCTCGGTGGCCAAATCGACCCATGCCGGGCTCCCCTGGCTGCGCTATCTGCGGCAGCAACTGGGAGGGTGTGGTCACTTCTGGCCTTTCGACGGCTGGGCGATCCCTGCGGGCAAATCCGCGCTGGTCGAGGTCTATCCGTCGCTGTGGAGCAAGAGCTATCCACGGGAAGGCCGCACGCCCGACCAGCACGACGCTTGTGTCGCTACCGCCTGGCTACGGCAGGTGGATATGGGAGGCAGTCTCGGAAAATTCCCCAAGCCATTAATGTTGCCCGGAGAATACCACGTCGCCCGGGTCGAGGAGTGGATTCTCGGCGTGATGTGATTGGGGCGGGGCAACATATCCAGCAGAAACATGGTTAGAGCGCGATTTCCGGTGTCCGGCTGAACTGCAAACCCCTTACCCTCGTCCGGTGCCGGGAAATCGGGGAGAAGAACGCTCCCTTTCTAACCTGATGTCGCCGGATGGCGGCAGGCGTTATTTCTCATTTCGCATCAATAGGTTATGGGACAAGCTGAGGGTGGAGACTGTTTTGCGTCAGGTCGACGCACCCTCCACCATAATCCCTCAACATCATTACAAAAAAACCCTACTAAAAAGCCTCTGTAAAACTATGGTAAAGAATAAACGGAGGGTTTTTTGCGGTGACCGTGTGGCCATTTGAATATAAAATGGGGCGTAACAATCGAACAAAAACTTCAGATCCGTCCCCGTGGCCTGCGGTTGGACATAACTAGTCCTCTTCTCAGACTTCTTCCTATTTCTTCATAGCCTTTAACCCCATCCTTAACCAATTTCACCCATTTTTAAAGAAATCTTAATACCTTCTTAATATTCGGCGGATATGATGTATACCAGTGCGAGCCTAGAGGGGCTTCCGTTATCCGTGAGCCCTGCTCAGTGAGAGACGCCGGCAGAGTCATCAAAAAGATTTAATCGAACGCGTTTGAAGCTTAGTGGGTTGAATCAATTCTAGCGGTAATTTTTCCAAAAACAGCGGCCGCCTGCAGGGACAACGAGAAAGGACCCGTGCCCCCAACAACGGCAAGGCTCTTGCAGAACGCCGAATGACGAGGTAGGGAGAAATAACTGATGGGTAAAAGGAGTCCGTCTAGCGGTTTGGACTCGGGCGAGTCCGGCGTGTTGCAGGAACTGAAGGGGCCTCCGGATGATCCGGTACTGCGCATGGGCATTGACCGGCACTCTCCTGACGCATTACTTGAAACGTTGCCTTTTACGCTGGGAGATACGACGGTGGGAACAGAGTCGGAGCTGCAGGCTCTTGTGATCGGCAGCCAATGGGACGTTGATCTGCCGCTCTTGATCGAGCAATCGAACTACTATGCCAACATCGTACGTCGAGCGGCATCCGGTGACACACCCCGCAGGGCAGTGGCAGACCTTGAAAAGTATCTTAACGAAAATCCAGATACTATCTGGGAGAACAGTTGGGTGCGCGTGCCGTGCAAAGCCCTCAGCCCTGCGGCGGAATCGATCTTCCACAAAGACCTGCTCGCCGACAAGAAAAGCCGATCTGCCGGACTTCGTTCTGATGCCGATCGTTTCAGCTTCGTGAAAAACGGAGAAAAATACCTTCGCATTCCCATCAGTTACCTTCTCAAACTGGCGCTGGCGGACGTGATAAGCGCTGCGTCGGATATGCCTCAGGCGATTCGAGATGCCGGCATGGATCTCCTGAATCATTTCCTCTCCGACAACACTTCCCCCGAAACCCACTCCTTCTATGTGGGACTAATGGAACGCTCGGAAGGTATGGGAAAAATGGTTGCTGCGGAGTCAGCTATCCGTTTTTTACTCACCCAACTACTTATCACCTGGGCAAACGAGAAATTTCTTCTGCGTCGGATGGGACAGCGGGCAATGGTTTACCTATCGCCCAACCCACCCGTGCGCCAGAAACGACTCAACGAGAGCATCTCCGATACCTTCTATCGGGACCTTATCATGAACCCATGCCTTTCGGGTTGGGACAATGGCGAAGCAAAGCACGCCTACATGCACCTTTGCCATGAGGTCCTGAGCCGCAGTCAGCTCAACGCTGTGAAAAAGCTCCGAGAAGCGGGCATCCTCACAAACAACTTAGCCGTGCTACCCAACCTTTCGAACATAAGTCTTGCCAACAACGGTACACATGTCAGTCTGGGTAGCCGTAAGCTCACAGCCTTACTGGCCGACAACGGCAGCGGCTTCACCCACCTCCATGAGAAATATTTGGGAGACCTGGTGATCAAAATCGTCGAGCACTTCATGCCCCTCTTTGTGGGAACTTACAGTGCGGCACCGTACCGTATCGACTTCGCCGAATTTCATCCCGAGAAGGTACTGGGGTTCTTGCCCCACGAATTGGATTACACGCACCTGCGCATGTTCTGGCGTCGCTGGAAAAAGAAGGCGAAAATTAAAGTGTTCGGCCGTCCCTTGACTCCTTTCGGCCCCCAGTGGCTCGACCGGCTTATTGGTAAAACTTTTAACCTTTCCGGCGATTTCATTCCGGATTTTCGCCTGATCGACTACCCTGTGTCGTTCATGAGCACCGAGCGAAGTCCGGCTCTCAACGGGATGATCGGAAACAGCAGCCGCCTGAAGAAAGATTTAGCCGATCTCGGAGTTTTCAGTACCAAGATGTCGCTCTACCTTCTCTACAAGCTGCGGGAGCAAGCCGTTATGGGATTCTCCGGTTTCGAGGGGAGGCAGTACAGCCTCTTCGAAAGCTTCGGCGAGGATATGGCGGCTGCGGTCGACGTTCAGAATCTTGTGACGGCCCTCGCCATGAAATATATCGTTGAAGGACGCGTGGCACATGCTCACATCCCTGACAGCCCTCTCATTGAAAGCGAGCGAAGGCAGGTCGTCTTCGGTGCAGCCGTGGGCATTCCAACCTTTTTCGTTCGTCGTGACACCCTCAATCAGTTCCTACTGCGCATCATCTCTCGGACAAGGCGGCTCCGCCCGAGCAGGCGCTACCCCGGCTACCTGAGGGTTTATAACCGCGAGTATCGAAGGACCCTCATCGATATTCTGAGGGAGGATGCCGCAGACTTAATCGACATGATGCAGATGCGGCAGACCGTGGACGACCTCCTCCAAAGAGTCAATGAGCCGGAGAAATACTCGGTAGAGGGTAAATGTACACGCGGCATTTGCAGGCATGCGGGCATTCGTTCTCCCTTCGATCTGGACGGCGACGAGTTCAATCACGCCGCAGAAAGTTACTACCGGGAAAACCTGCGCAACCGTCATATGGCGGAGGCATTCGAGTTGATGATGAAGGACCACATATTGGCTGATCATCGTGGCATCCACATCCATGCGCCGGCGGTTTATCGGGCTAGAAAAGTTATCCTCGGAGGACAGCCGCCTCTGGATTTTCTTGCCCGAGTGAAAAAAGACGCAATGGAGGAACGCCTCCCCCTCGAAACGCTCCAGCGCCTCATCTTCATCGTGGTTGCCCACATTGCCCTCCGAAAGGCCGAGAAAAAATCCATCCATAACCAGGAAGTCACAGAAAAACATGATTCACGAATATGTAGAGCGGGAAATGAATGAAGTCAAGAAAGAGTGCCTGTATTCGGATGCTGTGATTCGCTTTCTCTACGGGTCCTTACGGGAGCATGCACCAACACTTTTCCGGGTGGTCACAGGAAGCCGTATGTCCAGCATCCTCGGGTTTCTGAACTACGATCAATTCCTGGGGAGGCGCCTCACAAACATAGGTAGATTCATGAAATTCTGCGGTATCGACCTCGGGGAATGCCTCGACCATCCAGGAACCCTGGACACCCCCCGAAAGATTTTCGAGCGAAAAATCCGTTACTGGGAGTGCCGGCCCATGCCCAACGAGGAAGGCGCCGTTGTGTCGCCCGCCGATTCCAAAGTCCTTGTCGGTTCGTTCTCACAAGCCTCCACCCTTTGCGTCAAAGGAAAATTCTTCGACTATGAAGAACTCCTCGGCCCTCAGAAATGCAAGTGGCTTGATAGGTTCCGTGATGGTGATTTCGCGGTCTTCCGGCTCACCCCCGAAAAATATCATTACAACCATACGCCGGTGGCGGGGATGGTCGAGGACTTTTACGAGATCGAGGGGGCGTACCACTCCTGTAACCCTGCCGCCGTTGTTACCTTGGTTACCCCTTATTCCAAAAACAAGCGTGTCGTTACAGTAATCGATACGGACGTGCTCGGCGGTACGTGGGTGGGGGTCGTGGCCATGATCGAGGTAGTGGCATTGATGATCGGCGGCATCCGACAGTGCTACAGCGAGTCCCAGTATCATAAACCCCTTTCCGTCCGGCCGGGAATATTTCTCCAAAAGGGCTGTCCCAAAAGCCTTTACATCCCAGGTAGTAGCACCGACATCGTCCTGTTCCAGCGCGGTAGAATCAACTTCTCGGACGATCTCATGCGAAACCAAGAGAACAGTCGGGTGGAAAGTCGTTTCACAAAGTCTTTCGGCATCGCCTTGGCCGAGACCAACGTAAAAGTACGGTCGGTCGTCGCCAGAGCCGTTAGGGCCGGAAGGCAATCCAGGAGGAAATGATAAAATCGTGGAAGCAGTTTTCATCCTTGCATTGTCCTTTTTTTTTCTCATCCTCTTTCGATGGGCCTTCAGAACACTGCCGAAGGAGAACTGGCAAATCCTTGCCGCCGTCCCGGTCCGGAAAATCGCCGACAATTGCTGGGGAGGTCTCAACCTCACTTGGTATGGCTTTTTCAGTTCCTGCGCTTACGTCATGGCGGCCGCCGTCTACCTGATCCTCACGATCTCGGCCGGGATCGCGATGCCTGCGGCTCTTGTCGTGTTAGTCGCTATCCTCTTGATCTGTGCCCCGGCGGCGAAGATTCTAGCGCGGATCATTGAGAAGAAAAATTGCACGTTCACCGTGGGAGGGGCATCCTTCGTGGGGATCCTTATTGCCCCGTTTGTGATCAGCTTCACCGCGGCGATCACGGGTTGGGCTATCCCTATGCTTTCGGTCATGACGGCGACGACCATAGCCTACGCTTTCGGTGAGGGCTTGGGACGTCTTGCCTGCGTGAGTTTCGGTTGCTGCTATGGAAAGCCAATAGAGAATTTAGGGCCCGTCGTCAAGCGCCTCTTTGGATGGAGGGCTTTCACCTTTGTTGGGAAGACGAAAAAGATCGCCTACGAAAGTCGGCTCGACGGGAAACCTGTCGTTCCCGTCCAGGCCTTCTCGGCAATAATCAACACCGTCGCAGGTCTTGCAGGCACCGCTCTATTCCTCCGTTCACGATTCGAGACGGCGTTCCTGCTCACAATTATCATCACCCAACTCTGGCGCTTTCTTTCCGAGTTCCTCCGAGCCGACTTCCGCGGCCACGCGAAAATCTCGGCATACCAAAAGATGAATATCGGTGCCGTCCTCTATGCGGCGGCACTCACGGCGCTTGTGCCGAAGGCATTTTCTTCGCCCCCCGACCTGGAAGCGGGACTGCGAACCCTCTGGAGCCCGGGAATGATTCTGTTTTTGGAGCACCTCTGGATCATCTTCTTCCTTTACACAGGGCGAAGCAAAGTGACAGGTTCAACGCTGGAAATATTCGTCCATCATAACCGTATTTGAACACCGTCTGAACGGTGTGGAAAGATGTGTGCTCAAGTTCATATCATCCCCCAAGGGATGGGCGAGGAATCGGACACATCTCTATTCTTCGTTCTGAAAAAACGGGCAAAAGGTTTAGATCCCTTCCGGTGGAAAACCTCGACGATGAGTGCTATGATATTTATCCATGAGAACGACGAGGATTTCGACCGCAATTACGCAAGAAGCATTATGCCCGTGGACAATCCGCGCGGTAAAGGCATCGGATAGGGATTTTTCATATCGCTTTCGCTCGCCTTCCCGGAGGCGGCGCGGCGATGAAGCGACATCGCAGCCCCTTGCAGGTGAAGCGGACGACAAAAAGCCGCAACCGGAAAACGATCTTTTGTGCCGCGAATGCCTCCACGTCATCACCAGTCTCGCCGAATCTATTGCCGTCGGGGGTTCCCATCGCCATACGTTTGCTAATCCGCAGGGGATCCTTTTTGAAATAGGCTGCTTCAGGTCGGCTCCAGGATGCGGATATATCGGGCCGGCCACTGATGAGTGGAGCTGGTTTTCCGGTTTTCAGTGGAAAATTGCGGTGTGCGCGGCGTGTTCAACCCACCTGGGATGGCTTTATCTCTCCGGAGGAGGCGACACTTTTCACGGACTTATACTGAATCGTCTTATCAGCCCTCAGGAGTGGTCGTAACGTACGATTTGCTGGTTACGACCGAGGTACAGATGCGGATCTCTTTCTAACCAGAGGCACGGTTCCGACCCGACCACGATACTTCACGCCACTTCACGCTGACGAAGGGCGACGCCCTGCCCCTCTACCGGCATAAATCTTTTTGCGGCGGGAGGGGTTACTTTTTCTCTGCTTCGGCTGTAAGCCGTTTGGCCGAGGTAATCGCCACCGGAGTGACGGGGACATCGCGATGGAACCCCATGCCGCCCGTCTTTACCGTGGCGATTTTGTCCACCACGTCCATTCCGGCGACCACCTTGCCAAAGACAGCGTAACCGTATCCCTGGGGTGTCTCGTTTTGGTGATTGAGAAAGTCGTTGTCTTTATGGTTGATAAAGAACTGTGCCGTAGCGCTGTCGACGACATTTGTCCGGGCCATGGCAATGGTGCCGCGGTCGTTTTTCAGGTCTGCGGCCGCTTCATTCTTGATCGGTGGTTTGGTGTTTTTTTGCTGCATATCGGCAGTAAAGCCTCCGCCCTGGATCATGAAGCCGTCAATAACCCGGTGAAAAACCGTACCGTCATAAAATCCGTCCTCCACGTAGTTGAGAAAATTCTCCACTGTAATCGGCGCTTTTTCAGGCCAGAGTTCAATGGTAATGGCGCCTTCCGTTGTCTCCAAAATCACCATGGGATTTGCCTCCTTATTAGTCGGTTCTGCATCAGCAAATGCTGCCGCGAAAGCTGCAACTGCCACAAATACCAGCACAAAGATTACTCGATTTATGCTTCGCATAGGTACTCCTCTTTCCGTTTAAAAAGACTCCGCTCGCGTTCCTTCCCTTACACGATTATCAGGTGTTTGTCAAAATAAAAAGGCTTACGCCCGGTGCCGTCTTCCCTGTCGCTTCTGGCAATCGGCTAACGGGGACAACGTTTTTTGTCTCTTCTCATAAACCCCATGGGAATAGTATTCCTCCCGGTTTCTTCGTCGCCGAAAGGCATCTCCGTAGCGGTGACGCCTTCGGGAGAGGCCCTGAGATACCAACCTCGTTGGTTTTATAGTGCGCAGAGCGAGCCATTTCCTTGACTAATCTATTGATTTTGATATAGAATTTAAATAATTTCACCTAACGCACTATTACCGGGGAGAAGGACTTGGAGAATGCGTACGCACACCCGGCTTCTCGAAATGAGAAAGAGGGCTTCTCTCAGGCGAGGGGCAAGTCTTCCCGTTACGCCGAACCCTGATTCTTTCTCAGCACCTTGAGAGAATGATGCCGATCTCCCGGTAATGTTGCCCAGAGAGATTCTGTGCAAGGAATGCTGCTTCGCACAACCAAAGAAGCGAAGCAGCCCTTTATTCTTCTCGTCTTATCGAGGAGTCTTATGCCTTTCCCCTATCACCGTCTCACGATGTCATGGTTCTCGGGTGGCCTGACTGCTCTCGGTTTTCTTGCTATCGTTATAGTATGGATCTTCGGAACACAGTACTCTCGATACAAAGAGGATCTCCAGGCAGTGCGGCAACAGATTGACTGGTGCAATAAGCGGCATGCGGCATTACGGCAAATTCCCGCTCTCGAGAAGGAGATGGCCCGACTGGAAGGTGAGCTGGCGGAGATCGACCGGAAGCTTCCCACCGGAAGCCTGCACCAAAACTCCTTTCTCAAGGCGGTCGAAGAGTCGTGTGTCAACAATGGTGTAACCTGTCAATCGTGGGATGCCGGCCATACATCGGCGACATTTTATGAGTCTGCTCAATTTGAGATTACCTTTTTTGGTCCTCCTCATGCTGTTTACAATACCTTATCGGACATTGACAGTATCGGTCGTGTAATAAGCTGGGATAACGCTTGTTATGTTAAACCGGCGGAATCCACCGCAGCCGTTGCGGTGGTGGTCACCGTGAAAATCTTCTCTTGCCCGCCTGATCCCGGGCGTCAACGGAAGCCTCTGGCTAGGCGTGAAATTGAAACCCATACCTGGCTGCCTCCTTTTTCCTCGAAACTGAAGAAACTGCGGCAGGAGGGGATTCAAACCTATGATTCGTTATTCGCTGAACCGGCTGCGGAAGAAAAACTTCAATTTATTGAACAGCTTATCGAAAAAACAGCCCGTTGGGAGCGCATGAATGCGGTGCTAACGGAGATCAGGAATACCTGCAGTTCTCTCGATCAGGCAGTTGAGAGTGGTGGCGCCTGTCCGCAGGAGTCCCTCAATCGGGGGCTGCCGCCTGCCTCTGACTAATGCTCTTTTTGTTGAATCGCACCTCGGAGCTTATTAATCATGATCGGAACCGATCAGGCATCATTGCCGCCGGAGAAGAGATCCGGCCTGACGATTGAAAAACTCCGCGTCTTGTGGTAAGGAGGGGGAGGTCGCGGGATCGGTTCGCAACTCATTAACGCCGGAATCTCAATCCTGCGGGACCGGGAGTGTCCGTTTGTCATCGTCCTCGGCCACGCGGACTATTATCCGCGCTTCGGATTCGAACGCGCAAGCCGCGATGGAATTCGAAGCGAGTGAGATGTTCCGGATGAGGCGTTCATGATCCTGGTCTTTGATCGGTCGAAGCTGGCCGGATTACCCGGCGTTGCCAAATACCGACCGGAATTCGCGGAAGCGCTATGAGAGGAAGCACCATGCTGGGAGAAAACGATCGGGCGGCGATTGCACAGGGGATGAGGACGTTATGGATCATCTGGGGAGCGATGATGGGGTCGTTGGTACTCTACGTTTTCATCTGTTACCAGTGGGGGGATGAACTGCGGCAAGCGGGGAGTCCCGCCGCCGTGCCCGTGGGTACCATGAGGACTCTCTTTTTCGGGATCACGGTATTCATCCTTGCAGCAGCCCGCTTAATCCGGAAATTCATGCTCGCTAGACGGCCCGAAGCCCCCGCGGTCATGACCTCCACTGCCCCGGGCAGCGGGAACCCCTCGCTTTTTCTTGCCACTTATTCGACTGCGGTGATTGTCTCCCTTGCGCTTTCAGAAAGCATCGGGATCTTTGGGCTGGTACTATTTGTACTCGGCGATTCGCTTCAAGTCTTTCGCCTCTTCGTTGCTATTTCGGTAGCAGCACTCTATTTCTTTCGTCCCCGGAGGGAAGAGTTGGGGGCATATGCGGCTGCTCTCATAGACGGAGGCGATGTCACCCCTGAGGTATGACACGCGGGTCCGAACAACGGGATTAACCCCCTGAAGCATGCCGCCGGACTCGGTAACGAACCTTTATTTCCAGAGGAAAGTCAACTGGAGTCGTGACCCTCAGCTTCGTTCAACGAGAGCGCGGCGCGCGGCGCTACGTCTTCTCCGCTCGGCTGCAAGCCTTTTCTGCTTTTTTTTCACACTGGGTTTAAGATAGTACTGTCCCTTTCTAAGGTCTCGTAATATCCCGTCTCGTTGAACCTTCTTTTTAAAAAGTCTCAGCGCCGCTTCAAAATTTCCATTTACCTCTACCGTTATAGACATCCTGTTCCTTCCCTGTGACAAAGCTCGATTTAGTTACCTGCCAAACCGCCAATACAAAGTACCGACACAACGGTAACCAAATTCATTTGACATTGCTTCCCCCGCCGTTTCCTATACTTTCCACCCGTATCTTCACTGCCTGAAAGAACAGCCCCGGAGGCACAGTGCCTTCATGCAGCAATAAAATCTCACCCCTCCTGTTCTACAAAAAAGAACCCTCGGGATTCCAGACAGTACCGAGGGTTATACACAAGCACGTGGCCTCGCTAAGAATTCTTTGAAATTAATACAATAAAATCATTAGCTGCGTTTCTGACCTATGCTTTCCGCTCAACGACAGGGATAACCCGCCTCGGACGTTTAGCCGTATTTTCGTTTCCACTCAATGATTCCTGCTCTCGCCCTCGGCATTTTTTCGGTACGATGGTGGAAATTTCTTCGTGACCACCTCTCATATGGAAAACGCCTTTTAAAAGGCGCAACCTACCCTCCCACTTTTGATTATGCTCTCAACAATAGGAAGTTTTTTCCGAGGCGTAAATAATCTTACCACTTTCGCGTTCTTAAGTAAAGCATACTTTTCAGAATCTTATTTTTTTGTCTATCCCGTCCCTTTTTCATTGAAAATCCATGATAAAGCAGTCCTTAAAACGCGCCCTTGAGATCGTCGCCACATCCCGTTCGGTAAACAAGGAGGCCAGATTTCATCACTTCTCAAAAAACCTTGACCCCGTCATTGGGCAGGGGGTACAATACGCTAAATCGTTTGACAAATCAATCCATTCCGGAGGAGAAAGATGGATTAAATACTAAAACAACCGCGCTTCGTGAAATTCGAGGCGGGGTTGTTTATTTTTTTCAGACACCCATATTATACTGCCGGTTCAGACCCTATTGGGAAAACAGTGAAGTATATGGGCGGTATCATGACTCTTCAACTGAACAGTGAATTAAATGCGAGGGATGCCCAATGCAGGAAGAACCTGAATCAATCGAAAGAATTAAGTCGGTTTTTGATGAACTTTCCTCTCGTTTTGACAGCTTTGCAGAAATGCTTCAGGGAAGAGTTTATGGATATGTAACCTGGGAACATCTAAAAAAATATCTTCCTGAAGATGAGAACTCACTGATATTGGATGCTGGTGGAGGAACGGGTAAGTGGGCTTTACCCTTAGCAAAGAGGGGATACAGAGTTATTTTGTGTGATATATCCAAAGGAATGCTGGAACAAGCGGAGAAAAAAATTATTAAAGAGAACCTATCAGATCGAGTAAAGATACAAGAGGAAAATTTAACCAACCTATCCTTCCCTCATGAAATGTTCGATTTTGTACTCTGTGAGGATGGTCCGATTTCAATATCTGATTCTCAAAAAGTATTAAGCGAATTACGGCGAGTCTTAAAAAAGGAAGGAAAGATTTGGGCTTCCGTAATCGGGCGGTACCCTTTGGCACTAACTGAAGCGGAGAAGGACCCTGAACAGGCTTATAAATTGTGCAAAAGGGAGTTGCATTATCTTCCCTATAAGGGGATAGAAAGGGCCAGGGTTTTTAGTCCAGATGAACTCCAAAATCTCTTTGAACGAAACGGCATAGAAGTGATCAAACTATATGGCAATCGCATTCTCATGCGTTCACTACCGGAACAAATTCAAGCCATGACGGATTTTGATGAGCGATTGTTCTCTGATCTTGCGGAAATGGAATTAGCTTTAAGTGAAGAGCCGTCAGTCTTAGGAATGGCGGAGTATTTACAGATCACCGGCGAAAAATAATAAGATGGCATGTCGATACCATCCTAGTAACCATAAACTGTAATAGCAACTCTGTGATAAGCCATCTACCCTTTGCCCGCACCCTCATTGTCTGCCTGATTGCCGTCGAGTTATTCGGCACTGTGCGGACGGCGTGGGC
>JAFGRE010000126.1 GCA_016935335.1 Deltaproteobacteria bacterium
CACCGAAGAAATGACCATTACGCCGCTGCACAACGAACGGGGAGAGGTCAGTCGCTTTATTGCCATCAAACAAGACATCACGGAACGTAAGCGCGCAGAAGAGGCGTTGCATGCCAGCGAAGCTCAACTGTCCAACGCCTTAAGAATTGCCCACCTGGGCCATTGGGAGTACGACGTAGCCAGTGACCTGTTTACATTTAGCGATCACTTCTACAGCATTTTTCGGACAACGGCTGAACGAGAGGGGGGCTACACAATGCCGTCCGCCCAATACGCTCAACGCTTCGTCCATCCTGATGACCGCTCGGTAGTTAGCGTGGAAACTCAAAAAGCTCTGGAGACGACCGATCCTCACTTCAGCCGCCAATTGGAACATAGGATAATCTATGCTGACGGCAAGGTCGGCTACATCGCCGTTCGCTTCTTCATTGTCAAGGACGATCATGGTCGGACAGTCAAAACCTATGGCGTGAACCAGGACATCACCGAGCGCAAGCGGGCTGAGCAGGAGATGGCCTCTCTTCAGGAGCAGCTCCGCCAATCCCAAAAGATGGAGGCGATCGGACAATTAGCAGGAGGAGTTGCTCATGATTTTAATAACATCCTGACAGTCATCAAAGGGTATAGCCAGCTCTCTCTTAATGAGATGAAAGAGGAAGATCCGTTTAGGGAGAATATTGAGGAGATCAAAAAATCTGCTGACCTTGCGGCGAATCTGACTCGCCAACTCTTAGCCTTCAGCCGTCGTCAGATTATGGAGATGAAGATTTTAGATCTTAATGATTTGATAAAAAACCTCGACAAGATGCTGCGCCGCGTTATCGGTGAGGATATTGAACTGGTCACATTGTTGACCGAAGATTTAGGAAGGGTCAATGCAGACCCCGGGCAGATAGAGCAGGTCATGATGAATCTTGCGGTCAATGCCAGGGATGCAATGTCCAAAGGAGGAAAACTGACCATTGAGACAGCCGATGTGGAGCTGGATGAGGAATATGCTCGTGCCCATATCGCTGTAAAGCCGGGTGCTTATGTGATGCTTTCAGTGAGTGATTCGGGTATGGGGATGACTCAAGAGGTTCGCGATCGGGTTTTTGAGCCTTTCTTTACCACGAAGGAGAAAGGCAAAGGAACAGGGCTGGGTTTATCAACCGTTTATGGGATTGTGAAGCAGAGTGGGGGAAACATTTGGGTTTATAGCGAACCCGGAAAAGGGACTACGTTTAAGGTTTATCTCCCACGAGTGGATGAACCTCTTGGGGAAATTAAAGAAAAAGTGGTAGAAGAGGGACTTCCTCGCGGCAGTGAGACGATTCTAATAGTAGAAGATGGAGAGGATGTTCTGAAGTTAGCTGGACGAATCCTCAACAGGCAGGGATATACAGTGTTGGAGACAACAAATGGGAGTGAGGCCCTTAGGATTTGCAAAGAGGAGAAGCAGCCCATTCATCTGATCCTGACGGATGTGGTCATGCCCCAGATGAGCGGTCGCGAGTTAATTGAGCGATGTCGGGAGGTGCGTCAAGATTTCAAGGTGATTTATATGTCGGGCTATACCGATAACACGATCACCCACCACGGGATACTGGAGAAGGGAATGAATTATATCCAGAAACCTTTTACCATAGAAATTTTGACGAGAAAAGTGAGGCAAGTGCTGGATGAATAAACGAGGGACGATAGACGATGGACGACAGAAAAGAGAAAATAATGCAAAATGCGGATTGTTAAATCCGGAATTGAAATGATATGAAACAAAGATAATTGCCGATTGCCAATTTTTGATTTTTAACCATTAACCAAATGTTGCATCATAAAATGTTTACTCAAAACCATTCTTGCATGCTTTAATGCCGGTCCAATATAAGCAAGCTTATTGAAATGTAGGTGTGTGAGAAGAGTTTTTTCAAGGGGGCTGATATGAAGCTCACTACCAAATTAATATTACTTTTTATTGCAACTACTCTTTCTACCATTATTGTTATGGGACTATTTTTATATGACGGACTATGGAATGATCGATTTAAATCCATTCAGAGGGAAATAACAAAACAACTCGATGATATTGACTTTATGGTGAAAATCTTTTTTGATGGAGTCGAGAACGATGTTTGTGCTTTAGAAGCCAATGAGTATGTACGCTTCGGGGACGATAGGAATTTCACGAGCTTTCTGAATGCAGACGAACCGACCTTCAAATATCATATAGGAACGCTTGAACAAAAAATAATCCATATCTTCAATACCTATCGGTTGAATCATCCGTTTGTGAATTCGATTTACGTGGGCCGGGAAAACGGCAGTTTTGTTCGATCGTACAAACTGCGAACCCCTCTGAACTCGATCATTAGACATGAAAGCAACATTTTTTCTCCGCCCGCATTATCGTGGCCGTTAGCACCGGATCATGCGAGAACAGGGTCTGCGGGCAAGGTATGAATCATAAAGTCATGACTATACTCCACGATCGTGAAATTATGAGGTATCTGATCATGTTGAAAATGCCATTGCTAAGCCTGTCGCTGGTTATGTTCACGTTATTGTCCTTTGAATCGCCATTCGCGACTGCCGGTGACCTGCCCGTGACTGTCGGTGTCTATGAAAATGCCCCGAAAATCTTCATCGCTGAAACCGGTCAACCTGCAGGCATTTTTATTGATATCATCGAGGATGTTGCTAAAAAGGAAGGATGGACGTTGCGCTATGTAACTGGCACTTGGTCACAACAATTGGATCGCTTGGCAAAGGGAGAAATAGATCTTATGCCTGATGTGGCATATACGGCAGAAAGGGGGAAAATATACGCCTTTCACCAGGTACCGGTCATTTCCTCATGGGATAAAGTGTATGGCCGCAAAGGCAGCGGTATTCAATCGTTATTAGACCTGAACGGGAAACGAGTCGTGGTGTTGGAGAAGTCGGTTCAGCATGAGGCATTTGTCAATTTGGTTAATAGCTTCGGGTTAAACACAACCATCATTTTGGCGCCGGATTTCAAAAAGGCTTTTGAGATTGCCGCCCGGGGAGAAGCCGACGGGGCAATTGCCAATCATTATTACGGAGCGATGCACGCAAGGGAGTTTGGGCTTGAAGATACTGCCGTTCTTTTCAATCCTTCTGCGCTTTTTTTTGCGGCACCGAAAGGAACCCATGAAGCATTATTGCGTGCCATTGACGCCCATCTTTCAGAGCTGAAAAAAGATTCTCAGTCAATTTATTATCGTTCACTGAAGCGATGGACATTTGAAGAAGTGCAGGTCCAGTTGCCGGTTTGGCTGCAAATCCTTGGCCTGGTTTTGGGTGTCGCCCTGCTCATGAGCCTGCTGGGTAGCTTTGTACTGAAACATCAGGTAAATGCACGCACCCGTGAACTACAACAAATCAACCAGGAAATGGAACAGCGTATCGTCGAGCGAACCGCCGAACTTGCTGCAGCCATGAAAGAGGCCCAGGTCGCCGATCAGGTAAAATCCGCCTTTCTGGCAACCATGTCTCATGAACTCCGGACACCCCTTAATTCCATCATCGGTTTTACCGGCATTCTGCACCAGGGGCTCGCAGGTCCCCTAAACAATGAACAGATAAAACAACTCGGCATGGTCCAGAACAGTGCCCACCATCTTCTGGAACTGATCAATGACGTGCTCGATATTTCGAAGATTGAGGCAGGCCAACTTGAGATTGTCCGGGGTACTTTCGAATTAAGAAGATCTCTTGATAAGGTTGTTCATCTGGTATCACCCCTGGCAGAAAAAAAGGGTCTTCCGATTTACCTTCATATTTCAGATGCCATAGACAAATTTACAGGCGACCAGAGAAGGATAGAACAAATACTCATCAATCTTCTCAATAACGCCATCAAGTTTACGGAAATGGGTGAGATTAGAGTTGACTGTTCTCTCCCTGATTCAAAAGTAATCATATCCGTGAGCGACACCGGAATTGGGATCAAGGCCGAAGACATCGAAACGATTTTCAAACCTTTCCTCCAGATTGATACGGGACTTTCCAGAAAGTATGAAGGAACCGGCCTTGGTCTTTCTATCACGAGGAAGCTTGTCACTATGATGGGTGGCGAAATTGACGTAAAGAGTAAAGAGGGTGTGGGGAGCACCTTCAGCGTCATCCTGCCAATTCGTTAAGGAGAACGAATATGAGTGATACACTACTCGTCATCGAGGACAATGAGCAGAATAGGTATTTAATGAAATTTTTGCTTGAAAAAAACGGATTCCGAGTGGAGGAAGCCCAGAGTGCAATTGAGGGAATCGAAAAAGCACTTTCTGCAAAATATCTTGCCATACTTCTGGATATTCAATTGCCAGATATGGATGGGTATGCCGTCGCCAGAAAATTAAGAACGGTTGAAGAACTCAGAGAAATACCGATTATTGCAGTAACGTCGTATGCCATGATGGGCGATAAAGAAAAGGCATTAGATGCTGGTTGCACGGAATATATCGAGAAGCCGATCGACCCTGATTCCTTTGTAGGGGAGATAAAAAAAATACTTATGAAATCATGATGGACGAGGGCTAATGGATAAGGGTGAAAGGAAGGTGGAGGTTATATGAAGGTTATGATAGCGGATGATAATGAACAGAACTTGTACCTCTTGGAGGTCTTGCTCAGGAGCGAGAAATATGAGGTTGTATGTGCAAAAGATGGATTAGAAGCCCTTGAGTACCTGAAAAAGGATTCCTTCGGTCTCATCATATCCGATATCCTTATGCCCCGAATGGATGGGTTTCAACTGTGCAGGGAATGTAAAGTCGATCCCCACTTGAAAGATATTCCCTTCATCTTCTACACAGCCACCTATACCGATGGGAAAGACGAGGAGTTTGCCTCAAGCCTTGGAGCCGACAGGTTTATCGTAAAACCTATCGAGCCACAGGTACTTCTGGCCACCATCAGGGAGGTTATTAAGGAATATGAAAAAGGATCCCCGCTCAAGAAACAATCCCTCATCAAAGATGAGGAGCTATACTTGGTCGAGTATAACAAGCGCCTCATTCAGAAACTTGAAAAGAAGATGCTTGATCTGGAAGCGGCACATAAAACCTTGGCTGAGAGTGAGAACAAGTACCGTACCCTCGTTACTCAGAGTCCAGATGGCATATTCATTGTTGACTTACAGGGAACTTTCTTAGCCGTCAATAAAGCTATGTGTGAAAGACTGAAATACAGCGAAGAGGGGTTTCTTTCTATGAAGATCTGGGACATCGTGCCAGAAAAATACGCGGATCTCCATAAAAAGAGACTAGCGGACATTCTAAGGGGAGAAGCTCCGAATGAAGCTGCAGAATATGTGGTGAGGGGAAAGGATGAAAAAATGCATTACATCGAAATTCTCTCAAGTCCTTATTTTAGAGAGAATGAAGTAATTGGTTTTCAAGGAATTGCTCGCGACATCACCGAGCGCAAGCGGGCAGAAGAGGCGCTTAAGAAGAGTGAGGAACGATTCCGGCTGGCCGCTGAATCTTCATCCGATTTGATATACGAATGG
>JAFGRE010000127.1 GCA_016935335.1 Deltaproteobacteria bacterium
CTCTTGATTGTGAAAAGATGGAACAGGCGATATTGAATATCGTCCTCAACAGCATTGATGCCATGCCCAAGGGGGGGAGGTTGGAAATCGCTATCGGCGAGTCTGAATACGAGGGCAGAAGAATGATGCGGGTTGACGTAACGGATACCGGTATCGGGATGTCTCCCGAACAGAAGAAAAAAATATTCGATCCTTTCTTTACCACCAAGAGTACCGGAGTCGGGTTAGGGCTGTCGAATGTGAAAAAGATCATCGAGGGCCACGAAGGTGTTATAAAGGTCAAAAGCAAAGTCAATGAAGGCACCACCTTTAGTTTTATGCTTCCCACGGAGCAATAGTCGCTGATGAAGATTTTGATCATAGATGATGAAAAGGCGATTCGCGAGACCTTGCAACTGTTTTTACAGGAGAAGGGTCATGAAGTTGTGTGTTCAGCAGACGGGGAGGGTGGCTTAACGACCGTTCGAACGGAGCAGCCGGATATTGTGATCCTTGACGTACGGTTGCCAGGGGTGAACGGATTGGATGTTCTTAGAAAGATCAAGGAGATGGAGGAGTCCGTCAGCGTCATCATGATGACCGGGTATCATGATATGGAAACCACGATTCAGGCAATGAAGATAGGCGCTTATGAATATATTCATAAGCCGATCGATATAGAAGAGCTGGAAGTCATTATTGCCAAAGTCATCAATAATCGCCTTCTCAACAGTCGATTGGAAGACCTGATCATGGAAATTTCCGAAGAATATAAGGTCAATAACATCGTCGGCAAGACGAAGGTCATGCAGGAGATTTTCAAAATTATCGGGCTGGTTTCAGAGAGCCGGGCCACTGTATTGATTCAGGGTGAAACCGGAACCGGGAAGGAATTGATTGCCAAGGCCGTGCATTATAACAGCGCTAACAGAAAAGAACCGTTTGTGGCTGTTAACTGTTCAGCCCTTGTTGAGACTCTTCTGGAGAGTGAGCTGTTCGGCCATGAGAAGGGTGCCTTCACCGGTGCGACGTCCGCCAAGAAAGGTAAGATCGAATTGGCTCGAAACGGGACCATTTTCCTTGATGAGGTCGGAGAGGTTTCCCCCGGTTTTCAGGTGAAGCTCCTTAGATTCTTGCAGGAAAAAGAGTTTGAGCGAGTAGGGGGCGAACAGCTGTTGCGGTCCAATGCTCGGATAATCGCCGCTACCAATAAGGATTTATCCCGATTAGTGGCAGAGAAAAAATTTCGGGAAGATCTTTATTTTAGGCTCAAAGTGGTGGAAATCTATGTTCCCCCTCTCCGAGAGCGGAAAGCGGATATTCCGTTCCTGGTGGAGCACCTGTTGCATAAGATCAACCGGGAACTGCACAAGAAAGTGACCAAGATTCCTAAAGAGGTTATGAAGGGGTTCATGAATTATCACTGGCCCGGCAATGTGCGGGAGTTGGAAAATCTCTTGACCAGGGCACTGGTCCTCTCGAAAGGAGATATTTTATTGCCC
This sequence comes from Deltaproteobacteria bacterium, assembly GCA_016935335.1. Classification (GTDB taxonomy): domain Bacteria; phylum Desulfobacterota; class WTBG01; order JAGOGO01; family JAGOGO01; genus JAFGRE01. The sequence continues at coordinate 1,482 of JAFGRE010000127.1, forward strand.
GAGTATCTTTCCGATCTTTTTATGAAGGGCGATTCCGACACTCGTGAACCGGCAACTGTTAAACCCCTTGAAGAGATCAAGAAGCAACAGGTCCTGCACGCTTTGGAACGTGCCCATTGGGATAAAGGGAAAACCTGCGACCTTTTGAAGATCTCACGCCCCACCCTCAGAAAAATAATCAAAAAGTACGATCTCCACCCATAAAATTCATCATTACTCCCGGACAAGACTGGTGAAAGGGAAAGGTTATTTCAATGATTTATTGAAACTACCTTTCAATTATCACCGCCGGAACAGAATCGCGATCATAAACAGCTTATTATATTAATGAGTTAGCAGCCGCCATTTCTCGGCACGCCTTTTGAACATCACTTTTGCAATACTCACGAGAAGGGTTTTTCTTAACCGCATCATTGTGCTGCCGGGAGGAGTGAATGCGGGACAAGCGCTGTACTCTGGTGGGGGTAAAACAGGGCTCAGGCACGTTTAAGAACGTCATCGTCGGTAAAGCTAAACCGGCAAGGAGGTGGGAATATTCATGGCGCGGCTGAAATTACCTCTGGAAGATAAAAAAGAGATAGTCCTTTATGAACTCAAGAGGCGTGATCCTCGATGGGAAAGTGAAAGCATTACTGCATTTGTGCAGCGATTGCTCGCTGAGTACTGCTATAGCAAAGGAGCGGAGCGTTTGTTCTGGAGCGCGATAAGGGCGTTGGAAAGGGAGGGAAAAGTAAGACGAAACAAGAATGGAAAAAGAAAGAACATTCTGCTTATTGAACAAGGTAATGGTGAGAAAAAGCGGAAAGGCCTTAATCCGTCAGATGAAGAAAGTGCTGAAAACCGATTGAAAGTCATACGGGACTTTCTGACTTCCTGGAATCGCTGCGAGTATATGGAATAGGGTGAAACACGTTTTTATGATTGGCCTCACCGGCTGACGAGGTCGAAGTGGGAGTGAGAAACTGGTGGCCTTACCAGTGAGTGCTGAGGATGATGGAATCGTTATGAAAGATCCGAGCCTTTTCATGGTATATGAGGAAGAAATAAAGGCTCTCGCAAGAAGATGCAACGACAAAGACTAAAATAAGAACCTACCGAAAAACGCATCCAACTTTTCGTACATCAACGTTTGTGCCGGGAATGGCAGCTAGCTTTTGGGCTGGAATCCCCGGCATCAGGTATAAGCTTCTCCTGAGTCAATTCAAAGGGCGCTTCGAGGGTTAGGAGGAGACGCAGGGCACCAAAGCATCCTGGGGAAGAACTAGCGTGAGGTATCGAGTGGTGAAGTGTTTTGAAAAATTCACGTTACTATTCTTCGCGCCCTTCCTTGTGTGGGGGGTAGTGCGAAACCCGGCTTTGCCAAGAGTCCAAAAACAATCGGAAACAGTCCCGGCTGTTTGGAAAAAACGATAAACTGTGGCCGCCTTTCCTTTCTCATGGGAAAAAAGTTTATTGCTTGCCATCCGAAGGGGTTATAAGGCCTTGGTCGATGAGCGTACGGTCGACACTTGGATTCAGTTTTCAAGAACTAATTGCCTGGGTGGGACGGTGCATGGGGAAACGCTTTGGGAAGATCTCCTGCCATACGATTTGCAGCATTTCCGGAGCCGTTTGGTGAAAGGATATTTCAATAAATTATTGAAAATATATTTCAATTAAAGCCTGGGGATAAGACCTTCCGGTCTAAAAATCATTTTCTATCAATTAGTTAAAAGCTGCCAGGTTCTGGCACATCTTTTGAACAACCTTTGTATGTTGATTCTGGGAAAGCCATTTTTTCGTGACTGACGAACGACATAACAGTCACTTCTGAAATAGAAAAGTATGAAATTTTTAATCATAGACGATGAGCGATCGATTCGTGAAACGCTGGAGATGTTTTTGCGGGAAAAGGGATACGCCGTAGCGTGCTCGGAAAACGGAGAAAGAGGATTGGAGGCGGTTGAAAGCGAGCATCCGGACGTAGTCATTCTTGATATTCGGCTCCCCGGGGTAAGCGGCTTGGAGGTTCTTAAAAAAATCAAAGCAATGGAAAGAGATATCATGGTCGTTATGATAACGGCATACCATGACATGGGAACCGCTCTGCAGGTGATGACTATGGGGGCTTTTGAATACATCCGGAAGCCGATCGATTTGGATGCATTCGAAATTGTTATTGAGAAGGTGGTACATAGATTTAACCTCGGCGGTCAGGTGGGAGGAAAAGACGTAGAATGTTCTTCGGGGCACAACCTTCTTGAATGAGAAGCGGAGGATGTTTTTCGGAAGGCAAGTAATTCGGGGGCGAAGTCTCTCAAACGCGGCATGTCGACTATCGCGATTAGGGGGAAGGCCTTCGGAAAAAGACAGTGAGGTTATGGATCCATACAATAAAAAAGGAGAAGCAAATGAACATCGGAGACGGACTAAGAAGAACAGCTACCCAATATCCTGATAAGGTCGGGATCATTGATCGGTTCGCAAAATTCACCACGGTTACTCAATATACCTGGAAAGAGTTTAATGAACAGGTTAACCGGTTCGCCAACGCCCTTACGTCACTGGGACTCAAAAAGGGTGAGCGGATGGGTATATACTCCGAAACCCGCAGTCAGTTCGCCATCGCTCAACATGCCTTCTTTAAACTAGGCGTAGTGCTTATTCCTCTCAATACGGCGTATATCGGGGAAGAGCTGGTGCATATGATTAACGACTCGGAACCCATGGCCATGGTAGTTGATGCGGATCGAAAAAGTGAAATCAACAAAATTCGGGACAAGATACCATCGGTAAAATTTGTTATCGGTATCGGTCCGGATCATGGATTTGATTATGATTTCGATACCCTGCGCCGGGAACAACCGGTTGACGAGCCGGATGTGGAGGTTGGCATGGACGATCTGTCATGTCTTCTTTACACCAGCGGAACTACCGGGGCTCCCAAAGGGGCAATGATGACTCAAGGAAACTGGGTGTTTACTTCGATCCTTTTATCCGCGGAGTGGAGAATATTTGCCCGTCACCGATTTCTCTGCCCCCTGGCGCCTTTTTTCAGCGGCGGTGTCATGTTTGCGACGCTCGCGGCATTTCGCGGGATGACGCTGATTATGTGTAACTGGGATACGGAAAAGATCATGAGGGTTATCCAGGACGATAAAGTGAGCTATACCATGATGGCCCCGGCCATGACCAGCATGATTGTCAAACATCCGAAGGTTAAAGAGCATGATTTCAGCAGCATGGAAAGGATCATTACCTCGGCGGCTCCCATTTCTCCCGCTTTGCTGCGAGAGGCGAGCAAAATTTTCGGCGATGTGTATACCTTCACCTACGGAACCTCGGAAACGGGATTGGCTGGCTGCCAGCTCTACCCGGAAGACGTGGCTCTTGAGGGACCGCTGTCCCAGCGGATAGCTTCGGTCGGGAAAGCAATGATGGGTATGAGGGTTGATTTGGTCGATGATGACGGCAATCCGGTTCCCATAGAAAAGGGGCAGCGGGGTGAACTTGTCGTCACCGGTCCCACCGTGGGGAACGCCTACTGGAAACGGCCGGATGCGGTCGATTTGAAGGATGGGAAGTGGTATTCGGGGGATATCGGGGAGTATGACGAGGATGGGTATATTTATATTGTGGACCGGAAAAAAGATATGATCTTGAGCGGAGGGGCAAACATCTATCCCCGCGAGATCGAGGATGTGCTTTATGCCCATCCGGCGGTAATGCATTGTGCGGTCGTCGGTATTCCCAACGAACAATGGGGCGAGAGTGTGAAGGGCTTCGTTGTTTTGAGAGAGGGTGCCGCCGTGACTGAAAAAGAGCTGATCGAGTTCTGCCGGGAGCACCTCGCTGAATACAAGAAGCCGCGCGCAATTGAATTCCGGGACAAGCTTCCCATGAACCCTTCCGGTAAGATTCTGAAGCGGGTGCTCAGGGATGACGCCTGGAAAGGTCAAGAGAGAAGAGTGTAAGGGATCTGCAACGCTATTCATTAAGTAAAGTTGCAAGATGAGACGATTAAATAACGGGTTTTTTTGAGGAGGGAACAAATGAAATATGTAGTTGGTGTAGACATCGGAGGTACGTTTACTGATCTGATCTGTATTGATGAAAATGCAGATTATATTATTGTCAAAACCTCTTCCACCCCTAAGGATCCATCGATTGCGGTAATAGATGGGCTGGAGAAGGTGGCCGCCAAGCTGGGGAAGAGCAGTTTGGAGGAATTTTTAACTGATGTGGTGCGCATTTGCCACGGCACGACCGTAAGTACCAATACGGTGCTTACCTGGACGGGGGCGAAGGTGGGGTTGTTGTGTACCGAGGGGTTTCGCGATACTCTGGGGATTCGTTTCGGAATCCGGGAACATCCCTATGATTTCACGGTTCCCGCGCCCCAAGCTTTGGCGCCGCGGTATTTGCGGATGCCCATTGAGGAAAGGATTAAAGGGGACGGAGAGATATTGACGGCTCTGAACGAACAGCAGGTGCGGGACGCATGCAAATACCTGAAAGAGCAAGGGGTCGAAGCAGTGGCTATATGTTTCCTTTGGTCTTTCAAAAACCCGGTTCATGAGAAACGGGCTGCGGAAATTGCCAGAGAGGAGCTTCCGGGTATTTATGTCTGTGCTTCCTGTGAGATTCAGCCGGAGGTTCGCGAGTACTGGCGAATGAGCACCACGGTGATCAGTGCCTACGTGGGACCGAACTTATCGAATTACATCAGGAACCTGGTCGCTACCTTAACCAGCAAGGGTTTTGACGGGCAACTGCTTATTACCCAATCTAATGCCGGGGTCATTTCTCCGGAAGTCGCCATGGAGCAAGCGGTAAGGACGGTACTTTCCGGGCCTGCCTGTGCGCCCGCCGCTGCAGCATACCTCGCCGGTCCCCTCGGAATGAAGGACGTGATCACCGTCGATATGGGAGGTACCAGCCTGGACATCTGTTTAATTAAAGACGCTGTCCCCTGGATGAGACTCGATAGCGCGGTGGGAGGCCTTTACCACATGAGGTTGCCCTTGATCGATATTCATACCATCGGCGCCGGTGGCGGCAGTATCGCGTGGTTGGATAAGATAGGGGCACTCCATGTAGGTCCGGCGAGCGCAGGTGCTGATCCGGGACCGGTTTGCTACTGCAGAGGGGGAACAGAGCCTACCAGCACCGATGCTGATTTGATTCTCGGCTACCTCAATCCCGATTATTATCTAGGGGGGGAAATAAAACTCGATATGAAGCGGGCTCATGACGCCATCGATGCAAAGATCGCTAAACCGTTGGGGATGGAAGTATGGGAAGCAGCCCGGGATATACGAAAAATCATCGACGCCAATATGGTTGATGGAATATCGGTAGTGTCGGTTCAGCGAGGGGAGGATCCCAGACGGTACGCCATGGTTGCCGCCGGCGGAGCCGGACCGGTGCACTCCGCCAGTTTAGCGAGGCCGTTAGGTATTAAGAAGATAATCGTTAACAGAGGGTCTTCCATTTTTTGCGCCCTCGGGGGAGCCATAGCAGATCTTCGGCACGACTTTGTCAGATCGGTTATCGTACGATCGAGTACCGTCGAGCCGGGAATGTTGGCGGCCCATTTTGAAGAGATGGAACAGTTGGGCAATAAGTACTTAGACATGGAAGGAATTGTGCCGGCTGACAGATATTTTACCCGGTCCGTGGACATGCGGTACAAAGGGCAATTTCATGAGGTCGAGGTACCGGTTATTACCAATAATGGATCACTCTCTAAAGAAGACCTGGAATTACTGATCGCACGATTCAATGATCGACATGAGGAATTGTACGCTTACCGGGATGAGGTGGAAACGGAGATGATAAATCTGAGACTGGCGGCCTATGGTAAGGTGGTGACGCCGCCACGGAGAGAGCTGCCGTTTGTGGGTAAGGACTCACATCAGTTTATCAAAGGACAACGAGACGTTTACTTTGAGGAGTCTGGCGGGTTCGTCGCCACAAACATCTATGACGGAGATACTATGGGTGTGGGGAATATCGCCAGTGGCCCGTGCATTATCGAACAGTTTACCACCACGATCATTGTTCCACCTAATGCTTTTGTGGAAGTGAACAGTTACGGAGACTTTGAGATTATCTTGTCTTAATCAAAATAACGGAGGGAACTACTAATGAGCGAAACAAGAAAGTTTATGTTAAAGACCGAACCTGCCGACTTCGCCGTCTTATTGTCGGGGATTTTTACGATCGCCCGCGAGATGGGCGTAAACATGGAACGGACAGCGCGGGCGCCGATCTATTATTCGGCACATGATTTTACTAATGCGATTCTCAATCTCGACTGCGAAATTGTCGCCTTGGCGGAATATATCCCGGTCCTAAACGGCGCGACACCGTTTGCCGCCAAGGCGGTACGAGACTTCTTCAAAAGTGACGTGAATGAGGGTGATGTTTTCCTTGTGAATGATCCCTATACCTTGGATGCCGGTAATCAAATGGCCGACTGGACCATCGTCTATCCCATCTTTGTCGAAGGGGAGCACATGTTTTGGGTTGCCAATAAAGCCCATCAGCAGGATACCGGGGGGGGTGTGCCCGGCGGCTATAACCCGAACGCCATCGATGTGTATGCCGAAGGCCTCAGAATTCCGCCGCTCAGAATCTTTTCCAAGGGAAAAGAGATCAAGGACGTGTTCAGCCTGGTTATGAAGAATGTGCGAATTCCGGATACCCAGCGCGGTGACCTGCTGTCGATGATCGGCGCGGCAAAGGTAGGTGAACGGCGGGTAAACGGTCTGGTAAAACAGTTCGGCAAAGATAAGTTTAAAGACTTCATCGAGGATTTGCTTAATTACGGTGAATTCATGATGCGGGAGGAAATAGCGAAGATTCCGGACGGAACTTACCACAGCGAGATTACGGGCAATCCCGGTTCTTCCCCTGTGGTATGCGATATCACCGTTAAAGGCAGTGAGATGATTGTCGATTTCTCTCAATCTGGTCCCATGGTGCAAGAATATGTCAACAGCCCCATCGCCAACACACACAGCAGTACGTTTCAGGCGGTGATGAATTCCATCGGCAAAAAGATTCAGTACCGCTGCGGGGGATGCTATCGGCCCATTGAAATTAAAACCAAACCGGGGACCATTACCCACGCTGTCCATCCCTTTACTCACGGCAATTGTACTAATTTTATTGCCAAACAAATCATTGAAGCGGTTTGGGCTGCCTTGGGAGAAGCCATCCCGCAAGCTGTCCCAGGGGGATGGGGTTCCATAAACTATTGGGTATTCAGCGGAATCGACGAACGAAGAAACGAGGGGTTCGGATCTCCTGATTTCCTGGCCTGCGCCAGTGGTGCCGGAGCTATTTGGGGAACCGATGGCTGGCCTACCAACGGCCCTCAGATCTGTAGCGGAACCCTCTACTACCCGGAAATAGAAGTGGCCGAAGGGATATATCCCATGAGGTGGGAAAAATGGGAGTGGTCAACCGATTCGGGTGGTCCCGGGAAGTGGCGGGGCGGCTGCGGCGTCGATAACGTCTGGGTGGTTGAATCCGAAAAAGAGCCGGTTTACGTTGCCTATGCGGCGGATCCCTATGATTATAATATAGCACCGGCCATAGCGGGCGGTAAGATGCCCCCACTGAATCGAAAAGAGCTTGAACTTGCAACCGGCGCAAAGGAGACATCGGCTGATACGCGGAGCAAAAAATTCTATGTTCTCCGCAAGGGCGACAAAGCGATAGACTTCACGCAAGGCGGCTGCGGTGTCGGTGATCCGTTGGATCGGGACATTACCGCAGTTCAGGAAGATGTGCGCGATGGGCTGGTCTCGGCCAAAAGTGCGGAGAAAGACTACGGCGTGATCATTAACCCGGCGACCTTCGAGGTGGATATTGAAAAAACGGGCGCGCTCAGACAGAAAATGAGAGCATAAAGTGCCGGGTGAGAGCATCGAAATGAACCACTCTGGCTTGTTTAATGATGGGGAATGTACCCTGACGTCAGTTTGTAACCTTTAGGTGAGGAGGGAATCATGAGAAACAAGAGTAAGTACAAGAAGCTGTTTGAGCCCGGATACATCGGGACCTTGGAAGTATCCAACCGGATCATCAAATCTTCCACGACCACGGGGATGGCGAATATGGACGGGACGGTCACGGAGCGGCTGGTTCGTCATTACAAGGAACTGGCGCGGGGAGGTACGGGGTTGGTAAATGTTGGGTACGCCTGGGTGGACCACATTGCCAGTAAATCGGTGCAGTGTCAGATCGGAGCAGCCGACAATGAGCATATTCCTGGTTTGATGTGGCTGGCGAAGACCATTCAAGAGAACGGGGCGAAAGCAGGGCTTCAGTTGGAGCACTGCGGGAGGCAGAAGTTTTTGGGGACGCCGCCGATGAAGGCGCCGTCGCGGGTACCGTGGGAGGAGTTAAAGATGATGGGGGGCACGGTTCCGGATGAGCTCACATTTGAAGAGATTGAAGGAATCGTTGAGGCCTTTGGGGATGCCGCCCGCAGAACCCAGATGGCGGGATTTGACCTGGTGGAAGTGCATGCTGCTCACGGGTATGTGATTACTAACTTTCTTTCTCCCCGCACCAACAAGCGGACTGACTGGTACGGAGGAAGCCTGGAAAACCGAATGCGCTTCCTGCTGGAGATTGCAGCAAATGTTCGAAAGAAGGTAGGCCGGGATTACCCTTTCAGCGTGAGATTGAGCGGAAGCGAATACGAGGTGGACGGGGTTATGATCGAGGAGACGATAGAAACCGCTAAAGCGTTAGAGCAAGCGGGAGTAGATATCGTTCATATTTCCGGTGGCAACCATCATCAAATGGCACATCAGGTGACGCCCATGTACCTTCCGGTGGCTCATAATACCTGGGCGGCGGAACGGGTCAAGAAAGCGGTCAGCATTCCCGTGATCGCCTCGGGTTCGATCACGTCTCCTGATTTGGCTGAAGAGATCCTGAGCAGTGGAAAGGCGGATTTTGTGGGGTTAGCCCGGCCGTTGTTTGCAGATCCTTATTTTGCAAAAAAAGCCATGGCGGGCAATGCAGAAGATATTGTTCCCTGCATCCGGTGTTGTGACGGTTGCCTGGAACGGGGTATTTTCCCGTTCGGCCATATTCACTGTACCGTTAATGTCAAGTGTGGAAAGGAAGGCGAGTTTGATATTACCCCGGCAAAAGAGGTAAAGAAAGTCGCTGTTGTGGGCGGCGGACCGGGTGGAATGGAAGCAGCCCGGGTAGCGGCCCTGAAAGGGCACCAGGTAACGTTGTTCGAGAAGAGGGAGTTGGGGGGGCGGCTTTTTGAGGCCAGCCTTCCTTCGTTCAAAAGCGATATCAAACCGCTGATTACATATTATGCCAACCAGATGAAGAAGATCAAGAACATCAAGGTGGTGAAGAAAGAAGCAACACCTGAGGATATTAAACAGGGAAGTTTCGATGCGGTGGTGATAGCGATTGGCGGCAAGACGATACGGCCGACGATTGCGGGGATCGACAGCAAGAAGGTGGTCTATTGGGAAGATGCGATGAACGGCGCCAAGATGGGGAAAAACATCCTGGTGGCCGGTGGAGGATTGATCGGTACCGAACTGGCGATGCACCTGGCGGAACAGGGTAAGAATGTGAGTATCGTGGAAATGTTGGATCAAGTGGCGAATGGTGTGGAGAAGGCTGCGATCGCCGTGGTAATGGGAATGATTGCTGATCTCAAGATCGGAATTCATACCGGGCAGCGACTGGTGGCGGTTACGGATAAAGGAGCGATTACCGTAGACCGCTACGGAAAAGAAACCGAATTTGAAGCCGACAACGTTGTCCTGGCATTAGGGCTTGC
>JAFGRE010000128.1 GCA_016935335.1 Deltaproteobacteria bacterium
CTAGAGATGTAATTCTGAAAGCAAATGTGGATGACATCTTAAGGCCACAAGACGAAAAGAAAGCTTCCTTCATGACATACAGCATTTTAAAGGGTAACCGTGCTCAGGAGGCGAGGAAGTTTACGCGCAATGATGGATCTTCCCTCTGGGCGGAATTAAACGCCCTTTCCTTTCGTTTGAATGGCGATGACTACATTGTCGCCCATGTTCGTGATATAACTGAAAAAAAACGATCGGAAGCTGAGAAAAGGAAACTCGAGGCCCAACTCCGGCAAGCCCAGAAAATGGAGGCCCTCGGGACACTGGCTGGAGGGATTGCTCATGACTTCAATAATCTCCTCATGGTAATCCAGGGAAGAGTTTCCTTGATGTGTCTGGTTATAACGGCTGATGACCCTGACTATGAGCACTTGATGAGCATACAGGAAATGGTGAGAAGGGCGGCTGGTCTTACTAGCCAGCTTTTGGGGTTTGCTCGAGGAGGGAAATATGAAGTTAAGCCGACTGATTTGAATGGAGTTATTCAAAAAAGCTCCCAGATGTTTGGCCGCACGAAGAAAGAAATTACGATTAGATGTTTGTTTCAGAAAAATATATGGACGGTGGAAGTAGATCAAGGCCAAATTGATCAGGTGTTGTTAAACATTTATGTTAATGCTTGGCAAGCCATGCCTGAGGGTGGCGAACTTTTCATTCAAACCGAGAATATTACTTTTGATGAAAATTATGAGGGCTTGTTTAAAATCACACCAGGCAACTATGTGAAAATAACCATTGCGGATACCGGCGAGGGAATGGATCAAGAGACCCAGAAACGGATTTTTGAGCCTTTTTTCACAACCAAAGCGAGAGGCACCGGAACCGGACTTGGTCTTGCTTCTGTTTATGGGATCATAAAAAACCATGGAGGTTTTATCGATGTTTCCAGTGAAAAAGGGAAAGGGACGAGATTTTACATCTATTTGCCGGCATTAGAAAAGGAAATTCAAGAGGAAGAAGAATTTTCAACCAAGGTGTTGAAAGGCAAAGAATCGATTCTTCTTGTGGATGATGAAGAGATGGTCGCAAAGGTGAACGAGGAACTCCTCAGGATACTGGGCTATGAAGTGATGGTGGCTAACAGCGGAAAGGAGGCACTTGAAATATATCGTTACCATCAGAAGCAAATTGATATGATAATTCTTGACATGATTATGCCAGACATGAGTGGAAGTGAGACGTATGATCACCTGAAAGAACTTAATCCCGATGTAAAAGTACTTCTTTCAAGCGGGTACAGTGTTGACGGCCAAGCATCCGACATTTTGAAACGGGGATGTAAGGGGTTTATTCAGAAGCCGTTCACCGTCATGCAGCTTTCCCAAAAACTGCGCCTCGCAATGGGAGATATCCCCACCTCCTCTGAACAGTACCACTTATCCTTTTCGACGCAAGCAAGAAATTATCACGCAACCTTATGAAGGTGGATTACTTGCAAGAAAAAATCTACCCGAAAGTTGACGAAACGATTCTTGAACCCTTGCCTCGTACTCCCTCCGCGTCAGTAGCATATAAATAGAATTCCACGATTTCCAAAGGCACCGGCACCCTGCAAATATTACCCATCCGCAACTCAACGGACCAAGAGCACACAGTAAGGATTTAGTGAGAGCGGAATCAATCAAAGAAGCACAGTACCGGAGGCAGCGACACAATCTCCGGAAAATTAACGCTAAATTTATTTTCTCTTTATTAAGCGTTCACACAAAGGGGCCACTTTTCAGTAGAGGGAAAATCTTGAAAACAAATTACAGCATCGCATTTGTTACTGAAACGTACCCCCCGGAAATAAACGGTGTGGCAAAGACCGTTTCTCAGGTAGTGACCGATCTCCATAGAAGAGGACACTCTCTTAAGCTTTTCCGTCCACACCAGGGGACTCTCGATCATCCTGACCCAGCAAAGAATTTCGAGCATATAACACTGCCGGGATTTAGGATTCCCTTTTATCGAGATTTACGTTTTGGTTTGCCTTCAACTCAGTTCCTCGTCAAAGCTTGGGCACAAAACCCACCGGATCTGGTTCATGTTGTTACGGAAGGGCCGCTCGGCTGGTCTGCTGTCCGGGCGGCAAGGAAATTGTCTCTGCCTGTTATCAGTGACTTTCGCACCAACTACCATCTCTATTCTCGATATTACAGGTTGGGAATTCTCTCCGGTTTCGCCGAACGATACCTGAGGTACTTACACAACAATACTCACTGTACCTTGGTGCCGACACGCGAAATTCAGGAGTCCCTTACCAAGAAGGGATACAAAAACGTTTCCGTCGTTGGCAGGGGAATCGATGCCAACTTCTACTCTCCCACCAAGCGTGACCCCTCTTTAAGGGCTTCCTGGGGCCTCGGTGATGAAGATATGGGAGTGTTATTTGTCGGGAGACTTGCTCCCGAAAAGAATATTCAGCTCACCGTAGAAGCCTTTTTGCGAATGAAAGCCCAGAATCCCCGCCTGCGCTTGGTGCTGGTGGGAGACGGCCCTTCAAGAAACAGTCTGGAAAGCACTTGCTCCGACGTGATTTTTGCAGGCATGCAAAGTGGCGAAGCGCTGGCTCGGCACTATGCCTCAGCAGATATGTTCTTGTTTCCCAGCATAACCGAAACCTTTGGTAATGTCATACTGGAAGCTATGGCAAGCGGTTTGGCTATTGTGAGCTTCAATTATGCGGCTGCACTTGAGTATTTGGTGGACTTCGAATCAGGCTTGTTGGCGCCGTATAATAACCGTAAAGAATTTATCGAACGAGCGGTATTTTTGGCCGGCAGCAAAGAGATGGTTGAGAAATTGAAGCGTCGTTCACAATCGATAGCGAAATTGTGTACCTGGGAGAGCGTCCTTTCCCGTTTAGAAGATGTGTATCTTTCGATTATCAAACCTCAGGGAGTCAGTTAATGCTGAACTATAAACTAAAGTTGGCAATGCACAGAATGGACCAGTTCGAAGCTCCTCTTTGCATAATTTTTAATCGCTGTATTCAGCTGAAACTCTTACGGGTGCTCTTTGTGGCTGCCAGTCAGCTGGGCAACGGCTCCTTCTGGTATTGCCTTATGGCCTGCCTTCCGATCTGCTACGGAATGGAGGGCATCAAGGTGTTAGTGGAAATGCTGCTGGTAGGGGGAACCGCAGTTCTGTTTTATACGTATATAAAGTCCCGTACCTACCGGTCCCGTCCTTTTATGGCGCAAAATGGTCTTATATGGCCGGTTCAACCTCTTGATAAATACAGCTTTCCTTCCGGTCACACCATGCACGCAGTTGCCTTTACGACAATCCTGGTTCAACACTATCCGGTTCTGGGATGGGTGATAGTCCCATTTGCCGTCTTGGTGGCATTTTCCCGAGTAGTCCTTGGCCTCCATTATCCATCCGATGTTATAGCCGGTGCGCTCTCAGGGTATGTCATCTCATCCTTTTATGTTTTGCTTTGGTAAAAGGGCGTCACGAGCCCGCGCTATCCTCATCTCGCGTATTTGCAATCATTGCCTTGCGGGGAGACGGTGAAAAACCATAACAAAAGATCAAGCCCACCGCCTAATGACAGAACGAAAAAAGAAACTGTTTGTTCTTGATACGAACGTTATTCTCCACGACAGCTCTTGTATCTATAATTTTCAGGAGCACGATATTGCAATTCCGATTACCGTGTTAGAAGAGCTCGACCAGTTCAAGAAGGGCAAGGAAACGCTGAATTTTCACGCCCGTGAATTTGTGCGAACTTTGGATTCCTTGAGCGGTAGTAAGCTGTTTGACGCAGGAGTCAAAATCGGACCAAAGTGCGGTAAAATCATGCTTAAAGTGGAGCGGGAATTTCACCAAGATCTTGCCCTGATTTATTCCGGTCATGCGCCCGATCATCGAATTCTCAACACCGCTTACCGATTAGCCAGAGAATACCCCACGAAACAAGTCATATTGGTCACCAAAGATCTTACGCTACGCATGAAAGCGAAGTCAGTCGGCCTAATGGCGAGAGACTACACCACGGATCATGTAAAAGACATTTCCGCGCTTTATAACGGAAACCGGACAGTAGAAGATGTGCCGGAAGGCATAATAAACCGGATGTATTCCGATCCATTCGAGATCGAAGCAACGAGCCTTTCCCCAGAACTTCGCTATTTACCGAACGAGTACCTTATTCTGCGCAACGGTAAAAAATCATCTTTGGCTGTGTTTAACGCCGTCACCCAGAAAATCAAGCGTGTTAATAAAGTGGCCGCCTATGGTATCACTCCCCGCAATGCAGAGCAAACCTTTGCTTTGGATGCTTTGATGAATACGACGATCCCTTTAGTAAGCATTTCGGGCAAAGCCGGCACCGGCAAGACCCTTTTGGCTTTGGCGGCAGCTTTTGAAAGAAAGAGATGCTATCGACAGATATTTATTGCTCGACCGATTATTCCCCTGAGCAACAGGGATATTGGCTTTTTACCTGGGGATATGAAGTCCAAGCTGGATCCTTATATGCAACCCTTGTACGATAATTTGGGCGTCATACAAGATCAGTGTCCGGAACCAAATAAGAAAGGATGTCGAGTAAGAGAATTGGTTGAGGAAGAAAAATTGATAATAGCTCCTTTATCCTATATTCGGGGCCGCAGTCTGGTAAAAATCTTTTTTATTGTCGACGAAGCCCAAAATTTGACGCCGCATGAAGTCAAGACGATCATTACCAGAGCCGGAGAGGGAACGAAAGTAGTCTTTACCGGTGATATTTTTCAGATCGATCACCCTTACCTTGACCTCCACTCAAACGGCCTGAGCTATCTTATTGAAAAGATGCAGGGTCAGCAAATTTATGCGCACATCAATTTGATCAAAGGTGAGCGATCACAATTGGCTGAACTGGCAAGCGACTTGTTATAATAAAAACTTTTTCCGGAGGAGGCAGAAGCCGCTGACAATCCAGCTGGAGGGACTATGCAATCTCTTGGAATGTCGGCATACCGGTAAAATCTTCCCGCGCCAGTCTCGCCATCTTTTCCCTTTTATACCCGCGTAGTTCGAGGTCATCAATGTCATGTTCCGTTTGGACGTAGACGGTGTCCGTGAGGGAGTAAAACCAGCGGGTGAAGCATTCGACCACCCTGCAAATGGATGCATCACCGACAATCTGCTTAACCTGATGGGCAAAATCAATGTGGTAGGTAGTGTTACAGGGGACATGAAGCAACCGGGCACTGAGCAAACCCAATATGCCCACGGGGCCGGGGGTTAAAAGGTGAATTTCGTCGGGAGCCGCTTCATAAATCATTTTGAGCGAACGAAGCGTGGAGGGGACATTCACGGGGCATGAATTTAAAAAGGCAGGTCGATAGGTATAAATGGAGGGCAGGTTTAACGTCTTAACCCGAAATATTTTTTGCGCTGGTTCATCACCGAGACAGGTAACCAAGAAAAAACCGCTCTGCTCGTGATCCGTGAGGCCGAGCTTATTCAGCAAGGGTAACGGTGTAAAGCCATCGATACCTTTGATCATATCAGTGAAGCAGAGAACCCGTCTCTTTTTTGTTTGTTTCGAAATTCCGTAGGTATCAGCTAAGTCGTTCAAGGTAATCCGCGATTCGTTAAGGATATTGATGGTAGTAAGGAAAGGGATGAAAAGAAAGACCGCAGGAAATGATCCGGATATCCGCTGAGCCAGACCAATGATATCGGCATGACGCAGGTCAATTTCAAGTTCACTGATAAGTCGCTTAAAAAAATGGTCGGCAATGTCCGATATTTTTTCATAAACCATTCCCAATTTGGTTTCTATGGGGATATCCCTTTTCTGCTGCAAAATCCCTATAAGATCGACCAGGATTCGTTTGAAGCCGTTTTCTTTCGCATCCTTTGAGAACTTCATTCTTTTGAGCAGGAGCCTGTCTTTCAAACCGAGTGATTTTTGTTCAAAGATCAGATCATTAACGGAATTGAAGAGCGAAGGAAAGAATGTTGCACTCTTAGACTTTGAAAAATCGTAGGCAACTTTATAGATGGCGAAGGCAAGCCCTTGATAATCATTGTGACGCCCCCCAGGAATTGCGTCTTTGTTCTTAATCCGTTCAATAAACGTTTCAGGTGTCGCCCCTTTGTTGGAAGTATATGTTCTTGCGATAAACAAACCGCTATGATCGTCAGAGCCACCGGTCAGACCCTTGATCCAGGGGGTATCGCTATAAGGATTAATGCGGTACTTGCAGTAGAGATCATCAATGATCTCTGGAGAGAGTTCCGAAAGGGCGTCCACAAGGATTCTGTTGCCGAGTCGACTTATGCTTCCGTTGATTCCTTCAAAATTGTCAAAAAGAAGAAACAGTCGTTCAATGTGCGAAATGGTAAGCTTTTTATTTATGGAAAAGGTTGCGTGCGCCACCGAATGGGCAAGATTTTGTTCTTTTATATAACTTCGTAACTGATAAATATCCGTGCGAGCATTGTTAATTTCCGCATGATGCGCTTCGGTTAAGTCGTAGACGAGGAGATGTATTTTGCAACCGTCTTCCGGGAAGTACGTCGTTACTTCGACACCGGTGAAGACATGTTCGGGATATTTTTCCTTGAGAAGGATGGAGCCGGCGATTTCATTGTGATCAGTGATGGTCACGAAATCCATTCCTCTTTTTCGTGCTTCCCGATAAATTGTTTCCGGATCGGTATATGATTCCTTAGTGCCCAGACGCTGCAAAAACCATTCTGATGGACGTGATGAAAAACAAGAGTGGACGTGAAGATCAGCTTTACTCATATGCGAATTTTTTTGGTCTAATGCGTGTGTGTACAAGTCGCGATCAATGCATAATGATTAAGAACAACTTTCCTCAAGAATAATGAAGGCCGTATAAATAATATGTTATATTTCTGTTAGAAATGACAAAAACGGACCAGTCCTGGAGTTTTCTTAGGGATCGCATGTCCTGATTGTGAGGTAGTGTAAAATCTTTTGTGTGAATTTATAAGAGTTTGTAAAAAAGGCGCTTTTCCAATATAAGGGTTTTGTCCAAGAAACCATA
>JAFGRE010000129.1 GCA_016935335.1 Deltaproteobacteria bacterium
CTTAAGGTAATATCCTCATTCTCAATGCGATCAAGAATACGAACCCACATTTCCCCTCCTTCCAAGGGGAGGTCGGAAAGCATCGCAGACAACATCTTATACCACTCCTGGTTTGCATCAACGCCGAATCCACCAAAGGGAATACCTGCTTCGGTCTTCTTCCCCAACGATAGAAGTTTAATGCCCTTGATCCTTGTAACCACAAAGTCATTACCTCCATCAATCAATTCGTTTCCAACAAAAATGATCTCTTCCGGTAATAATCTATACGTTTGTATAATATCTCTCATCGACCGTTCCTTATCATTCCCTTCAAGCACGAACTTAATCCCCCGCGCTCCCGGAAACGGTTTGATGACTTTCGTTTTAGACGGCGACAGTCTCGATAAATATTCGGCCCGTTCCAACTTTGCATCGACGAGAGCAAGAAGCTCGTCTCGCACCGTCCTAGCTTTAAGCTGAGCGTAACTGTCTGCATCGATGTCTCCCAGCATCATCCATGATACCGATCCCCCTCGATAGTAGACTTGCGATTTTTCAGGATCGAATCCATGAGATCGCAACACGTCTTTGAGGTCATCAATAATCCCTCTCGTAGAATCAAGCCGATTTTTCCCCAATATTATTTGGGCGGCATAGATGTTTTGCTGCACTTCTCTCACGATGGAACTGCTTGTCGAAGGCATCTGTCGTTCAATTGCTAAATGTCGGCTGAGCTGATCCCGAAACGTTTCCGCCCCCATGATTGCGATTGCCTGAGCTGGCGATAGCAGGCGTTCGAAATCACCATCATTTTCCCAGACGCCTTCTTCTTCATCGTATACGTACTTGGTACTGCCATCCCCACCATAGTATATTACGTATTTCTTAAGTTCAGGCAGAATTTTATCAAGGATCCGCGGCTTCATTTTCTCGAACGCGACACCCGACATAGGAATCCATGCGACATTCTTTTGCGCCAATGCACGGATAAAATTGTTTATTACCGCCACCTGACCTTTCGTCGGCATCTGCCCCGACCAAATCACGGTGTCATCTATGTCGGTGCACCAGGCACCCCAGATTTTCAATGGCTTCCGCGAATGATATGACAGGTAGGCGGAAGCATCTCTTCGGTGTTCATCCGGTATCGGAGTAAACTTGTCAGCAAAGGGACCCCCGACTACTTCAAGAGCGGCCTTTATTGACTGGTGCAGATCAACATTGTTTATGATCGTAACATATGCCTTGGAAGCCAACTCTTCCAGCCGTTTGGTTATAAAGCGAATGGGAATAAAGTCCTCTTTATATCGCTTTGACCCTTCTTTATATCGATTGGGCTGCTCAGCGGCACGCCTGTCCCATCGGCTCAAATGATGATTTTCGTCGTTAATTGTCACAACAATTTGCACTATATTTGCATTGTTGTAATAGCGAGCGGGGAGCACTCCCGGTATCAACGGAATGCCCTCGATGATCAGACTCTGGTTTCGTTCTATCTGCCGATTTAGTGCCGCTTGGACACCCTCTAACACTATGAGGCTATGAGCATAATAATGATGGAAGACTTCCCTTTTCCATTTCGCCAAGAACTCCTCCTCATTTTCCGTTCCTCTTGCCTCTTCATATTCTCTCATTAGAGACTGTCGGCATTCTTCCTCGATCTTGAAACTTGAGGCGTGAACTTGCGGCCATATATCTTTAGGTACCAAATTACGTATATCTTCTCGAAGCAGATCGGAAGAAAATGCTGTAGGTATATTGAACGCCATTTTAATAGCCTTTGTAATGGTAGACTTTCCCACTCCGCTAGCCCCGGTTATGAGAACAATAAGCGGTTTATCCAAATGCTTGAGATTCTCGTTTCTGGACGTGTTTCGTGAATAGTAGAACCTGAGAAGTCCATGAAAATCCTGCATCTTTAAATTCTCTGTAATGCAGGCTGCAATTACTGGATCCTTATATAATTCCTTTTCTTCCCGGGCATATGCTTCGAGCCATTCTGCGCACGCAATACAATACTCTTGAGCATAGCTTCCTATATCCTCCTCCCAGCGTTTGACCATAGAACGATATTTCTCGTTATGAATATCTTTCACTTCAGGAATTTCCCAAAGGTCATATACTATTGATTCATACGAACCTTTTCCTAGTAATTCGTCCGGCTGATATCCATCTTGTTCAAGCTCTCTTCCTAAATTAGTCGTCAAAACCGGGTATAACAATTCCTTCAGGTTGGCAACTAACTGCGAAACGTCTCGCACATTGCTAAGCATGTAAAAAAGCCGCTGTCTTATATCATCATAACGCAGATCAACCTGACTGAGGAGATATTGGAGGAGTCTGTATTCTACTGTCCTCAAACGGAGTAATGCGCCCTGAGTTTCCAACAGCATCTTTTCATGAGCTTTTACAAGAGACTCCACTCTCTGATGCCCGATACTCTGGAGTGCGCCTTCCATTTTAGGCGGAAAGGGAGACTCCTTCTTACGGTTTGATTCACCGGTAATCGGCAAACGAATGTACTGGTCACGATGCGCTTGATCTCTCTGCTGCTGCTCATTAGTAACCTTATTGATCACACTGTCATTAATGGTGCCTGCCCACCGGTCAGCATAAGGATTTAAGGCTTTATCAATAATCTCTGCAATCGTTTCATCACTGTCCTTGTGTTCAATGACGGTAACATTTCGTTCTTTAGCTATCTTCATCAGCACCTCATCCAACATACGGATTGCCGTAAAGTTTTTGAGTCGTTTCTGTTTATCCATGGCGAGAGATTTTGAGGAAACCACCATCCTTCTGTGGGTAATTTTATTTTGGGGAGCGCCCAAAAACACCTCAACGATATTGGCCTTTTCATAGTAATCCCTTGAGAGAGTACCCGGCAAAAGCATCCCGCTCTCTATCATGACGCTCGTATTTTCCTTGATCGCCCTGTCTAAATTCGCTCCTATGGCCTTGGCAACCCTAAGACCTTGATCGTAAAAACCTTCAACCGTGGGTTTACCCTGATAACTGGATCGATGTATCTCTTTTCCTATATAGGGTGGAACAAACTGACGTAAGACTTCCCTCGTTATCGTTGTCCGAAAATACGTAGGAATGCCTAGTTTTTTTGCAACTATATTTCCAACGGTACTTTTTCCTACCCCTGCACTGCCGTGGATAATAATAATCGTGGGTTTACTGAGATCTTTCAATCTTGAAATGTCACGGTAAACCCGAGGAAATAGATAACAGAGCACGTTGTTTATGTCTCGTAATCGATCGTGGCTTCTAAGATTCTCAGGTATCAACACATCCTGCCTGAGTTCACTGATCTCTTCACCGAGGCAGCGTTGCCATGTTAACCACCTAACGAGGATTCTGTCGGTGATTTCATCAAGCGAGGCCGACCAAGCATTGAGCTTCTCCTTTAGCATCTGTCGATCAACATCACTTAACGTCTCTCTGCTGGCAACATATTGTTGGATCCTTATCAACGCTTCATGGAAGTTGGTACATTCATCAAACAAAGAACCAACCTCCTTGTTCTCAATCAGTTTTCGATCACGCAACAACCGCAGAATCTCACCCTTAAATCCCAAGCAAAATGGTTCGGACATTATCCCCCTGATGTCCCCTTTCAAGATGCTCTCGTCCTTTCCTTCACTGGCATCCTCAAACTGGGTTATTTTTTCGTTCACGATGCGTCTGCTGGTGTCAAAATCATAGGTCCCTGATCGCACGAAATCAGCAGTCATCCAATATTGCATTATCTTACGCGAATCCAAAGCACCTCTGGTCTTGTAAATAGCACTATAATGGGTCACCAACAAATAGGCGATGATTTCAGGCGTAAAGTTTTGGGCGATGACCTTGTAGGCATGGTCCCCTGGCAATGACGACAAAATGGACTCTATCCTCTGTTTAGGAAATAAAAAATTATCCAACAGACTAAAAGGTACCATCCTCTCTAATTCTTCGAGACTGAGATTGGGCATTTTGTTCAGACTGCTGTAGGATAAGGGATCCCTCACAAAGGTATCGATCTTTTCCATAAGATTTCCTATCATATGGATCGGACTTAATCTCGCTTCTCCCGGCCTTACAACCCAGCGCGAATGAAGATATGAGTAGAGTTTTTCCGGCGTGAAGAGGTGTTCGAAGAGTTCCCAGTAGGATATTTTCCCGAAAATGATATGTTTGGAATCAGCGTGATAGTAGTAGCGAGAACAAAATTCTTGAATAAAAAGTGAAAAATCATTGAAATTGACATATTCTTTGTGGTTAGAAAATATATCCTTAGAAATTTGGTTCAGAAGGTATACGGTCAGTTCATATGCCCTCGCCTGTGCTTTTACTTGTGCCGGTGCTTTTGCATAGTATTGAGCCAAGGGCCTTGTGACATAGAGGTTGGCCATGTAGTCATGAAATATCATAACATTGGAACGTATCGCTGTTCCGACCACAGAAACATTAGTAGCAAGTATATCCAATCTATCCGGATCGAGTTCAAACAGGTACATCCCGTAAGCAGGATCCTCGATGCTAATTGAGATGGGCTCCATAACATCAATTATGAAAAACGACGATTCTTCAAAACCGAAATCACGCGCTGGCATTATCCTGATTCTGTTCTCTTTCCCGAAACGAATGATCCTCTGAAGTAGCGGTTGAATAAGATCCTCGGGAACATTCGGTTGCGCCGGCAATACTTTCCCGCCGGCTCGCAGAAGTAAGTCGCTTACGGAAAGAAAATCTTCCACACGTTTATTCATAATCATCATCCCTTTCCTTGCATCCCGATGATAAATACTCTTCTTATCCGAACTCGGTGCGATGGAAAATTATTAATTATATCACAATCATTCCCGTCACGATAGCAGAACTTCCCCTCCACTGTCGGCAGGTAACTCCATAGAAAAGAGACCACCCGCTCATCCACAAGAATAGAAACCGGCTTTCAACTCTGCTGGAATAGCACTGTTTCCCTCCTCACCGAATAATTTCACAGGTCCCGTAGAAATTATTCAGGAAGGGACCAAGGAGCCAGGCGGGTTTCGTTTTGGAGAAGGTCCCCGAGGTGTTCCAAAAACTGCCTGCGAGGAATTTCATGGGCACCAAACCGAAGAAGGTGTTCTGTGGTCATCTGACAATCGATCATTCCAAAGCCCCATGTTTGCAGGAGTTCCGCCAAATAGACCAGGGCCGCCTTGGAGGCATTTGGCACAATATGAAACATTGATTCGCCGAAAAAGCACTTTCCCAAGGAGACACCGTACAGCCCACCCACTAAGGTGCCCTCAAGCCACGTTTCCACCGAATGGGCTAACCCGGCTTCGTGGAGACGACAATACGCCTCTATCATATCCGAGACAATCCATGTCCCATTGCCACCCTTCCTCTCTACTTTTGCACATCCCCAAATCACAGATTCAAACTGTTTATCCACCGTAAGGGTGAAACCAACTCTCTTGAGAGCCTTTCTGAGGCTGACGGGAATCTTGAGATTTTGGGGCACCAAAATAAGTCGGGGATCAGGAGACCACCATAAAATCGGTGAGTTTTCAGCGTACCACGGAAAAATACCGAGACGGTAGGCCAAAAGTAACCGTTCCACGCTCAGGTCACCTCCGATCGCCAAAAGACCGTCTGGTTCTGCTTCCTCCGGAGGCGGAAAAATCAAATCATCAGAAAGAAGATAAACCGGCATACATCAGCCAAAGCGGAAGGTGAGCTTATCTTCGGGGCGATCAAGATCAACGGCTACTTTTCCCCCTTTAACCAGTTTTCCAAAAAGAATCTCTTCGGCTAGGAGGTCTTTAATTTCCGTTTGGATAAATCGAGCCAGGGGTCGAGCACCATAAACGACATGGTATCCACGGAGAGACATCCATCGGCGGGCTTCTTCGGAGAGAGTAACAATGACCTTCTTATGGCCCAACTGAACGTTCATTTCGGCTATAAACTTATCCACTATTTTTTCCATAATGGAAAGGGACAAAGAGTGGAACGTTATAATGCCATCAAGGCGATTGCGAAATTCTGGACTGAACAGTTTTTCCACGGCTTTTTCACCTTTTTTCCCAGCATCGTCCGTTTCCGCTCCGCCGAATCCAATGGTTGCCGTGCTCATCTCCCTGGCACCCGCATTGGACGTCATGAGCAGTATTGCATGATTAAAATCAGCTTTTTTGCCGTTATTATCGGTAAGTGTCGCATGGTCCATAACCTGGAGAAGTATATTAAAAATATCCAAATGAGCTTTTTCGATTTCATCAAGCAACAATACGCTGTGAGGGTTCTTCCGAATGGCATCCGTCAGTAATCCTCCTTGTTCGAACCCCACATAACCGGGGGGTGAGCCAATAAGCCTGGCAACGGCATGTTTTTCCATATATTCGCTCATATCGAATCGCAAGAAATTGATGCCGAGCACAAAAGCAAGTTGCCGTGCTACTTCTGTCTTGCCAACACCCGTAGGCCCGATAAACAGAAAGGAACCGATTGGTTTATGGGGTATGCTCAATCCCGCACGAGACCGTTTAATAGCGGTGACTAAATCTCTAATCGCTTCGTCCTGACCGAACACCCGCTGGCGCAGATTACTCTCTAAATCCTGCAACTGCAATCTGTCGGATGCGCTGACGCTCTTCAGCGGTATCTTGGCCATCCGGGCGATAACTCTCTCAATGTCTCCGGGAGTAATTTTTTTTCGTTTCCTCGGAGCGGATCGAAGCTTCAAAGCAGCACCCGCCTCATCAATGACGTCGATGGCCTTGTCGGGCAAATACCGATCGCTAATATGTTTGGCGGATAATTCCGCTGCCGCCTTAAGGGCGCCTGGTGTATACGTAACGCCGTGATGAGCCTCATATGATGATTTCAAGCCATGGAGAATCTCGATAGTTTCTGCAATAGATGGTTCAGAGATTTCAATTTTTTGGAAGCGTCTCGAAAGAGCACGGTCCTTTTCAAAGTAATTTCTGTATTCTTCGTAGGTAGTTGATCCTATACAGCGCAGCTTACCCGAAGCAAAAACCGGCTTTAATATATTAGACGCATCCATAGAACCACCGCTGGTCGCCCCCGCCCCTACCAGTGTATGAATCTCATCTATTGCCAGTATGGCCCGTGGCTGTTTCCTTAACTCGAAAATCACGCCTTTGAGTCGTTCCTCGAAGTCACCTCGGTATTTTGAGCCCGCCAAAAGCGCCCCCATATCGAGGGCATAAATCTCCGTGTCCCTAAGGGAGGGAGGCACATCGCCTTCGACTATTTTGAGAGCAAGTCCTTCAACAATCGCTGTCTTCCCCACTCCTGGATCTCCAAGAAAAAGGGGATTATTTTTAACCCGCCGCCCAAGAACCTGCATCGTCCGCTCTAATTCCGTCGTGCGCCCGATGAGCGGGTCTATTTGCCCACTTCGCGCCTTTTCGATAAGGTTGACGGTAAAACGCTCCAAGGGGTTAAAAGGCTTTGGTCTTGACAAAGATCCCCTGCTTTGCACCTCAGAAGCCGCCGCTTCCCTATCCCCGGCTCTCCCTGATACACCATGAGAAATGTGATCCAGAATAGTCAGCCTGTTGATTCCCTGAAGCTTCAAGTAATAGACAGCAAAGGAATTTTCATCTTCAAACATAGCCGCGAGTATATCACCAGCATCCACTTCCTTTTTCCCGGAGGTTTGAACATGAAATATGGCGCGTTGCAACACCCGCTGGAACCCAACCGTCTGGACGACTTCCTTACTGCTGGTTTCGCCAAGCGCTTCTACGTGAGTTAAAAAGAACTCCTCAAGCATTTTCTTGAGCTCGTCGATATCGGCACCACAATCACAAAGAATCCGGCTCGTCTCTTCGTCATCTAAAATAGCATACAGAACATGTTCAACGGTAAGCATTTCATGTCTGCGGGTTTTGACTTCACGCACCGCTGATGCAAAAATCTTTTCCAACTCTTTGCTGATCACTTAAACCCCTTCCATACTACATTTTAACGGAAAACCACTTTGTTTAGCCAAGGTACTTACCATATTGACTTTGGTTTCGGCGATTTCAGCTGTGTAGACGCCGCAAACGCCAATACCTTCTTTATGAATAGTCAACATTATCTGAAGCGCCTCAGCCGGGGGCTTATTGAATACGTTCTCGAGTACCTGAACCACAAAATCCATTGCCGTATAATGATCATTATGCATGAGAACCCTAAGCCGCGGAGGTTCTTGGAACGTGTCCTCAATCCCTGATTCAACTTGTTCCTCTAACTTGGAACGCTCACTACCCATCATCGTCTCTCAATTCTTACACCGTTATCTCTTGGTCCTGGATAAAGACTATCACCAATAATTTTATTACTATTATTATCGCAGTCAAGAGTCCAGATTGATAAAAGTTTTCTTTTCGATTCATCACCTCCTTTGCCCATCGTTCGGGAAGGGCTCGTGCCCCCATCAATACGCCTTCGGAAAAAACAGGCTTTTGTATGAATAGACGATTTTGACATTTAATATTATTATATGCTGCAAATCAAATAAAACTGCAAACCGATACCCCCATAAGGAGAATAGGATGGGACTATACCTGAAATTCCTGGGAATTTTCATCATGCTTTCAGGCCTACTATTGGGAGGACTGACTGTATATCCGCTCCCGGGACATTCCGGCTTTGAACAAAAACTGGCTCCGTTAAACGAAAAATATGAGAAGATCGGGAAAGATTTAGATGCCATAATGAGCAACCAACTGGAAGAGCTCCTTATTTTTCGTGACGATAAATTTCAAAAAATAAAGGGCATAGCCCTGGTTATGAGCGGTATCATTGTTGGTTCACTTTTCCTGGGTTTGGGTGAGGTTATCAGACTCCTTAAAAAAATCTCCCGGCAGTAGTTCTTTTTCTGGCGGAGACCGGGCACTTCCCCTGCTCTTTGCAGCAAAGAAAGAAAATAGTGGTTACCGAATCGGCGTTAGAAACCATTGGAGGAGCTGCCGGTGCAATGCCATTTGAGGTGTGTCTCATCCGTGGTGAGGTGCCGGTGAGGAACGGTAAGGTGATCCGAAAGCCGATTTTCTCGGCGTATCCATACCGGTCCAATACTACTTGGTGAAAGGCATCCTCGATGCCCACCGGAAACGGAGACTTCGTCCCTGAAGGTGGGACTCAAAATGTTCTAGATATTTTTAATCCCAAACGAGGTGCGAAAATGGTCTTTGGGGCTGGTGAAGCGTTTGCACTCCGGAATTCCCTTGCATCAGATGGCCACCAGTGGCTTTGACAACGGTGCTCCTTCGCGCATCGTGCCTGTGCCTTTCTTCTTCTACCACGATTTCGCTCCTCTCCGCATAAGGACCATCCTTTCCCGCCGCATCACCTATTTTCGTCTCCCGAGCATTTGCCCGTCCCCGGACAGCGGCAAAGCGCCCTCACACGCCGCAAGCAATAATGTTGTGGTACTTAGCAAGTTATTTATTATACTGCCGCTGTCATCAAATACCGCAGGAATAGTCGACAATCAAGGAACGCGAGAAGCAATGCCGGCATTTTTCCTAACGCTTACGAGCAACGCTGCTGAGAAAAAATGAAGGAGGAACTTGAGCGCTCGCACTTGCTCGGCCCTTTTAGAAATATATTTGTAATTATTATAAAAGCTGTGTTAGAAAATTCCCTGACCCATTTTCCAGAATCAGACTCACCGTGTCAGCCATCGAGGCCGCTTGTTTGGATATATTTTCTCCGGACTCTCGATCAAATTTGTTATATTGGAATGGTATCGCTCCCTTTCGACTTCTGGGTATTTTTGGATTTCTCAATAACGGTTAGGCGAGACTAATGGGCATTCCGATCTTCCTTTCTATCGTCTCCGGTATCCTTCTTACGCTTGCATTTCCTATTTGCGACCTCTCCATCCTTGCCTGGGTCGGCCTCATCCCTCTCTTCATCGCCGTTCAAGAAAAATCGGCTCCTGTTGCCTTTTTCCTCGGCTGGACGGCAGGTATCGTCCACTTCACGACCTTACTCCACTGGGTGACGGTCTCAATGACACGGTACGGAAACGTCTCGGGACTAACGAGTTTTCTTCTGCTTATGCTCCTTGCGCTTTATCTGGGCGGCTACGTTGGCGCATTTGCCGGAATTTTGCGTTTTCTCCAAACCCGGTACCTTCGCGAGCCGATGATAATGGCTCCTATGATCTGGATCCTTTTGGAATATCTCCGCACCCACCTTTTCTCCGGATTTCCCTGGGGGCTTCTCGGATATTCCCAGTACAAAAACCTTACGATTATTCAAATCAGTGATATTACGGGGGTCTACGGCGTTAGCTTTATTATCCTCTTGGTGAATAGCGCCACCTACTTGATGATTAAATGGATGAAAAAGCGCTCAAACTCACTCCCTCTCACGTATGCGCTGGTAACGGTGTTTGTCATCTCAGCAGTAGGAGTATACGGAACAGCGCGTCAGAACATAGTCAAGAATGCGATGAGAAACAATCTCCGTCACACAGTCCATATAATACAAGGGAACATTGAGCAGGATCAAAAGTGGGATTATTCTTATCTCGGCGAAACGCTCCGCATTTATCGGGAGTTAACGGTACCTGCTGTTAAAGATCCAGCAGATCTTATTGTGTGGCCGGAGACAGCACTTCCCTGCTATTTTATGCCTGATTTAGTCTACCGTCCCTTGGTCCAAAATATAGCTGACCTTGTTGAGACGCCCATCATTTTTGGAAGTTTACGATATGAAAAACAAGGAACCGATGTAAATCATTGTGCTTATTTCAACAGTGCATATTTGGTCTCTCCTGACCTAGAAACCATTTCCTATTACGACAAAGTGCACTTGGTGCCGTTCGGAGAGTATATCCCCTGTAAGGCTTTAATGCCTTTTGTAAATAAGCTCACAGAAGGAATCGGAGATTTTTCCCCTGGCCAACGGCATACGGTGTTCCGGATTCCTCAGGCAACGTTTGGAGTGCTCATTTGTTATGAAGTTGTTTTCCCTGACCTCTCCCGCACCTATAGTCGATCTGGACTTGATTTTCTTGTGAGTCTGACGAATGATGCCTGGTTTGGGCAAACCGGGGCTCCGGTTCAACATTTTTCGATGGGTGTATTGAGAGCCGTTGAAAATCGGATCTCACTTGTTCGTGCGGCAAATACCGGTATATCGGGAATCATTGAGCCAACGGGACACATTCAAGCCAGGACACCTCTTTTTGTTCGTACGATTTTAAAGGGTATGGTCCCCCTTTATGGGCGAACAACATTTTATGCCCGATACGGAGATGTGCTTGTCGGCTTTTGTGGAATAGTCTTATTAATGGTAATAGGTTTCCCGTTCCTGGGAACAAAAATGAGCCACCCCACCATCCACCGTATTCGCTTGTGCCTGTGAAAAATACAAAAAAAGTCAACAATATTAAAAAAAAAGCTTGACAAATTAAAAATAACTTTATATTTTTTGTACAACCTTATGTTTTTATTTGTCTATTCTATTGTTTTTTTTGCTTGTCGATTCGTAGAAAAGGGGCTAAAGAATAATCACTTTCGGGGAATAAACACCTCATGTTATTCGGAAAACCAAAGGGAATTCTCGGGCTCGACATTGGCACCAGTACGATAAAAATGGTGGAATTGGAGGAATCCAAAAAGAAGGGCTATCAGCTCAAGAATTTTGGAATGTCTGTTCTTCCGAAAGAAACCATTGTAAACGGCGTTTTAAAGAACGCTTCTGCGCTGGTCAGCGCGATAACCAACCTTACCGACAACTTAAAAACAAAGACAAAGTCTGTGGCCACCGCGGTATCAGGCCATCCGGTTATTATTAAGAAAATTAACATTCCCACCATGAGTGCAAAAGAGCTTTCCGAGTCTATTCAGTGGGAGGCGGAGCAATATATCCCCTTTGATCTGGAGGAGGTAAATATAGATTTTCAAATTCTCGGGGCCAATGAAGCAAATCCTGAACAGATGGATGTTCTTTTGGTAGCCGCAAAAAAATCACTCATAAATGAATATGCCGACGTAATAAGCGAAGCCGGTTTGGAGACGGCTATTGTCGACATTGATTCATTCGCCCTTGAAAATGCTTATGAAATCAACTATCCGGATGAGGAATCTCCGGTGGTAGCTCTTGTGGATTTGGGAGGAAGCGTAATCAACATAAATGTGCTAAAAGAGGGAAAAAGCACCTTTACTCGAGATGTTTTTATGGGGGGAAACAAACTTAGTGAAGAAATCCAAAAACAGATGGCCGTCAGCGAGGAAGAGGCGGAGATGCTCAAGCTCGGGGGAGAGCTTGAAAATATAGACTATGGGCGGCTCGACGGTATCATCCATGATATCTGCCTTCAACTTGCCGTTGAGGTCCAAAGGTCTTTAGACCTTCATGCCGCGTCCACCACTGAGGAGGAAGTCGGGAAAATTTATATCAGCGGAGGAACTTCACGAATCCGGGGCATAAGAGATCTGATCGCCGAACGGGTCGGCGTGCCGGTTGAGTATCTCGATGTTTTTAGGACTGTAAAATATGATGAAGCCCTTTTCGATTCGGAATATATCAAGGAAATCAATCCGGTTGCTGCCGTGGGCTTAGGGTTGGCCCTTCGAAAACTGGGGGATTAAATGATAGAAATTAACCTTCTTCCGAGAAAAGAACTCCTTGAACAAAAGAAAAGAAGGACCCTTATTGGAGAAGGAGTGATAGCCCTCATTTCCGTAGTCGTGGTCTTAATGATTTTATTTTCTTGGGCAGCGCACGTTAAGGGGAAAGTGGAAAATCGCAATAAAGAAATTGTAAAACTGCAAGCTGAACTTGATAAATTAAAAGAAAATGAGAAAAAAATCGAGCAATTAAGAGAAGGCGAAGCGATTGTCCAAAGGAAGATCGATGTAATCAAGAAATTAGAGCAAAAAAAGATCGGCCCGGTGAGGGTGTTAGATGAAATTGCCTTGAGGATCCCCCAGAAAATGTGGTTGACAGCCCTCAAAAACCAACAGGCTTTGCTTTCGCTTGAAGGAGTAGCCATCGACAACGAGACCATCGCGCTGTTTATGACGAACTTAGAGAATTCCGACCAATTTGAAAATGTTGAACTTAAGGTTGCACAGGAGACAAAAGTAGAGGATTTTGCACTCAAGAAATTTTCTCTTTCATGCACCGCCAGGGTCATGAAAGAAGTGAAAGAAGAAAAGGAAAAGCCGCCCGAAAAACCTGCGGCCGCAGAAAAAAGCAAGCGAAAAGCGAAGAAAAAAAATTAAGGTGAGAGGCAATTGTGACACTCAATCTTGATAGCATATTGAACCTTTCGACCCCTAAGAAGCTGGCAATTTTGGGCCTTTTTCTTGTGCTCGTCTGTGGACTTGTTCTATGGAAGGCAATACTCCCAGGATATGAAGATCTGGAGGAAAAATATGCCGAATATAATAAATTAAAAGTCGAATATGATGAAAAAAAGCAAGTCGCGCAAGATCCGGCTACCTTTGAAGCCAAACTCAAAAAGGTTCAGCACGAACTCGAATTGATGAAGTCTCAGCTTCCTGACAAGAAGGAAATACCCAATCTATTAAAGACTATCTCCTCACTGGGAAAAGAGTCAGGGCTTCAATTCCAGATGTTTCGCCCCATCGCGGAGGTCTCAAAAGACTTTTACGCTGAGATCCCGGTGGAGATACGAGTCGAAGGGGGTTACCACGAGGTCGCCGACTTTTTTTATAAAGTCGGCATGCTTGATCGAATTGTAAATATTGGCAAGGTGGATATGGGAAAGGCCACAGAAGAAAACGAAAAGATTAAACTGACAACTTCGTGTCTGGCTACCACCTTCAGGTTTATCGAAGCGCCCCCTCCTGAAACGGCAACGGCCAAGCAAGGCAAAGAAGACGCAAAAACCAAGAAGCGAAGAAAAAAATAACTGCCAAGAAAGACTAGTCGCTGATGAAAAAATTGTTTCCTCATATGCTTAGGCGGTCGATTCCGGGGCTCTTAATTGGAATAGTCTGTTTTGCTTCGGTGGGGTGTTTGGAAACTCAACAAGAGCTGGTTCTTAATCCTGATGGCTCAGGAAAACTGACT
Source organism: Deltaproteobacteria bacterium (assembly GCA_016935335.1). Taxonomy (GTDB): domain Bacteria; phylum Desulfobacterota; class WTBG01; order JAGOGO01; family JAGOGO01; genus JAFGRE01. The sequence continues at coordinate 14,041 of JAFGRE010000129.1, forward strand.
GCCCAATACATTCTTGGGGAAAAGCTCACCGGAACAATGGAGGAGTCGGAAGCTTCTCCGAAACCAGCGACTGCACAGACACCCAGTGAAAGAGATTTGCCGTTGACGGCGGAAGCGCTGGGGAAACAGTTCCAGGGAGAGAGCATCGAAATTGAGAGTTCTCTTTTTGAAAAAAAGGACGGCCGTTATCATATCTCTTATACCATTGCCTTCAAAAGTCTTGTAGAGTTTCTCAGCACTAAGGCTCTCAAGCCCATCGAGGTAAGTTTCTATAAGGATGTAACTACCAATAGTTTAGCTTTTCATATGGGTATCAAACCCTTTCTGAAAAGAGTCGTATCCGACCCCGACTTGTTGGAGGGTTTAAAGGCGAATGTAACGGTAACATTCCCCACCAAAGTACTAGAGACCAACGCAGATAGTCGCGAAGCAGAGAGACTCACGTGGAATTACACGCGAGAAAAATTGGAACCCGAAGAGATGGATGCGCGGTGTGAGGGATCAGGGCTGACTTTTTTGGCGACGCTCCCCGCGTTTGCCAAAAAGGTAGTCACCGCTGAATATGTTTATGATCCCACGGGAAAGCCCGACCCCTTCAGGCCCTTTATCCTGGAAATTAGTCGCCCTAAAGAGACGTTTACAAAACCCCTTCATCCCTTGCAGCAATACGATATCAGTCAATTGAAGCTTGTGGCAATCGTGTGGAAGTCTTCGAATCCTCGAGCTCTCTTGGAAGATGCGGCTGGGAAGGGATTCATTGTTACCGAAGGAACTTATGTGGGGAAGAACGATGGTACAATAACTGATATTACAACCAAAGAGGTCATTATCACCGAAAAAGCCATGAACATTTTTGGCGAGACAAAAATCACGAAAATCAGATTAAGCCTCCAGGAAGAGGAGAGGGGAAAGAAATGAGCCCAACAACGTATCGAAACTTGGTGAGTAAGTCGATATTGTTACCGATATTCATATTGTTGTTAATCGGCGGATGTGCAAGCCAGTCGCCTTACCAGTCGCAGTCCCAGGCGCCGGCACCTTCCCCGGCAACCCCGGTTTCAGAGCCGCAGGTTGTTCAGTCGGCATCGATTGCAGGCATCGCCGTCGAGGAACAAGAAGATTCCCTTCGAGTGATCATCAAAGGTTCAGAACCGCTTACCTATACGGTTACCCAGATGGAGTTTCCGGTTCGCCTCGTTGTCGATGTGACTGGCGCCAGACTTGAAGTTCCCACTGAAACTGTCTCCGTAAATAAGATGGGTATCACCGAGGTGTGGCCTTCCGAAATGGAATTATCGGGAGAGCCGGCAACGAGAATAGAGATAGGATTAAGTACGTACGCTGCCAATTACGAAGTCGTTCCCTCAGGAAATGACCTGGTTATCAACTTTGCTCCCTCCTCGGCAGGAGAATCTCCTGCTCAGATAGCCCAAAACATTGTTGATGTGTTGATTGACCATACTGGAAATTCTACCACGATCGACATCGTTGCTGATGGAACGATTGAGGATTATAACCATTTTGTCCTTGGGCAACCGACTCGTTTGGTTGTGGATTTTCCCGGTCTTGCTGCTCTGCTACCTTTCGCAGAAAAGGAATCAGAAAGCCCCTTCATTGAGAAGGTCCGCTACGGTAACCATCCCGACTTTTTGCGAATGGTCTTTGACGCTCCCTTTACTGATCAACTTCCGTACCAAATTGCTGCCCGGAGCAGGGGAATTACGATAATGATCGGGGCCGAGCTTGACGCAAACGATACCGAGCCGATAACCATGGCTTCAGTCTCTCCAGATCAGGAGCAGGCACCTGCCCAGCCGGCTGAATCACTACAACAAAAAATCGATCTGCCTGAGGCCGTGCCTCCTGAAGACAAGGAACTACAGGAACCGGAACCGCCACAATCAGAAGCTGGAGCACCAATTTCTCTCCTTGCAGAAGAAGCAAGCGATACTACTGTCGCTGATTCCGATCAAGAAACCGATGAGGCGTCAATGTCGGAGAAGTCCATGGAGGAGCCATCAGCAGATCCTCTACCCACCGCCGAATCCACACCGGCTGTCGATGAGAGCAACCCGCCAGAAGATATCGCGCCACCAACCGAGGAATCCCCAACGATTGCGGAAAAAGACCACCCGGCGAAAGACTCTGCCGCTCTCGACCTGGCAACAATGGATGAATCGGGAACCCCTCGGTACACTGGTGAAAAGATCTCTTTAGACTTCAAAGACGCGGATATCAGGAACATCCTTAGATTAATTGCGGAGGTGAGCAATCTGAATGTTGTGGCCGGCGACGATGTTCAGGGAACGGTTACTATTCGATTAACCGATGTGCCGTGGGATCAGGCGCTGGATGTCATCCTTTTAAGTAACAATCTCGGGAAAACCCTTGAAGGGAATATTCTGCGGGTGGTGCCCATGGAACGACTTAGCCGGGAGCGGGCAGCCGAAATCGCCGAGCAAGAGACCGCTGTTAAGCTCGAACCATTGAAGAAGGGTTTAATCCCGGTGAGTTATGCTGATGTTGATGAACTGAAAAATGTGATTCAAAACGCCAAAGTCTTATCTTCTCGTGGAAACTTGGAGACCGATCAGCGGACTAACACGATCATTGTTATCGATATTGCCGAAAACATACGCGAGGCCGAGCGCATAATTAATCAGCTCGATACCCCTACCCCCCAAGTCCTTATTGAGGCGAAAGTCGTCCAAATCAACCCCACCTATACCAAGGAACTGGGAGTTACGTGGGAGAGCGGCTATACCACGAAACGGAATGACGCTCTGATCGGGATCGGTGGCAATCAGGGAGTTGATATCGACCTTGATGCCGGATCCGTTACAACAAAAGGGACGATCGTCGACCTTGCGCCGGCAGTTGGCGCCGGCAGCGGCGGTGCTATTAGTTTTGGGTTTCTGAATCCGAACTTCGGTCTCTTTCAGAAAATCGCCGCCCTGGAGAAAGATGAGAAGCTGGAAATTATCTCCAGCCCTCGGATCATGACTTTGGATAACCAGGAAGCTTTGATCGAGCAGGGAGTCGATCTGCCCTACCTGAAGCTCTCGGAAGAGGGAGTAACCTCCACCGAGTTTAAGAAAGCCACGCTTGCCTTGAAAGTCACGCCTCACGTGACGGCGGCGAACAGCATTCAGATGGAAATCGAGGTCAAGAAAGATCAAAAATCAGCGCAGACCGGTGCGAGCGGTGAACCGGGGATTGACACCCGCCGCGCTGAAACAAATGTTTTAGTTCCCAACGGCGATACGGTGGTGATCGGAGGAATTTATGAAGAAATCAGCACTGACATTCATAACAGCGTTCCCTTCTTCGGCCGCCTCCCCATAATCAGTTTCATGTTTAAAAACACCAGCACTAAGAAGGAAAAGACTGAACTTATCGTCTTTATCACGCCCACCATTGTCCAAATTGAGAAAGCCCCGACGGTTGCCGTCACCTCTGACATCATCGAATAGTCTTTTTTTAGGGCGAGGTCTTTCTAAAATGCACCTTCCCGTCAAAGGGGGTGCATTTTTTACCTGTCGCAAAGAATAACCATAACCCAGCACTCTTCAACAAGCGGAAACGAACATATGATACGATTTCTCACAGCCGGTGAATCTCATGGAAAGTGCCTGACTGTTATCATCGAAGGGTTTCCTGCCGATATTGCGTTGGAACCTGAAGATATTGATCGCGATTTGGCCCGGCGCCAAATCAGCTACGGCCGGGGAAAGCGAATGGAAATTGAAACGGATCATGTTGAAATCACCTCCGGGGTCCGGTGGGGAAAGACCTTAGGGTCACCCATAACTCTTATAATAGAAAACAAGGATTGGATTAACTGGAAGGCGGCGATGTCCGTAAGCGCAGAAGACAGTGATACAATCGCACCGGTTTCTCGCCCCCGTCCAGGACACGCGGATTTGCCGGGAGCGTTAAAATATAATCAAAGGGACATTCGCGCGATCTTGGAAAGAGCGAGTGCTCGGGAGACTGCTGCTCGCGTGGCGGTGGGAGCGGCGTGCAAAGCTTTGCTCAAGGAATTTGACATCCGATTCGTCTCCTACACAAAGGCTATCGGCGGCATCACTGCCGACCTTTCCGGCATCTCCCTCTCAGAAATCGTTTCCCGCGTTGAAACTTCCGACCTACGGTGTGCTGATGAAGACGCCGCGCGCAGAATGAAGACGCGCATTGATGAAGCCAGAGCACAAGGCGATACCATCGGGGGGGTTGTGGAAATTATCGCTGCCGGAATTCCTCCGGGGCTGGGAAGCCATGTTCATTGGGATCGAAAACTGGATGGAAGGATAGCGCAATCGCTTATGAGTATTCAGGCAGTGAAAGGCGTGGAAATTGGGTTGGGTTTTGAAAGCGCCGAGCGGTCTGGTTCGCAGGTTCACGACGAACTTTTTTATCAACCTTCCGGAGAAAAGGAAGGCCCCCGGCGAGGGTTCTATCGTAAGACTAATAATGCCGGCGGTATTGAGGGAGGTATGAGCAATGGCGAGCCGATGGTTGTTCGGTGCGCCATGAAGCCTATCGCCACCCTCATGAAGCCTTTAAGATCCGTGGATATTCTTAGCAAACAGGCAGTGGAAGCAGCCGTGGAGCGATCCGACGTCTGTCGCGTTCCTTCTTTGGCGGTGATCGCTGAAGCAGTGGTTGCCTATGAAGTAGCCCGGGCGTTCGTGGAAAAATTTGGTGGGGACTCTCTCGGACAAATCCAATCACAGTACAGACAGTATTGGAACGCCTTGGAAGCGTTTTAAAGGAGACACGATGAACAAAATCCTTGTCCTTCACGGGCCGAACCTTAACTTGCTGGGACAACGGGAAGTGGGGGTGTATGGTACCCTTACCTTAGAACAAATAAACGACGCATTAGAAGCGTTTGCCGGCGAGCATGATATTCTTGTTGAGACCTATCAGTCTAATTCCGAAGGAGATTTGGTAACCAAGATACAAAATGCGAAAGGCTCTTGGGATGCTCTCGTCATCAACCCTGCGGCATACACTCATACCAGTATCGCCATCAGGGATGCATTGGCAGCGATAGACATTCCCGTCGTGGAAGTCCACCTTTCCAACATTTACCAGCGAGAAGAATTCAGGCACCGCTCTCTTACCGCACCCGTTGCGATCGGCATCATATCAGGATTCGGTGTCGACAGCTATCTTCTAGGCCTCAGGGCAGCCTTTAATTACCTTTCGAGGTAAAGGCCGATCATCTATTTCCATAAGATACTGGTTAGTGCGCCGGCCATACAGAGCGCTATTCCCACTAATGTTCCCTTGCTGGGAATCTCACTGTACCATGCCCAGGTTATCAGGGCCACCATCATTAAGCCCGCACCGTAAGCGGTTACTTGAATAATCCAGAGCTTTTTGAACCAAAAGTGATAGGCATAATAATAAACTGCCCAAAAAAGTACATTGGTAAAAATCAAAGCGGGAGTGGCCAGTATGGCGAACATCCCCCAGAAACTCCACGCCGGCTTGCATCGATATCCCAATATCACTCTCGCCCCCACATGATCGATCTGCCAGTAATTCAGGATGGTGAAAACGGCGAATCCAAAACTGATAAGGCTAAACATCAGAATCCATCGAATAATCATAAATTCCCTCCACCAGTGGTGTCAGCTTTCGAAAATTTTCCCAATAATCCTTTAATTCTCCCTTTCTGTAAAGAAAAATTTTGTTGGAGAAGAAACATTTTGTTTTCCGAGCAAGGAATGTGTATCTTAAGAAATACATGGTTATTTGAGTATAAATCAATACGCTGAGGATGATGATGAAATTAAACAAGTGGATCTACTTTTACCGAGAAAACGGCATGCTGGATTGCAATACCTACCTCATAAAAAATGAAAAGACCATGATTGTTGATGTAGGTTTGGACAAAAATCTGCCGTTGCTCCTGGCGGCACTCAAGGAAGATGGTATCGATCTCCATGAGATCGACCTTGTTGTCAACACCCATCTCCACGTTGACCACGCCTGGGCAAATACACCATTCAAAGAGAAATCAGGCGCTCTGATTGAGCTTGCCCCGGTTCAAAAAGAACATTACCCGATAAGTGTGCGCCAGACCTCTCGGTTCTTCGGCCTTGAGCCGATTGAATTTGATGAGGACGGCCTTCTCAATACTTCCATAAATTTGGGCACAGAAGAAGTGGATATCATCCATACGCCAGGGCACTCTCCTGACAGTGTTTGCTTTTATTGCAAAGAGAGCAAAGCTCTCATCTGTGGCGATCTTATCTTTGATTGCAACACTGGCCGGTCTGACCTCCCGGGCGGTAATGGAGAGCAATTGAGACAATCCATAAATAAAATAGCTGAATTGGATATTGAACTCCTTCTCCCCGGCCACATGGATATTATCACCGATAAGACCCGAATCAAACAAAACTTCGAATACGTGAGAGCCAATGTCTTTCCCTGGCTGTAATACCACCAACCTATCCTTTGAGCAAGGTCCGATTCGCCCTCCCAACGAAGCGCGGAGCCTTCTCATTCGGGTAACCCGCAACTGCCCCTGGAACAAGTGTGGATTTTGCCGAACCTATCGCGGCCAACGCTTCAGCATCCGCACGGTCGAAGAGGTGAAGCAGGATATTACTACTATTAAAACCATCCACGACGAAATAAAAACCACCTCGTGGCGCTTGGGCTTCCGAGGCGATATTAACCAGCCGGCGCTGGAATACTTTTTTCGCAGCCCCCAGGGATACTCAAGCAGCTTTATGAACGTGGCGCTGTGGCTCTATTACGGAGAGGGATCGGTCTTCTTGCAGGATGGAAATAATCTGGCGATGAAGACGAATGACCTTATAGAGATCCTGAATTTCCTCACAAAAACCTTTCCGGAAATAACAAGAGTCACGACCTATGCCCGGGCCAAAACAATCGCCACCCGGAGAAGCGGAGACGAATTGAAAGCGCTTCATCAAGCCGGACTCAGCCGCATCCATATCGGGCTGGAAAGCGGCTGCAACGAAGTCCTCGAGTTGGTCAAAAAAGGAGTTACTGCCGACGAACATATCCTGGCCGGGCAAAAAGTCAAAAAGTCCGGCCTATCACTTTCGGAATACGTTATACCCGGTTTGGGAGGCAGAATGCTCTGGCAAAAACATGCCGTGGAGACGGCTCGTGTGCTCAACGCAATCAATCCAGATTATATCCGTCTTCGAACCCTTCGGGTAGTTGACGGAGCAGGTCTTGATGAAAAAGTAGCGTCAGGCGAATTCGTGCCTTCAAGCGATGAAGAAATTGTAGAGGAAATTCGACTTATGATAGAACACCTCGACGGTATTCAAAGTTACGTGGTAAGCGATCATATTCTCAATCTTCTTGAAGAAGTCGGGGGGAAACTGCCTGAACAAAAAGCAGCGATACTTGCTGTCATTGATCGCTTCTTGCAGTTATCCCAAAGTGAGAAAAATAATTTTCGGCTTGGCCGGCGGGCCGGTGTCTACCGTGGCCTTGATGATATGGAAAATCCGGTCCTTTATCACCAAATCGATGAGGCGCTACAACGAATCTTAAACTCAAATGACGATGGTCTTGAAGAGGTCATCGCTGAACTGGCACGGCAATATATTTAATCATCCAAAATCGTATCGGCACCGCGTCACCGGAATCATCGAACAGATCCTCGCACTAACGAAAAATGATAGTAAGACTCTGACGCTAGCCACTGTTCATAAATTTCACCAGCTCTCAACTTTCGTGTCAAAGTCGTCCGGAGTCTCTATTCTAGAATCGTAATCAATGCGGTGAAGGGAGTTGAAAGGTCTTCTCAGTCATTGTAAATGATTGTCATGGGACTGTCTTCTTGCAACCCTAATTCTTCTAGGGCGCTACGTCGCAACTCGTTGCGGTCAATAGCCCCTTCCTCCTCGCCGGGGAACCTTTCCACGATCTTAATCCACCGGGGAGTCTGGTGACGGGATATTTGAGTTCGGCAGTATTCCCGAATCGACTGCGCATCAACGTCAGAGTTCTTGTTCATCTTCACAAATGCATAGACTTCTTCGCTAAGGCGCCTGCTGGGAACCCCGACAACCCGGGCATCAACAGCTCCGGGATAGGTGCAGAGAAACTTCTCGATTTCCAGAGGGTAAATGTTTTCCCCTCCTCGGATGACCATATTGCGCCTTCGACCGCTTATGAGGTAATATCCTTCTTCATCTCTTGTCCCCAGATCACCGGTATGAAACCACCCCTCTGAGTCTACGAGTTCAGCTGTCTCGCTGTCCATGTTATAATAGCCCTTCATCATCATCGACGTACGGACGCAGATCTCTCCTTGTTCTCCCGACGGCAAAAGCTCCCCCGTATCAGGATTGATGACCTTCATTTCCATCCCCTCCAAAGGTTGCCCAATGGTTTCGATTGCTTTGGGGATGGATTCCTCACATCCTGTCTGGGTTAACAGTCCAATTTCCGTAATACCATAGGCGGTAGTCAACTCCGGAATCGCCATCGTGGTGATAATTCTCTCTATCAGCTTTGGGGGACAGAAATCGCCTGAAATCATGCCGGTCCGTAGGCTTCGGAGGTCAAACGTGGAAAAATCCGGATGGTTAAGAAGATCCGTAAACATCGTCGGCACCCCATAAAGTGCCGTACATCCATGCTGCGCTATGGCTTTGAGCACGTCAGCGGCGCTGTATTTGGGCATAATCACCATTGAACTCAACGAGCTGAAGGCAACCATAAGCCCCATCCAGAATCCAAAAATATAATGGAATGGAAGCGGGAGACAGAGAGTGTCAGACGATCCAAATTTGAGTTTTTCTACGATGGGTAAAGCGTTATTGATAAGACCGAAATGGGTGAGTTCGGCGCCGCGGGGATAACCCGTCAATCCACAGGTGAATTTGATGATAACGGTATCGAAAGACAAAACCTGTTCCTTGACGGATCGAAAATCATCGTCGGACACCTTGTCAGCGCGACTCATGACATCCGAAAACGAGGCGAATTTCGATGAGGAGCGATCTCCGATAACGAAAACCTGCTTTAAATTCGGTAGTCTCTTTGATTGAACACATCCTCGAGAAAGAATCTCAAGGTCAGGAACAGCTTGATGCAAAACGTTAACGTAGTCAGCCCCATTGCAGCTTTCTATTAGGAACAAAAACTTCACGTCAGCTTGCAACAAGTCATAATGCAGGTCCCGTACTCGAATATTGGGATTTAAGGGGACCATTGTCGCACCGATCTTACTGAGAGCTAAAAGAAGGAAAATCCATTCAGGAATATTGTTTGTCCAAACAGCGACCTTGTCATTCTTTTTTACCCCCAGGTCGATCATTCCGCGGGCTAAGCGGTCAGATATGTGCTTCACCTCACCGAAGGTAATCCCCTCACCGTTAGGAAGGTTGATGACCGCCGTCTTTTCAGGCATTTTATCGGCCTGATTGTCGAAAAAATTCCCTACGCTGGTGTTTTCTATCCATTTCATGAGGTACTCTTCCTACGCTGTCTCAATAATCCGGTACAGGTCAAATTTGGTTCATGGTAATTACGTGGTCCGTGATAGCCCCTCGCCCATTTTTTTCAACAACATCGAAAGTTGCTTCAATTCTTCCTGCGAAAGACAGTTCATTAGGGGGACAAATTCTTCTTCATATGCTGAAACTATCTCTTCGAAAAGCTCTCTCCCTTTGACCGTAAGCCGAACCCACATCTTGCGGCGATCTTCTCGGTCACGATCCCTTATGACCAGCCCGTCCCTTTCGAGGTGATCAACAATAGGAGTGATATTTCCCTTGGAGACCAACAGTTCCTGACCTATTTTCCCGAGGGGCATATCTCCCTGCAATCCCAAGGTTGTTAAAACATACAGTTGGGGGAGGGTTAAACCTTTCCTTCCCACCTTTCTTCGAATTTCCGTGGAGATAACAGTGTATACCCGTAAAATCCTTACCCAAACACTGGTGGAAAGTTCTTTTAAAAAAGTCCTTTTGGATCGAGATGTTGAGGGTCCTATGGCGTTTCCTCCTCTCCCCATCACCCCAAAGAATTGGAAATGCAGTTAACCAAATTTTTTTATCATACATTAGAATTTAAGTCAATTTTTTTCCCTCCAGGTGTTTTACACTCCCGCAAGAAGTTCCGAAGAATTAACACTGCTGGGCCGCCGCGCACAAGAGACATCACATCCATCTAAGCTTCGTTTCAGCTGTTCTCCCCGATCTAGGCAAATTTATTGACAAAATCGGCTCTTTTTTGTTATCAAGGTATACAGCGCACCCATGTTATAAACATTTTCCACACATCGCATCCTTTATCATGGAACGTAAAATCCTCACAATTCTCTATACGAAGAAGACTATTCAAGAGCGAGTATCAGCTCTGGCCGAGGAGATTTATCATGATTATCATCCTCGAGAATTGCTGTTGGTGGGTGTATTGAAAGGGGCATTTATTTTTCTTGCCGATCTTGCGCGGGCCTTAACATTGCCGGTTAGCGTTGATTTCGTCAGGGTATCCAGCTATGGGTCGCTAACCGTCTCTTCGGGAATGGTGAATATCCTTAAGGACGTAGAAACGCCCTTGACCGGTAAAGACGTCATTATTGTAGAGGATATCATTGATACCGGATTCACCACCGCATTTCTAAAGAATGAATTTTCTAAACGAAAGCCCCGATCTTTGAAAATTTGTACCCTGTTAGATAAGCGCTTACGAAGAAGGGTCGACCTTGACGCAGATTACGTCGGGATCACCATGGATGAGGACCACTTTGTCGTGGGGTATGGCCTTGACTGTGCGGAAAAGTACCGCTCACTTTCTGATATCTACTTCATTGAGTCTTAAGACATCTCGGAATCGTTCCCGCCCAGTGATGAGCTTAGGAAATGAATTCTCCCCTTGGATTACCTGATAGCGACTTCAAAAAGGAAAAAATGAAAAATTTCATCAAAATGCTCAGACCTTATGGTGGGAAGCCTCGGTTTCAACCTGCCGCACCTCTTGCTTAGATTAACCATGCTGGACCTGAAGCGAATCAAATGGACCATCGTGTTTCTGTGTACAGTTTTCATTACTGGAATCGGCGGCTACATGCTTATCGAGAGCTGGCCGTTTATCGACGCCCTTTACATGGTGGTTATTACCCTCGCAACCGTGGGATACGGCGAGACCCATAACTTGTCGTTCGAGGGTCGCATCTTTACAATACTTCTTATCGTGGTATGGGCGGCTATCGGCGTTTACGCGGTGGGAAACATAATCCAACCCATTATCGAAGGTGGGATCAGAAAGGCGTTGGGGAGAAGAAAATTGGAAAAAGAAATAAAGGCATTAAAGAATCATTACATTGTTTGCGGATTCGGCAGAATGGGCAGTTATGTCACGCGCGAGTTGCAGGATCGGGGGGTTCCCTGCGTGGCTATCGAAAAAGATGAAGCACTCCTTGATAAGCTGGAAAGGGAAGCTCATCTTTATATTTGCGGAGATGCCACTGAGGATGAAATAATTCTTAAGGCAGGCGTTCAACAGGCACGCGGACTAATCGGCCTCTTGAGTTCCGATGCTGATAATGTCTACCTTATCCTAACCGCACGAGAACTGAACCCGAATCTCTTCATTATCGCTCGAAGCACCGGGGATGCTTCGGAATCCAGGTTGCAACGGGCCGGAGCAAATAAAGTCATTTGTCCCTACCAGATGGGGGCCATCAGAATGGTGCAGGCAATTCTTCGTCCTGCGGTGGTTGATTTTATGGAAATCGCGATCCACGGAAAAAGCAAGGAGCTGCAACTGGAAGAACTTACCGTTCACCATGATTCCAGCCTGATCGGGGCCAGCCTGAAGGAAGCGGACGTGCGTAAGAACTGGGATGTAATCATTGTCGCAATAAAAGATGCCTCAGGCAGGATGGTGTTTAAACCTTCGTCAGAAACTTGTATCACCGCAGGAGAAACGCTGATTACTCTGGGAGAAACAAAAGACCTCATGAGATTCGCGAGGGTCCTGCACCCTTCGTCACACTAAGATCAAACAAAAACGATCCACCCCAAAATTAGTCTATTTTTTTGATTTTTCTCGTATTTTCCCCGGGTGGACAAGCAATCCTTGGATGAAGATGTCGCTTATATGCTTAGCTGAATCTTCGGGAGGGTACTTCTTGCTGGTAGAGAATATCCAGTAACGAGCCATCTCGTCCAGGGCCCCAAAAAAGGACCTCTTAATAATTCCCGGGGGAACATCTTGTCTAAATATTCCCATATTTTGACCATCCCTGACGATGGTCTTTACCAAGTTAAGATACTCCTTAAAAATTGTATTCACGTACTGTCTCATAAATTTCGTGCTCTGCCGCAGCTCTACCTGAATAACCTCGGCAAGATTACGGTTTCTGAGGATCATATTGAGGTGGTTATGGGCGAAGATCCTCATTCGGGCAACGGGATCCTCGGTCTTATTGAGTTCTTCCTGCATCGCTTTGCATACATTTCCAATCTTTTCCTCAAACAGAGATATGAGAATGTCATCCTTGTTTTTGAAGTATAAATAAATAGTTCCGTCAGCTACGTTCGCTTCTTTGGCGATTTCGGAGATCCGGGTGTTATAGAACCCCTTCTCTGCGAAGACTTTGAGAGCAGCATTGATAATTCGCGTGTGCTTATCCGGGCTCCGAGGTACTTTTTTTCTGTCTTTAGACAGGCTCTCTTTTTGAAGCATTCTCCTTTATCCCCTGCGCTGAAATATGAATGAAGATTCATTCACAAATTGCCACTGATAATCTATTCTGTCAAGAACTTTTAACTGCTTTAGAAACCAGTCAATCGGAGCTACACAAACACGAACTGGGGATTGGGGTTTCCCTGAGGAGGGGAGAGGTTCAGTAGTGATCTTCGATGAAATGAATCAAGCGTGTTAGGGTGCGGTTAATGGGCGTAAGCCCCTTCTCTTCTTTAGCAATAAATCCATTGATAAAATCGACTTCGGTTTTTTTCCCTTTCGTAAGATCCTGAAGCATAGAGGAAATATTGTCTGCTGTTGCCACACAGACGGAATCAACCTTGTTACGGTAGTCTGCGTACACGAGACTAATTCCCTTCCCGGCAGCAATTTCCATGCCCTCATCTACGGTGCGGTGCATTATATTCCGAGTTTCCTCAAAATCAAGCAACTGCCCGTTTCGTAGGCCGGTGATCGCGGTCAAAGGGTTAATGCCCGCGTTGACGAGCAATTTGCTCCAAAGGATGCCGGTGACATCGTTAGTAGTTTGAACGATGATGCCGGCTGATTCAAAAAGTCGTCGTATCGTATCCAGACGGACAGTTCTTCGGCCGTCCAACTCTCCGATGAGCGTCTCTCCCTCGCCAGCGTGCCGGATATGACCTAACCCGAGACTCGTGGCGCCGTGAGCGGTTGTCCCGGCAATCACCTGTTTCTTGGCTACTACTTCTGTAATTCTTTCGACATTCCCGATGCCGTTTTGAAGCGTCAGAAGCACCGATTCGCGACCGACCAAAGATTTTACGTCATGAATAGCCTGGGATGTGCTATATGATTTCACAAAAATGATAATCAAGTCTGCCCACTCGATTTCGCTGCAATCATTTGTTGCCGAAATGGGAACACGATGGGTGCCGCTCGCTCCCTCTACTCGGATTCCCTTTCTCTGGATATGGGCGATCAACTCTTTGTCGGTATCGAAAAGCCAGACGTCCTTTCCAACCCGACGGAGAAAAAAGCCGAAGAGGCAACCCATTGCCCCGGCTCCCACAATAACGGTCCGCATGCTCCCCACCGTCTTCTTTGGAAATTTTATCATCGTATGCGTTCTTTGATTATTTTGACCGCTGCATAAACATCTTTGCAGTGTTCCCAAAGACAGTATTTTCGTTGGTCCGCCTCGATGACTTTTTCATTGTAAGCTAAAAATCCGAGGATATCAAAATCAGGAAGATGTTCCCTGATAAACTCCTCTTCTTCAGCGTTTCTTATCCTGTTGCCGACCACATACGTCCTTGGAATTCCGATGCCTTCAGCAAGAAACCGAATCCGCCGAGCAGTCTCAATACTCCGCCTTCCCGGCTCCACAAGAATAATAAATGCGTCCACCGCCTGCGCGGTCGCTCTTCCCAAGTGTTCTATTCCCGCCTCCATATCGATTACGATGACTTCCATCCGATGGAGAATGAGGTGTTGAATAAGGGTACGTAAAAAAACACTTTCGGGACAAACGCATCCCCCCCCACCTTTATTGACTCCTCCCATGACCATTAGCCGAATACCGTTGTGTTCAACCCACAGTTTTTCGGGAAGATCATCCACCGTCGGATTAAGCTTGAAGATGGAACCATATGCTCCTGGTTGGACGCCGGTTCTCTCTCCGATCAGTTTGACCATATGGGAAATAGGCGTGATTGGCTCAGAATCAGGAAATCGCAGGGTTGCCGCAAGATTCGCATCCGGGTCGGCATCAACAGCCAGAACCGTATAGCCTGAATCGTGATATGCTTTTGCGAGGAGAGCAGAAAATGTGGTTTTACCGACCCCCCCTTTTCCGGTTACAGCGATCTTCACCAAAGGTCCTTTTCAGTCTTTCCTTCCGAAAAGTAGTCACTTTCTATTAAAACGGTCGCCCCCGCCTTTCCAATCACTGATTTCCATCATCCGTTTTTCCCCACGAAAGGCTATCTCCTACTTATCCTTCCCACCGCCTCAATCAGTGCCCGCATTTCTTCGGGGGTGTTAAAATATCCGGGACTTACCCGCACGGTTCCCTCAGGAAATGTCCCGATGGCCTTGTGGGCTCCGGGAGCACAATGAAGCCCGGTCCGCACCTGGATATCAAAGGCATCATCCAAAATTGACCCCGCCTCATCACAGTGAAGCCCCTCAATATTAAAAGAAACTACACTTGTTCTCTGCACCGAGGACGACGGCGGTCCGTAGAGACTTACCCCTGCGATCCCTTCCAATCCGTCCCAGAGTTCCTGGATAAGGTTATTTTCTTTGTGGGCGATCTGGTCAACTCCCTCGCGGAGAACAAATTCAACCCCCGCCCCTAGTCCCGCTATACCTAGCCCATTCAGGGTCCCGCTTTCAAACCGATCCGGCAGAATATCCGGCTGTTTCATTGAGTCAGACTGCCATCCGGTCCCTCCCTCGCGAACGGTTTCCATTTCTAATCCCTCGCGAATATAGAGGAAACCCGTTCCTTGGGGGCCAAGAAGTCCTTTATGCCCAGGACAAGCCAGCAAGTCGATATTCATGGCTTCCACATCAACATCGAGCTTCCCGAGGGTCTGAGCTCCATCTACCATCAGAACGATCCCGTGTTCTCTCGCCAAGACACCAACCTTTTCAACGGGTAGCACATCTCCGGTAACATTAGAACCGTGAATGAGAACGATCATCCGCGTCTCCTTTCGGATCTCATCGGACAATGCATCCAGGTCGAGACCGCGAAGCGGATCGTAGCCTATTTCGGTTACTGAGATGCCGGATTGACTGAGTTTGAAAAGAGGGCGGTTTATGGAATTATGTTCTATTGATGTAGTGATGACATGGTCACCCGGTTTCAAAATTCCCTTTAAGCCCAGATTGAGAGCCTCCGTACCATTGGAGGTGAAGACGATACGTGAAGGGATTCTAACATGACAGAGTTTGGCGATCGCCTGTCTTGCTTGATATACTGTTTCAAAAGCTCTTTGGGACCGTTGGTGAGCCGAGCGGCTCGGGTTTCCCCCGATGTTTCTCATGAAGCAATCGACCGCCGCATAAACCGATTCCGGCTTAGGGTACGAGGTGGCAGCATTATCAAGATAGATGGTCATAGCAGTCTTGTTCTGCCTTACGTTTACCCCACAAGCTTACGTGGGAGTGGCCCTTTTAACATCGTCTTTCACTGGCCTTGGAAGGCTGTAGATCTGATTATGCCATAAAAGCGGCCGGAGTTTTAGCCCTTAATCCGTTCCGGGTGGGTGTAGACTACGAATTTATTGCCGCGGACGTCACCAATCACCGTAATGCCGATATCGTGAGCAAGAGTCAAGGCATGCTGCGTGGCAACGTTTCGGGAAACAAGAATAGGGACTCTCATTTTCCCCGCTTTCAAAAGAACTTCGGAGGTAACCCTTCCGGTGGTGAGGAGGATTTTATCCTCGAGAGGAATAAGCTCCAATACACAGGTGCCGTAGATCATATCCACCGCGTTGTGACGGCCGATATCGGATTCAAAGAGAATAACTTCTTCGAGAGTGGCCAACGCCGTGTTGTGGACTCCTCTACTTTTCTTATAAAGAACGGATTGCGCATTGATGCGAGACATCAAAAGAAAAATCTGGTCGGAAGCAACAGAAAGAGGAGATTCAATTCGATGGGTAAGCAATGAATCTATGGCGTGGTAAAAGATCGTCCCCTTTCCACATCCTGAGGTGATAATCCTTTTAAACAGGAGACTCTTCTCCATCGCCGGATCACTGGTAACGGTTACCTTAACAAGCCCTTTTTGATCGTCAACAACAATATCTTCAATATCCTCCCGTTTAGCAATTAACCCCTCAAACGCCAGGAATCCCACTGCCAGGGCCTTCAGATGAGTTCCCGTGCAAAGAAGCGTGACTATCTCCTTATTATTGAGAAAAATCGTAACCGGCATTTCCCGAACAACCGAAAGGGTTTGATCAGACCACTTTCCGCCGGATATCTTCCTTACCCTTATTTTGTTCAAAAGATCTGTAGTTGGCTCGTCCGTCGGTTTATTTATCGTCATGACTGGTCTATTATCAGCTGTTTTGCTGTTTATTCCCACAATACGCAAGGAGCGTTCCCATCGCCGATGGTTTCACACAAGAGTCTCGGCTGACTGTTAAGAATTATTCGCCTACCGGGAAATGTTCCCGTGCCCCGGAATCCAAAAAGGAAACCTCCCTCCAGAAGCCAAAAATGCAATAGTCCATATCAAATTTGGTGCATGAAAGCAAGGCAAACCGTACCGAGCATTGATGGATAAGGAGTTATCAGCCCGCCTGGTGCCGCCTTCTAATAGAAATGGAATCCGCCAAGACCTCTGGATCCGGATCAAAAAATATCCTGTGAGGTTACAAGATGATTGGAGCCCTCACATTTACCATGCCGGGCTACTATCCCGTCCTTTGCCTTCGCCGCACAGCGAAAGCGGCGGGAGTTTCCTCCCCCGGTTTTTCTTTGCCCGAAATTATGACGCCGCTACGGTATAATACCGGAACTAGTTATTGTTCCTTGCCCCTCCGCAGCATACGATAAGAGCAAAAATATTGTCCTTCTGGAAAAAACGTTGTTCTATACTGTAACTCTCCTTGGGAACTAAATCCACTACAACCCTTATTTTCGGGACGGGGGACGCATGTTTGCCAATCCGGATACGCTGGATTAGTTCTCCCCCGATTTCTATCACCTCACCAACAGTATCACCGAGCTGGGCATTGATGAGGTCACAGACAACACGAGGTTTATCTCTCTGGAGAGCAAAAATCTCGGGCGGCTGAAAGGCATTTAAAAAAAGAAATACCTGCTCTTTGTTTTCTGAAGTTTTTCCAAAATGAACGGCCTTCAATACCAGATCGGCGCCGGCTGATGCAGAGGGATAGAAAGCTGACAGAAAAAATAAATACGATATCACCACTGTGCGAAGGAAGATTTTCACTCGTGGCGCTCCGTTATGGTGTCCGCTGATTTATCATACCTTCATTCATACCCGTTTTCACCTGACGCTCGTGAAATTTCCTCTGTCAGGAGAAAAGGGTAATGGTGCGATACCTATTCGGATAATCCTCTTAGTAGACCCCTCCCCTAAACAAGAACCAGCCTATCTTACAAGGAATCCTCCTAGATTCCAATGAGTCTTCTGATGTTTTCGGAAAGAACCAGCTCCTTTTTGTCATCTCCTATCGGCAAGGAGAGGATCTTTTCCTTTTCCCATTTCATGGTTCCGAACGGTATATCGGAGCCGAACAGAATTCTTTTCGGTCCTATAGTATCGATAAACCGTTTTATCGTATGTGAACTTGCCAGAGACGTGTCAAAATAAACATTTTGAACATCTCTAAACGTATCGAGAAATTCTAGGGGGTTCCCGCCCAACATTCCCATATGGGGAACAATCACTTTAAGATTTCTTGTCATCTCCATAAAGGTCTTAGTAAATATCAGTTCTTCTTCAAAAACAATGGGCAGATCGATCTCTTCTGATTCTTCGATAAATATTTT
This sequence comes from Deltaproteobacteria bacterium, assembly GCA_016935335.1. Classification (GTDB taxonomy): domain Bacteria; phylum Desulfobacterota; class WTBG01; order JAGOGO01; family JAGOGO01; genus JAFGRE01. The sequence continues at coordinate 32,269 of JAFGRE010000129.1, forward strand.
TAAGGAGGGATCTTCCAAGACATCATAGCAAGAAGAGCAGTCTTGAATCCCTCGTACCCAGTGCCACTTCCCGCCGAAAAACCCTTTACCCTTGGGGATGGGGCGCAGATCTTCGGGAATATAATAGTAAGGAATGAACTGTTCGATGCAGCTCGCTTCTCCCAGAAGCACCTCGTTTATTCCCCTGTCCGCTATCGCCGCGGATGGAAAAGGGAAAACCACGATCTTTGTCACTCCGCTTTGGTTCGCCTGTTCCAGAAGTTCTCTTGTGGTTGCGTTGACACCGAGAAGTGACAAAGAGTGGCCCCAATGAGTGTGAGAATCAATAATTTCCATTATTACCTTTCGGAGTTTCCAAAAAAGTAAGCTTTCTTCCTTCTTCCTCGCAGACTATTTTATTATAATAAGACGGTAAAAAAACCGCAATGATAATGCCACGTTTCGAACCAAAGCCGTAAGGAGGAAAAAGACACTAAATAAATGGTTGCAACCTTTGAAAGCATGACTATATAGTAGACGAAAAATATCTGAATTTCCCCCTAGACAGCTCTATACGCGAGGTCGCTTATCACATTCTTTCAAGCCATATTTTTGGGACTACTGCAGGGTATTACTGAGTTTCTGCCGATCAGCAGTTCAGGGCATCTGGTATTAATGAAAAATCTCCTTGGCATGCATGAACCGGACCTTTTCTTTGACGTCATGGTTCATGTCGGTACCCTCATCCCAATAGTAACGGTCTTCCGGGAAGACCTCGGGAACATTTTCCGATCCCTTCTTCATCTCCCAAAAACCGTGGTCCAAGGGAATCTTGGTACCATACTCGCCACCAATGCATGGGTAAGACTTATTGTGCTTATTGCTGTTGCTGTCGTGCCTGCTGCTCTTGTCGGATTTTTTTATAAAGACTTCTTTGAGCACCTCTTCTCCTCGGTATTTGCTGTTGGTATCAACCTCATTCTGACCGGAACATTGCTTTTACTAACCAAAGATATCGGCAGGCCGCGAAAGCAGATTGACAGGGTGACGTTTCTAGACGCCGTCATAATCGGCTTTTCCCAGGCGGCCGCAATCGCCCCGGGAATTTCTCGCTCCGGTGCCACTATTTCTACCGCTTTGTTTCTGGGGGTGAACAGGGAGTTGGCAGGACGGTTTTCCTTTCTCATTTTCATCCCGGCAATCGTGGGAGCGGTGATACTCAACTTTAACCCGCCGGAAATGTATACAAGGCCCTACCTCTACAATGTTGCGGGGGCTACGATAACTGCGGCCCTAACCGGCTATTGCGCGCTCAAGCTCTTGCTTCGGTTTGTTCAGCGGGGCAGACTTTTCGTATTTTCTCCCTATTGTTTTCTCCTCGGGTTGGGTGCGATTGCCAGTACGTTTATCTGACAGCCTTTCGATTCCGGCTAATTTTCCATTCTACCTCTTATCCACCCATGCAGAACACCAACGCTAATACCGACTGCAACGCCCAAAAAATTTGCTATTCCATCATAAAGAGAGGCGGTCCGCCCCGGTACGGCTGTCTGCAATAGCTCCATAAAAAATCCGTATAGTGTCCCGACGCCTAAGCGAAGAGTTAATGCGAGAGACAGAGACGAGGAAGTCTTTGGCGGTCGCAAAAGAATCCCCAAGGGAACATAAAAAAGAAAGTGGATCACCTTGTCACCACCGGCCACCACGTCTGACGAAAAGCGACATGGCACCAGTGATCCGACCGCAAGAAGCACCAAATAAACGACTATAAGAATAGATGAGGTTCCCTTATTCATGAACGTCAGGCACACTAACCGTGAATACTACTTCCCTCTCAGTCCATCCTTTCATGCATAAAGAATAACTCAGAAGACATCGGGAAATAACCGCCACGGCTCCGCTTGCAGAAACCGAACAACTTTCTTTCGTGATTACGGGGATGGCTGGTAGTGAAGGACCGTCAGATCTGACTCCTTGAGCATCCGCTCTGCTAAATAATCAGGATATCCTTCTTTGTAAATGACTTTGGTAATTCCGGCACTTATAATCATCTTCATACAAATACTGCAAGGCATATTAGTGCAATAAAGGACCGATCCGTTAATACTCACCCCATGATAAGCAGCCTGAATAATCGTATTTTGTTCGGCATGAAGTCCTCGGCAAAGTTCATGCCGTTCACCGGACGGCACATTGGCTTGCTCCCGGAGACAGCCGGTTTCAAGACAATGGGTAAGTCCGGGTGGAGCCCCGTTATAACCCGTGGCTAGAATTCGCTTGTTTTTTACCAGGATTGCCCCCACCTGTCGACGCTTGCACGTTGACCGTCGAGCCACCAGTTCCGTGATTCCCATAAAATACTCATCCCAGCTCGGTCGCGCCATACCCCTTCCCCTCGAAAAGCAAATTCGAATTGCCCCGAATTCTGGCCACGAACGGCGGCTTTCGACTCTGCGTTGCCAACGTTATCACCCCGGCTATAACCTTCACCCTCGAAACGCTACGAGTAACCGCATGACCACATCCTGGGCCGCTTATTATCGATATCAGCCAACCACCACGCGTCACTGGGTATTTCCGGCTCATCATTGCCCCGGGATCTCCTGCTGCCGTGAAATCTAGTGAAGGCGAAACCATCACCACTCCTAACCCGCTCGGGAAAATCTTTTTATCACCGGAGTACCGTGACCGCCAGCAAAAACGTCAGCAGCCGCATCGTCCATGAGCTCCCTGCATACCGCCATTACCAGGGATTTCGATCGCTATCCCATCAAGGTTCTTTTGGGGATGGATCTCCCAACCGACAGGCGATACCTTCGATAACCAGCCGCCAAAATTACGGAGCCTTACTCGAATTTTTTGAAAACTAGAGAAGCATTTGTCCCGCCGAAACCGAAAGAGTTTGAGAGGGCATACGTTATGTTCGCGGATCGAGCTTCGTTGGGCACATAATCAAGGTCACACTCCGGATCTGGCGTCTCGTAGTTAATTGTTGGAGGAACAACACCGGTCTTTATTGTAAGCGCTGTAAAGATGGCTTCTACGGCCCCCGAAGCCCCCAAGAGGTGGCCGGTCATGGACTTTGTAGAACTCACCATCAGTCGCTTGCCCTTATCTCTAAAGACTTTTTTGATGGCCCGGGTTTCACACAGATCGTTAAAATGGGTTGAGGTTCCATGGGCGTTAATATAGTCAATCTTTTCCGGATCAATTTTTGCGTTGTCCAACGCCACCTTCATACACTGTTCCCCGCCTGCACCTTCGGGTGAAGGAGCAGTTATATGGTAAGCATCACCGCTAAGACCGTATCCCACAAGTTCGCAATAGATCTTCGCCCCTCTTTTTTTTGCCTCCTCCATCTCCTCCAAAAGGATTATCCCGGCACCTTCGGCAATAACAAATCCGTCCCTGTCCATATCAAAGGGACGGCTTGCCTTCGTGGGTTCTTCGTTGCGGGTACTAAGAGCTTTCATATTACTGAAACCAGCGATAGCAAGCGGTGTGATAGTCGATTCCGCCCCTCCCGTAATCATGGCGTCGGCATAGCCTTGCTGAATCATCTGAAAAGCTTCACCAATTGCATGCGTTCCGGAAGCACAGGCAGTGACCACGCAGGCATTCGGGCCCTTTGCTCCAGCGGCTATGGCTACTTGTCCGGGCGCCATATTGGCTATCATCATGGGAATAAGAAAGGGGGAGACCTTTGCCGGCCCTTTTTCGAGAAGAAGCCTGTGATTTTTTTCCAGCGTTTCCAGACCGCCAAGGCCCACTCCGAGAATAACCCCAACTCGATGAGCGTTGCCGTTTTGTGCTGAAAATCCGGCATCATGACAGGCCATCTTAGTAGCCGCCAAGGCATATTGCACAAAAGGATCGCTCCGTTTAGCATCCTTGGGATCCATGAAGTCGGTGGGGTCAAAATTTTTTACCTCACCGGCTATCCGGGAACGATAGTCGCTGGCGTCGAATCTGGTAATATAGCCGATACCGGAAATTCCCTTCGTTATTCCTGCCCAGGTTTTCTCCGTATCAATAGCGACAGGATTTACGGTACCCAGTCCTGTTACAACAACTCGTCGCATTTTGTCACCAATTCCACGAAAAGGTTTATTTCCCCCTAAGAGGGTAGAAAATAATCTTAGAGATGCTCATTGATGTAATTTATAGCATCTTGAACAGTCGTTATCTTCTCAGCGTCTTCGTCCGGGATTTCCTGCCCGAATTCTTCCTCGAGAGCCATAACCAACTCCACCAAATCCAAGGAATCCGCACCTAAATCATCCACAAAGGAAACCTCCGGCTTGACTTCCTCTTCACTTACACCAAGCTGCTCGACAATTATTTTTTTTATTCTCGCTTCAATACTCGCTGACATAGGAATCCTCCTTTTTTCTATTAATAACTGTTCTTATCACGCTTACATATATATCCCACCGTTAACGTTTATCACCTGTCCCGTAATATACCGAGAAGCGTCGGATGCCAGAAAAAGCACTGCTTCTGCCACCTCCTCAGGTGTTCCAACGCGACCCAATGGGATATTCTTGAGAAACTCTTCCCGCGCTCTCTCCGGCAGAGAGCGGGTCATTTCCGTATCGATGAAACCCGGAGCCACTGCATTAACGGTGATTCCCCGTGCCCCGAACTCCCGGGCCATGGATTTCGTGAATCCAATAATACCGGCTTTCGACGCTGAATAATTCGCCTGGCCAGCATTGCCGATCTGCCCGACCACGGAAGAGATGTTGATAATTCTGCCTGACCGCCTTTTGCTCATGTGCCGAATGACGGCCTTGGTACAGTTAAAAACACTCTTCAGGTTTACGCCAATAACCGTATCCCACTCCTCCTCTTTCATCCTAAGGAAGAGATTATCCCGCGTTATTCCGGCATTATTCACCAAAACATCGATCTGCCCAAAGAAGTCCAAAACGGATTTCCCCACGTTTTCCGCTTCGGATAACTGAGCAAGGTCTGCCTGAATAGCCAGTGATTTTCTTCCCAATTCTTCGATTTCGCGAGCCGTTTGCTGAGCCTGGACGATGCTGATATCAGGAATGACAATATAAGCCCCGTTTCGGGCCAAAACACGGGCTATCTCTTTGCCAATCCCCTGTGCTCCGCCGGTCACGATCGCGACTTTTCCGTCTAATGCCATGCTATCAGTAGACTTCCTTCCATTGTTTTTCTAACGCATCCAACGTGCGGATATCCTCAAGGTTTAAGACGGTGGCTGATTTGCTAATCCTCTTAACAAGTCCGCTTAGGACTTTTCCCGGGCCTATTTCAACAAAGGTATCAACACCTCGTTCAATCATGCAGTGTACCGAATCCTCCCACAGCACCGTATGCGTTACCTGTTCGACCAAGAGGTCTTTCACGCGGCTCACCTCTTGATTCTCCTTCGCTTCCACATTGGTAACGATGGGGTACGCAAGAGGCTTCACCGGTACGGAGCCCAGATAGTGCCGAAGTCTTTCCCCCGCCGGAATCATCAATGGGCAATGAAAGGGAGCGCTCACCGGCAACATGATCGCCTTGCGTGCCCCCATCTCCTGGGCGAGAGTAATAGCCCGCTTAAGCGCCGGAATCTGACCGGAAATAACGAGTTGACCAGGACAGTTGAAGTTTGCAGGGCTGGCGATTTCTCCATCAGAAGTTGCTTTTTGGCAGATTTCTTCCACCTTGTCTCGTTCCAAGCCTAAAACGGCTACCATTCCCCCCTGACCTTCCGGCACCGCTTCCTGCATATACTGTCCGCGTTTTTGAACCGCCTTTACTGCGTCGACTAAATCAAAAGCTCCCACCGCCACCAAGGCTGAATACTCTCCCAAGCTATGCCCTGCAAGAACAGCCGGTTCAATGTTGATCGCGGCCGATAACACCCGATATGCAGCAACGCTCACCATGAGGATTGCCGGCTGGGTATTGGCGGTAAGATTCAATTCCGCTTCCGGACCTTCAAAACAAAGGGACGACAATTTGTACCCCAGTGCTTCATCCGCTTCTGCGAAGACCTCCCGTACCTGGGAAAAATGATCGTACAGGCTCTTCCCCATCCCTACATACTGCGATCCTTGTCCCGGAAAAATAAAAGCGACCTTCTTCACCGTAAGCTCTCGTGCAAGTTCAATTGTCACTGTTTGCGAGCGTATTCCTTATTCAAGGCGAGACCGATGACATTCCTCTGGATCTGATTGGTTCCCTCGTAGATCTGAAGAATTTTCGCGTCCCGCATCATTTTTTCCACCGGATACTCCCGCATATACCCGTAACCTCCAAAAATCTGAACCGCATCGGTAGCCACTTTCATGGCAACATCAGTAGGAAAAACCTTCGCCATAGAGGATATTTTTGAGATATCCTTAGGATTGGTGTCCATGTAACGTGCCACTGCATAGATCAGCGCTCGCGCGGCCTCTGTCTGCGTTGCCATATCAGCCAACATATGCTGAATGGCCTGAAAGGAAATAATGGGTTTGCCGAATTGATGCCGCTCCCGGGCATATTTTATCGATTCTTCCAGCGCTCCCTGGGCCAAACCGACTGCTTGGCTCCCGATGGCGGGGCGAGATTTATCCAGATTCTTCATGGCAATCATGAAGCCTTGCCCCTCTTTCCCCAAAAGATTCTCTTTTTGCAGCTCGCAATCTTCAAAAAAGAGCGACGTCGTTGAGGAAGCCCTGATCCCCATCTTCTTCTCTTTTTTCCCAAACGTGAATCCTTCCATCCCCTTTTCAAGAATGAACGCACTTGCCCCTCGTGGTCCTCGATCCTTATTAGTGAGTGCAATAACCACGTAGATGTCTGCCTCTCCGCCATTTGTTATCCACTGTTTTGTCCCATTAAGGATATACCGGTTGCCATTTCTTTTTGCAGTTGTTTGAATCCCTCCGGCGTCACTACCGGCATTTGGTTCTGTAAGGCCAAACGCAGCTATTTTTTTCCCTTTCGCGACCATTGGCAAGTATTTTTGCTTTTGTTCCTCAGTGCCGAACAGAATGATTGGATACAACCCCAATCCATTGCAGGCGAAACTGACCGCCACTGCTATACAAATTCTGCTAAGCTCCTCAATGACCAAGCATAATTCAAATATGCCTCCACCAAAACCACCATACTTCTCCTCGATGTAAACCCCGGAGAGCCCGGTTTCTCCCAGGATTTCCAAAATTTCCCGTGGGAACTCCTCTTTCTCATCAAGTTCAGCCCGCACCGGTAATGCTTTTTCTTCGGCGATCCTTCGTGCCAGCGCCTTGATTTCTTTTTGTTCCTCAGTTAAGAAATAATCCATTTCCCCATCTCTCGAATAATTCTAAAAATAATTATACACTCTATAGGCTCTCAACTTCCCACCCTCTTTTCGTCACCGAAAAAAGTCCGACCCTATTAACATGAAAAATCAGAGAATAGTCAAGAATCAGCTTTCTTCAACTGCCACTATTTCTCGCTCTCTATAATAACCACAATGAGGACAAACGCGGTGGGGCCGCTTTTTTTCTCCACAATGAGAACATGCGATCAGCGTGCAGACGACGATACCATCATGGGCTCGACGTTTCCGTGTTCTCGATTTCGAATGTTTTTTAGGGGGTAGTGCCATATAAAACCTCCGCTCTATTTACTGGTTCTTTAATAATGTCTTAAGCCCTGCCAGCCTGGAATCAACAACAGGGGTTGGAGGACAACTGCACATTTCCAGGTTTTTATTTCTTCCACACCTCGGGCAGAGTCCCTTACATTCCTCGCGGCAAAGCGGACTATAGGGCATGGCAAGGCTGATCTGCTCTTGAATGATTTCCTCGATATCAACGCCATCCACGGAATAAAAATCCTGCTCAAGATCCTCTTTGAGAAGCTCCTTTTCCGCCGACAATTCTTGGGACTGGGCGGGCAAAAAGGAGTATTTGAAATCAGGGTTGATATGAGAAACAAACTTTTCGAGACACCGACTACAGGCCAGATCAACCGTGAGATCTATCCTCCCCGAAACGCAAACAGTATTCTCGGAACGGCTCAGATGCATCTCATAAAAAAGAGGCGAAGGGCATGCAATTTCCAACATCCCTTTGCCCTGAAACAAGCCTTCTAGCCATTCCCTGGTAAACTCTCCAGTGGTGGTTACTCCTTCCGGAGTTATATCCTCGATTCGATATTTCAAACTTAAACCTTTTTGATAAGTGGTTTTATTTCTACAAGCGAACGCGGTTTTTGTCAAGACAAATTTTCAATTTTCACTTTGCCAGCGATTTCCGCGAAAATTCACCGGTTTTTCAGCCAACCCAAATCGCCAGACTCCCATAACCGCCGGAAGTGCCCCGTTAAAGAAACTGGTTGACCCCCTGAGGAGCTTCTGCTAAGGTATGATCAATTTTTGCGTTGTGCAACTACCCCCAGTCGATTGATAGGCACATGCGGTGCACGCCAGGCAACGTGTTTCGTGCGTCATCGTATCGTAGTCTCCTCCCAAGAAGGATTTCTATGAACGTATTTCAAGGTGTAAGCGTTTTTTCTGGCTTGGTTTTTCTTTTCTTCACCTGTTCCGGGTGTACCCATTATCCCTCTGCTGGTAGTGAGGTAAATAAATCCTCTCTGACCGTATCTTCATCTTCCTCTCCGGAATCGCCGACTACTATTGCCGAATATACTTCTCAGGAGGAGTCACTTCATTCGGGGCGAAGTGGTGACCCTGATCTGGGATACCTGAAATCCTTGATAAGCAGAGCCTCTATCCACGATTGTGTGGAGTTTGCTCACTCTCTCCACACTGTGCGCGGGAAAGGAATGCTGCGTACCGACTTCCCGGTTGTGACCAATGATGCGGTAAGGGACTATATCAAATACTTTCAAACTGATATCGACTTCATGACAAAAGCCTTGGAAAGGGCGACAACTTATTCTCCCATGATGCAGGGCATCCTAAAAGAAGAGCACCTCCCTGAAGATCTGGTTTTTCTTGCCTTGATAGAAAGCGGATTTAACCCCTGTGCATATTCGCGAGCCGGAGCCTGCGGTCCGTGGCAGTTTATGCCGGAAACAGCCAGGCGCTACGGTTTAAAAATCAATCTATGGGTGGACGAGAGAAGAGATCCCGAAAAGTCAACCCGGGCGGCAGCCCGGTACCTAAAGGACCTTTATGCGATGTTTGGTGACTGGCATCTGGCAGTAGCCGCCTACAATGCGGGAGAACAAAGAGTAGCCACCGCCATTAAAAAAAACAAGATCGCCGACTTCTGGGCTCTCCGAAAAGGACGCGATCTTGCGCCGGAAACTCGGGACTTTGTTCCCAAGCTCGTTGCCGCCATCTTGATCGGAAAGCACCCGGAGGAATATGGCTTTTCTCCTCCATTGGTGCAAAAACGGGTTGCCTTAACATCCTTCACCATTCCTCAGCCCACGGAATTGAAGTTTATCGCTGAAATGGCTGGCATTCCCCTTGAATCATTAAAACAGTCCAATCCCGAGCTGCGAAAATGGTGCACACCACCCAACAAAAAAGGATATGAAGTCAAAATCCCGGCTTCAAATCGGGATCTGTTCGCACAAAATTTATCTCGCAACAGAGAGAAGTTTTTATCCTATCGGACGTTTCATGAACATCGCATAAAGCCGGGGGAAACATTGTACAACATCGCTCGTCGATACAACACAAAAGTCGCCCATATTCAGGAAATTAACCGGATCAGAAATCCTCGTCTCATCCATCCCGGAAAAATCATCATTATTCCTATCCCGCCGATTGTCTCCTCATCATAAACGGTTGATGGCTTATCCGCTCACCAGGCGTGTGGTAAAAGCTGTTCAGCGCTTCAGGCGTTCTTCAGAAGCGTAATGCCGTCTCATTGCCTAATCAGTCCTGCTATTCTCTCTCAAAAGCGTAACGACGGAGGGACCTTTATGAGGGTTCCCGGTGGTGGCACTTGAGAAACCTCGAACCCATTATATTCAGCCAGTTTTGCTTTCTCCTCCGTTACGCCGAAATATTTTTGCGTGAGGCTCCCCCACGACTCGCCTTTTTCTACCGTATGGATTTGGAGGCGAGGAGGTTGCAGTTGATTCGCTTCCTGTTGTGAGATGAATCGAAGATTTGCAACCATACTCTCCAGCAAGGGGCGAAATTCATCGAAGTCCTCCCTTTTGCTTGAGCCGATGAGAGAATATCCGTTAGCCCCCGAAACAAAGACCGCCCCCTCAACCATGATGGCCCCCCTGCTTCCGTCATATCCCGAATAAACCGTCGTCTTAGCCCCGTGCGGTAAAAGCTCATTTGTAGCATAGGTCTTCTCTTGACGGAGGCCGGCACGCCTGAGCTTCTGCTCGAAATCTTTTGAATATTCTTCCACCGTTTTTCGGGTTTGTAAGGGCTCTATGTCAAAATAAGCACTATAGTCTTTCTTGGCATCAGCAAAAAGCGCGGCATAGTCTTTGCTATTTATGCGGGCCTGCCACCCCTGGGGTATCTCCAGTTGAAGCAGGTATTCCTTGTTGTAATAATTGTCACCCCGGATCAGCTCATTTCCATTCCACTCTCCTACCACTAATCCGTCTAATAGTCTTATGAATCTGTTCCTTTGATAAGACCGAAGCAAAGTCTCCGGCTGCTTAGCGCTAAGTTTTTCAATCTCATGATTAAGGTTCACCAATCTTTCCGACGTGGGTGGATGGGTCATAAACCAGACTTCCACCGTGGACGGCTCACGGGTCTCAAGTCGCTGAATGTGCTTCATCACCTCGATAGAGGCGCGCGGATTGTACCCGGCAAGCGTTAGGTATTGTGTTCCAAAGTAATCGGCTTCGCGTTCATCGTCCCGGGAGAACTTATTAAAGGCGAGTGCGGCTCCCATATTGATGAGCTGGCCATAATCCTGCACTGCTCCCTTGGTGGCGACAGCAACTCCCAACAGGCCGATATTCATGAGTTGAGCTTTTGAAATCTGGGCGGCAGAATGTCGGGCGGCAACATGGGCAATCTCGTGTCCCAGAACCGAGGCGAGTTCATCAACTGAATTCATACGCTCCAACAGGCCGCGATGCACATAAACGAAACCGCCGGGTACGGCGAAAGCATTAAAGTCAGGGGTGTCGACGATTTCCACCCGGTAAATGAGATGAGGTCGATCGCTGTTTCGTCCCAGATTTTCCACAACTTCCTTGACCAGAGCCCGAAGGTCGGGCAGTTCCAAATAAACGCCCATCTCCTCCCGAAGCTGTTTATCAACCCCCTGTCCGATTCTGAATTCCTGGTCTTCCGACACAATCATGAGTTCCCGTTCCTTGGTGGCCGGATTTACGGCGCAGCCGATCACCAGGAGAAGGATAAAACCAACCCCGACCAGACGAGCCCCCAACGGACAACGACACAATAAACGGTGCGAAACCATAACGATTCTTCTTGTATAAAAAGGGCTTAGAGCAAATAAGCTTTCAAATACACTGTTTAAAAATAACCATCCCCCCCGAAAGGTACTCGTTAAACCGATCCTTACCCCCCTTCCACAATGCTTTCCCCATTCCCCTTTTGTTATTTTTTAGTATACCACTTTTCCTTCTTTAGGAGAATCCGCGGCCTTTACATCTTGGCCACCACTGGAGAAAAAGCCAGATATAGCGCTTTACTCCAGCCCCGTCTTCAGCGATCCGTGCCCACAGAGCTCCTTCACCCGTTTTCAACCTTCCTCCAAAAAATAGGGGCTGACTAAGAGCCATGGACTTGACGAACTTACTGTAGAATTAGCCTGCTTGTTAATTTTTCTTTCAACCTCCCACGATCCGATACCTGGAAAAGATTCAGCGAAAATTTTTATGGATCTCCGAGTCGGAAACGTAAAGAATATTCGCAGCGGGTGACGCTTTCTCCCGGCCAAACGACAGGACCGAAACCAGTCGGACTGGTGGCGAAAAGAAAAAAGAGAATGTTTTTTGGTAATTAGATTTTTGAACTTGATTATGAGGCCGTATTTTGATATGTATTTTTATTTTTGTAACTATCACATTTTTCAATGATAGGAGGAAGGTATGGCAAAAATATTAATCGTTGATGACGATCAAGATTTTGTTGAGGCAATTTCGATCGTCTTAAAATCCAATGGATATGAAGTGGCTTCGGCAAATTCAAGGGCAGCGGGAATGGAGGCTGTTAAAAAAGAATCCCCTGATCTTATTGTGCTTGATGTCATGTTGGAACAGCCGGACGACGGATTTACCATGGCCCAGGACCTCAGGAGGCAGGGTACCGGCACCCCCATCCTCATGTTAACAAGCGTGGGTAAAATATCAGGCATGGTTTACGACAAGGATCCGGAAATGGTTCCCGTTGATGCCTTTGAAGAAAAGCCCATCCAACCTGACAAACTGCTTGCCAAAGTGAAAGAACTTCTTAGTGAATAAAAAGGGGGTTAACTATGCAAATTATCGAACGAGAAAAGCTTAATCAGGAGATAGAAGACCTGAAGAGCCAGTATGGGAGCAGCCGTGCCGCCCTTATTGAGATCCTTCAGAATTTACAGGCAAAATATGGCTTTCTCTCCGGCCTTGTCATGCAGGAAACAGCGCATGCTTTGGATATCCATCCCGCAGAAGTAGAGGGTGTGGCATCATTCTATAGTTTCTTTCGGACAGAAGAAAAACAGGGGAAGTACGTCATCCGTCTCTGCCAGACCATTTCGTGCGATATGGCAGGAAAGGATCGAGTCGCCCAGCAACTGGAAAATGAATTGGGAATCGAATTTGGCGAGACTACCAAAGACGGTATGTTTACCCTTGAATACACCAACTGCCTTGGCATGTGTGATCAGGGACCGGCTTTGATGATAAACGACCGCTTGTTTGCAAAAGTAACTCCTGAAAAAGTTCCCCAGATCATTGCGGACTGCAAACGAGACTTTGTGAAGACCGATTTTCCTCAGATTGTCCCCTCCGTGGTACAAAAGAAAGGGCCGATAACGGAAAACGAGGCGGCGGTAGGAGAAGGGTTAAAGGCTGCTTTGGCCAAGAGCCGAGTAGATCTGATTGCCGTGATTCGGGAATCCAATATGCGCGGCAGAGGCGGCGCTGGCTTCCCCACAGCGGTCAAATGGCAACTTGCGGGTGCCGCTAAGAGTGACGAGAAGTATGTGGTCTGCAACGCGGATGAAGGCGAACCCGGAACCTTCAAAGACCGCTATCTCCTCTATGAACAAACCGGCCTTTTGGTCGATGGAATGACAATCGCCGCCTATGCTATCGGAGCCCGCAAGGGATACATCTATCTTCGTGGCGAATACCTGTACCTGAAGCAATATCTTGAGGACTTTCTGAAAAAGCGAAACAACGAGGGACTGCTGGGGTCCAATATACTGGGGAAGGACGGATTTAGTTTTGATATTGAACTTCGCATGGGCATCGGCGCCTATGTTTGCGGTGAAGAAACGGGGCTCATAGAATCCCTGGAAGGAAAACGAGGAGAACCTCGTAACCGTCCTCCATTTCCGGTTGATACCGGATTCGGAGGCAAGCCAACGATCGTTAATAATGTAGAAACCTTTGTCGCTGCCGCACTTATTTGTGCCAAGGGGGCCAACTGGTTTAACCAAAACGGAACGCAAAATTCAAGCGGAACTAAGCTTTTCAGCGTTTCCGGGGACTGTGAGAAACCGGGAATTTACGAAATGCCGTTTGGAATATCAATTGCCCAGCTTCTGAAAGAAGTGGGAGGCGAGGATGCAAAAGCCGTTCAAGTCGGCGGAGCCTCTGGGTGGTGCATCCCCCGCAAAGACTTCGAACGCAAGATCGCTTTTGAAGACGTTTCTACGGGCGGATCGATTATGGTGTTCGGACCGGATCGTGATATGCTTCAGGTGGCAAAGAATTTTATGGAGTTCTTCGTGGAAGAATCATGTGGCCAGTGTACTCCATGCCGTGAAGGCAATGTTCAGTTGCTGGAAGGCCTGGAAATGCTGGAGGAAGGGTGCTGCTCCATGTCCTATTTAAATGAGCTGCTGAAACTCGGTGAAACGATGCAGATTGCTTCCAAATGTGGACTGGGACAAGCAAGCCCCAACGCTTTCATAACGATAATTGAAAACTTTAAAGATGAAATCCTCGGCCGTGTGCCGACAACCGTTTAAGGAGGTCCGACAATGCAAGACAAAACGCCTCATGAAGCCTGCAAAGAGTCGTGTGAACGCGCTCCCAAAAGCGAAACTGCCGCCGTGATCAGCACCCCTCAGGATACGAGCGCAATCGGCGCGATGATAAAAGTAACCATAGATGGCCAGGATGTTGAAGTTCCCATGGGAACCACCATATTGGAGGCTGCACGTAAAATCGGCATAAAAATCCCCACGCTCTGTCATCATGACGACCTTTGTGTGGCCGGTGTTTGCCGTGTCTGTGTGGTGGAGGTTGAGAAAATGAGAACCCTCCAGGCTGCCTGCGCGTACCCCATTACTCAGCCCCTTGTAATTCATACCCACACCCCCAAGGTCCGACAGGCGCGTCGCCATATTCTCGATCTTTTGCTCTCCAATCATTACGGCGAGTGTTACAGCTGTGTCCGGAATAATAACTGTGAACTTCAGACCCTTGCTCACGAATATGGAGTTCATTCGTATCGATTCGGCCATGTGGAAGAACCGTTCTTCGAACGAGACGACTCCAGTTATTCCATTGTCCGGGATATGGATAAGTGCATTCTCTGCCGCCGTTGCGTACGCACCTGTGTCGATCTTCAGGAGGTCGGCGTGTACGAAGCCATGAATCGGGGTGCGGACACCTATATCGGTACCTTTATGGACAAACCTATGGCCGAGGTGGTGTGCATTAACTGTGGTCAGTGTATCAATCGCTGCCCCACCGGTGCGTTGCATGCCAAGGATCCCCGCGAGGAAATCTGGGGGGCCATCGATGATCCGAAAAAGCACGTGGTGATTCAGACTGCGCCCGCACCACGCTCCGGTATCGGGGAATGCTTTGGACTCGAACCCGGCACTCCGATGACCTTCGAGATGAATACGGCTTTGCGGTATTGCGGGTTCGACAAAGTCTTTGATACCAACTTTACCGCCGACCTGACCATCATGGAGGAAGGAACGGAACTGATCCTGCGACTGTACAATGCCCTGGTCAAAAAGGAGCCGGTCTCTTTACCGCAGTTCACGTCCTGTTCACCCGGCTGGGTTAAGTATATCGAGCATTTTTATCCTGAAATGCTCGGGCATGTTTCCAGCGCCAAGAGTCCCCAACAGATGTTTGGGGCGGTCATTAAAACCTATTACGCAAAAATCAATAATATCGATCCTGCTGACATTGTCTCGGTTTCTCTTATGCCCTGCTCAGCAAAAAAATTCGAGTGCAATCGTCCTGAAATGCGGGACTCCGGCTATCAGGATGTCGATTATGGCCTGACCACCCGAGAGCTGGCCCAGATGATCAAGGAAGCGGGCATTGATTTACCGAATATGCCGAAGTCCGACTTCGATAATCCCTTTGGGACCATGACCGGCTCCGGCGTGATCTTTGGTGCCACCGGGGGGGTGATGGAGTCGGCAATCCGAACCGTGTACGAACTTGTCACCGGTGATAGGATCGACAGCTTGTTTGAAAAAGCCCGGGTTATGCCCGTCCGGGGTTTTGAAGGCATCAGGTATGCTGAACTATTGATTGATAAAGTCGGACCGGTTCCGGATATCCTGAAACACCTTCTGCCCGATTGGGAGTGGCTGAAGGGGGCGACTCTGAAGGTTGCGGTTGCCCATGGCACGGCCAATGCCAAGAAGGTGCTGGAAGACATCAAAGCCGGCGGTAAACTCAGTGAATGTCACTTTATCGAGTATATGGCCTGTCCGGGAGGATGTCTCGGTGGAGGTGGAATGCCGATCCCAACGTCCGAGGAAATCAGAGCTGCCCGGGCGAAAGCGATTTACGCCGAAGATGAAGCAAGTGAAGTCCGAAAGTCCTATGAAAACCCTGCGGTTTTACATCTATACAAAGAGTTTTTTACCGAGGGACCGTGCGCTCACTTGAGTCACAAACTTCTGCACACCCACTATACCCCGAGAGGGAAAAAGATGGTGTGATATTCTTACCAGCGAAAACAGCCAAGACGGCAGGGTAATCAGTTTCAGTGAAAAAAATTGCAGCGTAAATTCTAGCGTAAGGGCAATTCCTGGGAATAAGGATTTGCCCTTACCTTTTTCAACGACTATAATAAAATAAAAGTGCGTTTCCGATCTGATATAACAATGCGTCGCGTCGTGCGTCCGAATCGAACTGTAATGGCGAGAAACCCGAATGCCTACTGAAATGAACTATGTAAAAACCGGTAAAGGAATAGTAGACGACGAAGCCGTCTTCGAGTTGTTGCAAAACAGAACCGCCGATACCGCGGCAGTGCGGGAGGTTTTATCAAAGGCGATGGAATTAAAAGGCCTTGACCTCCATGACGTTCCGGTTCTGGCCCGCATCAGCGACCCTGATCTGTTGGGTGAGCTTTTTTCCACCGCGAAAAAAGTGAAGGAGATGATTTATGGCAAGAGGCTGGTCATCTTCGCCCCTTTGTATATTTCAAATCTCTGTTCCAATGAATGTCTGTATTGTGCCTTTCGCGCCCGCAACAAGGCGGTAAAGCGGCGTGCCCTTACCCAGGAAGAAATTGCTCGCGAAGTGATCAATCTGGTTGAACAGGGCCATAAGCGGATCTTGCTGGTAGCGGGAGAAGCCTACCCCAAGGAAGGCTTCTCGTATATTCTGAAATCGATTGAGACTATCTACCGAACGAAAAGCGGCCCCGGGGAAATTCGTCGACTCAATGCAAATATTGCTCCCTTGGCGATCGAGGAATTTAAACAGTTGAAAGCAGCTCATATTGGAACCTATCAGCTCTTCCAGGAAACCTACCACCGGGAAACTTACCGGAAAGTACACACCGGCGGAAAGAAGGCTGATTATGATTGGCGTATTACCGCGATGGATAGAGCCATGGAGGCAACGATTGATGATGTGGGGATCGGAGTGCTCTTCGGATTATTTGATTGGCGTTTTGAGATATTAGCTCTTATGCAACACATCCGTCACCTGGAGAAACGTTTCGGCGTGGGGTGTCACACCATCAGCGTCCCTCGGCTGGAGCCGGCTTCCGGTTCCTATGTTGCCGAACACCCTCCCTATCCGGTTTCCGATGTTGATTTTCGTAAGATTGTGGCCATATTACGTCTGGCTGTTCCTTATACCGGCATCATCATGTCAACGAGGGAAACGCCGGAAATGCGTCGCGAAACCTTTGCGCTGGGGGTTTCCCAGATTTCCGCCGGTAGCCGTACCAATCCGGGCGGATACAGCAAAGATGAAGACGCCTTTGAAAGCAGCCAATTTTCACTCGGAGACCACCGTCCCCTTGATGAAGTCCTGCGGGATGTGGCGGAACTGGGGTATATACCCTCGTTTTGTACGGCCTGCTATCGCCTCGGCCGCACCGGCCGGGATTTCATGGATCTTGCCAAGCCTGGAGAGATTAAGAATCATTGTGATCCTAATGCGCTTTCGACATTTGAGGAATTTCTCTTAGACTATGCAACCCCTGAAACGCGAAGGCTTGGAGAAGAAACGATCGAGAAGACGCTTGCAGCCATGGATGACGTACAGGCCAAGCGTTCACGCACGCTTCTTACTAAGATCAAATCCGGCAAGCGGGATGTTTTCTGCTAAGCTGAAACCACCATCACCCTTTCCTTTACCCTGACTGATCGACACACCACCTGAAGGCGATTGCGCGTTAGACAGGAAGGACGGATCATGGAAAAGGATTATCGCAAAGAAAAAGATCTGCTCGGAGAGCGTGAGGTTCCCGCCGAAAGTCTCTGGGGTATTCATACGCTCCGAGCTCTGGAGAATTTTCCCTTAAGCCGCCGTCCCGTTCATCCGGAACTGATCAAAGCCTTTGGAACGGTGAAACTCGCTTGCGCCCAGACGAATGGCACGCTGGGAGCGTGGAATGACAACCCTGCCAAAGGCCGGGCGATTGAGCAGGCCTGCACTGAAATGGCTGCCGGTCATCTTAACGACCAGATCGTTGTCGATAGCCTGCAGGGCGGAGCCGGTACTTCAACCAACATGAATGTTAATGAAGTGCTCGCAAATCGAGCACTCGAATTATTAGGAGTGTCAAAGGGCAGTTACGGCATTCTATCACCGCTGGATGATATTAATTTGCATCAATCCACCAACGACACGTATCCTACTGCGCTGAAATTGGCTGCTGTTCGCCTTCTTCATTCTCTCGAAGAGCAGGTTGTGGCCCTCCAGGAAGCGTTTCAAGCAAAGGAAAAGGAATTTGCTCATGTGGTCAAGGTCAGCCGCACTCAGCTTCAGGATGCGGTATTAACCACGTTGGGAAGAGAAATGTCGGCCTATGCCGATGCCCTGGCGCGGGACCGGTGGCGAATCTATAAATGCGAAGAACGCCTGCGGGTGGTTAATCTCGGAGGCACGGCCATCGGCACGGGGTTGGGAGCGCCACGAAAGTTCATCTTTCGAGTTGTGGATGCGCTACGAGGATTAACGGGAATAGGATTTGCGCGAGCAGAAAACCTCATCGATAATACGCAAAACGCCGATGTATTCGTTGAAGTTTCCGGAATTCTCAAGGCTCTCGCCGTTACCCTGCTGAAATCGGCAACCGATATTCGGCTCATGTCCTCCGGTCCCCAGGCCGGGCTCGGGGAAATTCGTATCCCCGAATTACAGGCCGGATCATCGATCATGCCCGGAAAAGTCAACCCCGTTATCCCGGAAGCTGTTTCCCAAATTGCAATCCTCGTTATGGCATATGACCAGTCGATCGCTATGGCGGCATCGCTCGGCAATCTCGACCTTAATCAGTTCTTACCGCTTATCGCCTTCGCCCTCTTGGACAGCCTCACCCTGCTTACCAACGGATGCACCGTCTATCGACAGCTGTGCGTTGAAGGCATAGAAGCCAATGAAGCTGCCTGCATCCGGTATGTAGAGGGTTCCACAGCCACCGCCACTGCCTTGGCGACAGTTATCGGTTATGAGAAAACCTCCGAGGTCGTCAAATTCTCGAAGAAAAACAATATCTCCATAAAAGAAGCAGTCATCTCTCAAGGGATCCTAGACGAAGCGGGCTTTAATGAACTCATCAGCCCGGAGGCGGTAACCCGCTTGGGTTCATCTACCATCATGCGAGAAAAGGACGATGCAGCAACAATCAACTCGTAAAGGGCTGAGGCTCCATATTGGTCTTTTCGGACGGAGAAATGTCGGAAAATCCAGTCTGCTGAACGCCGTCACCCGGCAGGATGTCTCCATTGTTTCCGATCATGCCGGTACAACGACCGACCCCGTTGAGAAACCCATGGAGCTGCTGCCCCTCGGCCCGGTACTTTTTATCGACACCGCCGGTATTGATGATGTCGGTGCATTAGGAGAAATGCGAATTGCCAAAACCCGAGGGGTAATCGACCGAACCGATCTGGGAGTTATAATCAGTGACGCCGGGATCTGGGGCGATTTCGAAGAACAGATATGGGGAGAATTGAAAAAACGGAATATCCCCATGATCGCTGTTTTCAACAAAACCGATCTGGAGGAGCCGGATAGCACTATCCTAACCCGGCTGGAACAGGAAAAGATCGCCATCGTAAAAACCGTAGCTGTTTCAGGCAAAGGAGTTCTGGACTTTCGCCAGGCGCTTCTCGACACGGTTCCTCCCGAATTCTTAACAAACCCCGATCTCCTGGGAGATATTGTGGGACCCGGGGAACTGGCGGTTCTGGTTGTTCCCATAGACAAGGAAGCGCCCAAGGGAAGGCTCATCGTGCCGCAGGTTCAGGCTATTCGGAACCTTCTGGACAATGATGCGTACTGTATGGTTGTCAAAGAGCGAGAACTCAAATATGCGCTGGAGCGACTGACGGAACCTCCCACACTGGTGGTGACCGATTCACAGGCATTTTTAAAAGTGGCGGCAGATACGCCGCCGGGTATCAAGATGACCTCTTTTTCAATTCTTTTTGCCCGCATGCAAGGTGACCTGAACGAGATGGTGAGAGGCGCCTTGGCAATTGAGACGCTCAAGACAGGAGATCATGTATTAGTGGCTGAAGCCTGTTCACACCATCCAATTGCCGACGATATTGGTCGAGTCAAAATCCCTCGATGGCTAACGCAGTATGTGGGAGGAAAAGTCCATTTTTATCAAATCCAAGGACACGATTTCCCTGAAGACCTCTCGCCGTATAAGCTCGTTATTCACTGCGGCGCCTGCATGTGGAACCGCCGAGAAATGCTGTCGCGTATTTTATATTGTCGGAATGCTAAGATTCCCATCACCAACTACGGTTTGACGATCGCTTATGCCCTTGGTATCTTCGAACGCGCACTTCAACCGTTTCCCGCAGCTTTAGAGGTGTATCATCAGACCCAAAATGATGTCCTTGCCTAATGCGCTTACCCGAGAAGAAATCATCCGCTGGCTTCATGAGAAAAATGAAGAAAAGCTCCATCAGCTTTGGCAGTGGGCTGATGAGATTAGAACAAGCGTTGTGGGTGATGAAGTTCATCTCAGAGGCCTCATCGAAATCTCGAATCACTGTTCACGTCGTTGCAGCTACTGTGGAATTAACGCGGGTAACACCTCCCTTGTCCGCTATCGAATGGAGAAGCAGGAAATCATGGACTGTGTCGACATGGCACAAAAGTTCGGGTATGGCACCGTGGTGATACAAGGCGGCGAAGATTACGGAATAAAAAAAGAGTGGATGGACGATATCATTCGTGATATTAAATCTCGAACGGACTTGGCAGTTACTCTCAGCCTTGGTGAGCGTCCCATCGACGATCTCGAGATGTGGAGGGCGGCTGGTGCCAATCGCTACCTGCTCCGCTTTGAAACCTCAGATCGAACGCTCTATGAAAAAATTCACCCTTCCATGAAATCTACAATTTTCGACAGGGTTGAGATGTTGCGCACCTTGAGAAACATCGGGTATGAAATTGGTGGCGGAATCATGGTGGGAATCCCTGGGCAAACATATGTCTCCGTCTATAATGATTTATGCACCTTTCAGGAAATGGATCTTGACATGATCGGCGTGGGGCCATATCTCCCCCATCCTCATACGCCCCTTGGAACAGAGGGGGAAGAAATCCGGAAACAAACCCCGGACCAAATAGCCAATACCGAGCTTATGACATGTAAGGTCGTGGCCTTGACACGGATTCTCTGTCCGGAAGCCAATATCCCCAGTACTACGGCTCTCGGAACCATCGACAGACAACTC
Organism: Deltaproteobacteria bacterium; assembly: GCA_016935335.1. Classification (GTDB taxonomy): domain Bacteria; phylum Desulfobacterota; class WTBG01; order JAGOGO01; family JAGOGO01; genus JAFGRE01. The sequence goes on from JAFGRE010000129.1 coordinate 53,526, forward strand.
GGTCGTGTTCATGGCCTCCAAAGAGGCGCTAATGTTCTTATGCCCAATATAACCCCGTTGCACTATCGAAAGTTATATGAGATTTATCCGGAAAAGGCTGGAAACGATAGCACTCCCGCGGAGACCGACCAACTGCTCAAGGAGTTGATTGCAGGCCTTGGCAGAAGACGGGGGAAAGGCCCCGGGGGAAGGTTGCATACTCCCCATCGATCGGAAGAAGACTCCCGGGGATTGCCCGGAATCCATAAACGTATGAGGGGGAGGACCTTGATCACCTGATCCGGTATTCCTGCGCAGGGCGTACGAGGTCCCGGCACACAATACCATTGAGAAAAAAGGATAGTGTTTTTATGGACCAAACTGACTCCACTCTTCTTCCGGTGGAAGAAGAACTAAGAAACCGATTATCCCGTCTCATTAAGCTGCGATGGGTAGCGCTGGAGTGCATCGTCATTGCCATTCTGTTCACCGAGTACTCCCTCCGTATTCCTCTCCCCACAAAAGAACTCTACAGCATTACTTTAGGAATCTTCTTATACAATACCTTTTTTTTCTTATTTCTTCATACTATCGAAGAAAAGGGGTCCCCGGTATTAATTCCGCGATTTGCTTTAGTCCAGATCCTTGTCGATTGGTTGGCACTTACTCTCTTCATTCATTACACTGGCGGCATAGAAAGCCCGGTTATTCTTTTCTTTTTTTTCCATGCGATTCTCTCTATTATTTTACTTCCCACCCAACTCTTTTACTTTCTCTCCACCGTGGGTATCGCTCTGATGACGGCCTTGGCGATTTTAGAATACCAGGGAACAATCAGCCATATTACCATTTCCGCATTCGTTTCCGGTCCACGCCATCAGAATCCGATGTTTGTTGTCGGCATGCTCTTCTTTTTTGCGACCGCTCTCTATGTGTCGACCTATCTTTCAACGGCGATTATTAAAAGATTACGCCTGCGGGACAAAGATCTTATCGATCTATTGGAAGACAAAAGACGGGCTTTTGAACGGATTCAAACTCTATACGATTTGAGTTACAAAATGTCCTCAACCTTGGATATAACGGAGATATTAGATCTGGCGGCACGAGGAACCGTCGAAGTTCTCAATGTCAAAGGCTGTTCTATCAGTGTATTGGATCCTACGCGAAAAAAATATAAGGTAAGCGGAGCCTATGGTTTGAGCGATACCTATCTCCAGAAAGGTCAACTTGACGTAACAAAGAGTCTTCCTGATGTGCTGAAGGGGAAAGTGGTGTTTGTCCCCGACGTCACTAACGATCCCAGACTTCAGTATCCCGAAGAGACCAAGCGGGAGGGGATAGCTTCAATCCTCGGAATTCCCTTGATATTCAAGGGGGAAGTGATCGGGTCCTTGAGAATACACTCCGCCGAACCGAAGAATTATACCAAGGAAGAACTCGAGTTTATCAATGCCATTGCTAACACGATGAGCCTAGCGATCGCCAACGCCATGGCTTATAACAAATTGATAGAGTTCGACAAAGCACGATCACGCTTTATGAATATGGTGGCCCATGAGATGAGGGCTCCGGTCGGAGCCATTCAGAATATGCTGCAAGTTATTCTCAATGGGTACGTGGGGGAAATCACCCCTAAACAACAAGAACTCCTTGGTCGTGCTGAGGCTCGAACCTATTCTTTCCTGGCTATGATAAACGATCTTCTCGATCTGGGAAGTCACGAAGCCGAACTCGAAGTCTACACCTTCAGTGATGTATGCCTCCAAGATATCCTGAGCAAGGTTCTGGATTTCCTGGAAGTACAGATAAGGAATAAGAACCTCACAGTGAAGGTCGAAAAACCTGATGGCCCTCTCGTCGTGAGCGAGGTTGGCGACGATATGGAAAAACTGTTTACCAATCTCATCGGAAACGCCATCAAATACTCTCCGTCGAACGGAACCGTTTCGGTCGGTATATCCGTTGACAACGGGATAATAAAAATCGTGATCGCTGATACCGGCATCGGCATTATTCTGGAAGACATCCCGCATATTTTCGATGAGTTCTTTCGAGCGAAAAACGCTCGCTTGCTTGAAAAAGAGGGGACAGGCTTAGGACTCACCATCGTAAAGCGAATCGTAGACCGCTATGACGGCAAAATCTACGTGGACAGCGAACCTGAGAAGGGAACAACCTTCACAGTAATAATCCCCCAGAATAAATCTCAGCGTTGAAGCGACATTCCCCTTCCCCTGCTTCCCAAGGCGCCAGAACTTTTTGACAAAATATTACGGTGGTATAAACCTATTCTGGCGAAGCTTCCGCTGTCCGGGGAACAACCGCATCTTCTCCTGAAAGAAGCTCAACCAAGCAGTCAATGCTTCTTTTCACCCGCCGGGAAAAACCCTGCACAAAACCGACCCGCTCAGGTTGAATCGCCACCACCACGGTTTTGCTTCCGCTTTGTTCCCATAAGGTGAGAAGGCTCTTGAGAGGCAGCCGATGGGTAGAACATAAGAGGGATTTCGGAAGGTCTTGGACGCTCAGCACGGCGATGCTGCCCGGCTCAGCCTGAAGATCAACAGCGTCCACCGCAATAATCACCTTCGGTTTGAGATCCAGAATCCGTACGAACCAGTCTTCCGGCGATTCGCCCGCATCCACAAAGATCCGTTCCCCTTCCACAGGGAACTGCCCCACCTGCTTTTGCCATCGTTCATTCAGTTGCCCGGCGACTTCGGGTCCGACCCCGTCATCCTCACGGAGCCGGTTGCCGATGCCGAGAACGACCACCCGTCCCGGATATCCTGGATGAACGAGAGCGGCAAGCGATTCCAAGGTCAGCAGAGCGTCTTCCTTCCTGGTCATATTGGTCCAAATTTGGGAATTATACCTGACTCGAGCGAACAACTACCGGGGTACGCCCGACTCATGAGAAGCATCGAAAGGCGCAGAAAAAAGTCCGTATGACACCAGGAGGTCTTCAAATTCACGATAGTCATCCGCTGAGGCAGGAGCAAAGCCGGAAATTCTCAAACGTTCAAGGATAAAACGATGCGAAGCGTTCCCAAGGTCGAGTTGAAGTAAAGCGGTTTTCACGTTTCTCACCAGATCCGAATCAGCATCCGGGAAGCTGACAAAGCACGGATTGGGATAATACTGCGTGATCGCAAGCACCGTAACGTTTGGCACCGCTCCCTTTGCTTTCGTAAGGGCCTGGAGAACGTCTTCTCGGACGAAGCCGACCTCCGCTTGACCCAACGCTATTTTCTCAAAGATCTCCTCTTGGGTATCTCCGAATATGAATTTCACATCCCGTTCCGGTTCCAGACCGCATTCCTTAAGATGCATCCATTGAGCAAGAAATCCGCACACATTTGAACGAGAGGAAGCAAGAACCGACTTCCCTCGCAGGTCGTTAATTGATCCTATCGGACTTTTAGGATGGATGATGATCAAACCCCGGTATTCGGTTCGGCCATCAAGCGAGACTGCTTTAACCAGGGGGACCGCTCCGTACTGCATTTTGAGAATAAGGTAATAATACGGGTTCACCAGGGAAAGAGCAAACCGTTCCGTTTCCACAAGAGAAGTCAATGATTCCATTTCAGGCGGAGCACAGACCATATCCATTTCCCAGCTGGTTTCTTTCGTCAAATAATCCATCAGAAAAATAAACCGCGCCTCCATCATGAGGAAGGAAAACGGCCCCGGATGCACAAGGATTTTTGCTTTTCCGCGAACGGGTGAGATTGGCTCACAGCCGACTGACCCGAAAATCACCGCGGCAATGAGAATGCATAGAAGCAACTGGCAGGCAAATAAACACCTTCTCATTTATATTCCCTTTGGGCTTGCTCGAATTTTTTCAGTATTTCTTCAGGATGGCTTTGGGTCATGGTTATGGGAGCAACCTTTTTGGAAGCAAGACCCAACGCCACCGCAACGCCATAAAGAATTGCCTCCGGCCGGGGTGGGCAACCTGGGATGAAATAATCTACCGGAAGCACTGTATCCAACCCACCCAGCGTGGCGTAACTGTCAAAAAATACGTTACCCCCGGTCGGGCAACTGCCGATTGCAAACACCAGCTTTGGATTGGGGACAGCTTCGTAAACCCGCCGAAGGGCCGGGGCTATCTGCCGGGTCACCGGTCCGGAGACCAAGAGCACGTCGGCATGGCGGGGAGAGCCAACCAACTTGATTCCGAATCGCTCAGCGTCATAATAAGGCGTAAGAACATTGATGACCTCAATGTCACAGCCGTTACAGGCGCCCGCATTGACATGGTATACCCACAGAGATTTAGGAAATGCCTTTGCACACAGTTTCTTGAGCATCATTCCTCCCTACGGCATCGCTACCATAGAAAAAATCGCTTTGGTAGCTTCGTATAACAAGGGATACAATATTTGTGGAAACACGCCGATGACAACACACAATAACGACAGAATCACCATCCCTCCCCACATTGCCGGCGGCACCTCCGTTATCTTTTTTTTGCTTAGGTTCTGAGGCAACGCGCCCATAAAAACGTTATACGAGGCATGAATAAAGGCTGCCAAGGTCAGTATGGCAACGAGGACGGCAATCACCGTCGCCCAGGCATGGCCGGCTTTTACCCCGGCCAAGAACAGCGTAAATTCACTCATGAACCCGTTAAACAAGGGGATACCGCCCAAAGCCAACGCTGCCACAAAAAACGTCAATCCGGTAAGAGGCATTACCTTCCCCAACCCTCCCAGTTCGGAGATGCGACGACTCCCAGTTGCATAAATGACACCGCCGAAGCTAAAAAAGGCCAAGGCCTTCATCAAGGAATGGTTGACAAGGTGAAAGAGGGCCCCGTAAATTCCCAGGTAGTTCCCGAGGCCAAGACCCATGATAATAAAACCGATGCTCACGACCGAACAGAATGCCAGAAGCCTTTTCATATCTTCCTGAAAAAACATCATCAGCACACCCACAATCATAGTAATAACACCTAAGATAAGAACGAGAGGGCTGATGACGGGATAAAAGGGATACAGTATCAAAACGGTGCGGATTATGGCATAGACCCCTACCTTGATCATCACGCCCGAGAGAAGAGCGCTTACAGGAGTAGGGGCTTCGGCATGAGCATCCGGCAGCCAGGTGTGGAAAGGAACAATCCCCGCCTTGGTTCCAAAGCCGGCCAGCAAAAGAACAACCGATAACAGAGCAATGCTCTTGGGAATTTTACCGGCCACCTTGGCAATCTCGGTGATCTTGAGAGGATCAAGGCCGCTGGGGATATGCGGCGAGGAGCCAGCATACAGGAGGACGCACCCAAAAAGTGCAAACGTAATTCCCACCGTGAGCAGCATTGCATATTTATATCCCGCTTCCAACGCATCCCGGTTCCAGTAGAAGGCAACCAGGATTACCGAAGCCAGGGTGGTCGCCTCAATAATCACCCACAGCAAGATAATATTGTTGGTAGTAGAGGCCCAGAGCATGGAAGCCAAAAACAGCATGATCCAGCCGTAGTAGGAATGAAACCGTTCGCGAGGGATAACACCTCGTTCCGTCTCTTTCCGTATGTAGGGCAGAGAATAAACGACCGCGATCACTCCGAGAAAGGCGACCATTCCGGCAATCAATCCTCCCAAGGCATCCACTCGGAATTCCTCGCGAAAGAGAGACAAAATTTCCCCTTGGGTCGTCTGAATCAGGATCTTGCAGGAGACGACAAATGTCAGAGCGGATCCGATGACAGCGCTTCGTTCAGCAAAAAGCCGGGATCGTTTTCCGACGAGGAAAATCAAGACCCCGGTGAGAGCTGGTATTAAAAAAAGGTACAGTATCTCAAGATTCATTTTGAGAACTCCTTAGTGTCACCATCACCACCGTAAGCCCTTAAGCTGAAAGGTGTCGGTGGAGCCGAATTTTTGGTATACGCCAAAAATCACGTAAAGAAGAAGGTAGACCGCAATCACTACATCAGTAACAATGCCGATGATAGCCGTCTCCTTTAAGAGTGGAGACAAGCTGACGAGCGAGAGATGAACACCGTTTTCCAGTATAAGAAGGCCGTGAACGGTTTTAATGGCATCCCGCCTCACGAGGATGCAGTAAAGACCCATGACAAAGATGGTGAGACTCACGGCCAAGTTTGTTCGAAACGGTTCTTCGCTGGCGGCGGGGGTGGGAGCAATGAACTCCCCATACTGATGCGTCAGTCGGTAGAATATAATGACAATGACACTGATCAACAAAATCGACCCCAGGTATCCAATCAGGGGAGGGAACTCTCGATTCGTCGTCCGACGGATGTACCGCAAGAGAAGGTAAGGAATTACAACTACCTTGGTAATAAAGGCGGTAATCGCCCAGTAGTAGAGACCGGGATTTTGGTTCGCAAAGGCCACGAAAAGACTGCACATCAAGACGGCCTGAAGCATGTAAGCATAAGCGGAATAGCGGAGGTTCCTGAGTTCAATAACCAAATATGAAGTAATGATAAGGGAAAGGCTTATTGTGGGAATATACATTGTCAATTGTTCCATACCACTGTGCCCTTCTTTGTTGGAGCATCGAACAGCTTATGAGGTCAAGCCATTCTATTTCCCTTCGCTTTGATTTCTGAATCCGGTCACCATCATCTTATCCAAGGGGCTTGCGGGCTTAAAACAACGACCGCAGCGACCGCACGGACCCATATAGAGTTCGGTCCGAATGTAGAGATCATCATTGAGATTGGTGGCAAGTTGGTATTCGCGCGTCATGGCAATCGCATCCTCGGGACACACCTCGGCACATCGACCACAATAAGTGCAGCGTTTAAGGAAATACTCAATAATTCGCTGAGGACCATCGTCAGTAATTTCAATCAAGCGGGCCGGGCAGACATTGGCACAGCCGCCACAGCCGATGCACTTCTCCACATCAACCGCTATCTTACCCCGATACCAATCGCCGGGGGGATGCGGCTCCGGACCCAAGGGAAAAGCGGCCGTGACTCTCCCTGCCTTCAGACAAATCAATGCTTCCTTCAGTTTGCTCATAAACATGATGGTTCACCCTTTCTTTAAACCCCGATCAGGGCAAAGGCGATTGCGAAAACAAGCACAACCCAGATCCCGATAAAGTACCGAACCGCTTGGTCAATACGTATTCGAGGATTAACAGCATCAATCACACCGACCAATGCAATCACCACTAAAACCTTGACAAGATTAATGAGGATGTCAACAGGGATGACGCCGGTTTTGGGCCAGGGAATAAATACTTCGAGAAAAAGTGACGCCAAGATGATCTGCTTGGCAAAGTAGCTCCATTTGTATAAAGCCAACGAAGGCCCCCCCGCCTCTATGAAAGGCCCTCCCATGATTTCCTGATCGGCGTCGGGTATGTCAAAGGGAAGTTTGCCAAGCTGAACCTGGAGAACCAAGAAGAAGGGGATTGCGGCAATCACCATGGAAAGAACGGGACCGCTTTCTCGATACCAGGAAGAGATATGCATGAGGTCAAAAGAGTGGCTGTGAATAACAGCGACGATAAGGCTGCCGACGACAATAATCTCCACAACCATGGCGAGCATCATTTCTCGTGCCGTTCCTAAAGCGCCGTAAGGATTCCCGGTGGAGGTGCCGCCCAGCATGATCCCTACCGAGGCCAGCGCAAGGAAATAGACAAGGACGATCAGATCGCCGGCAAAGCCCAGGGGGGGGCTTGCTCCCATAGGGGTAAGGAGAGCGGCAACCAAGACGCTTCCGAAGGTGAGAACCGGCGCGAAAGAGAAAAGGGGATTACCTCCTACCTCAAGCCGCTCCTTGCCGAGCAGCTTGAGGAGGTCAAGATAAGGTTGCCGAAGCGGGGGCCCCTTGCGGGAATGTACGACTGCTTTAAGTTTTCGAATTACTCCTTCATAGAACGGCGCGACAATAATCACGAGAAGGAGATTGACTATTGCGAGGGAAATAGTGGTCGTCATTTTCTGTTTATCGTTTTCTCCCGGCTCAGTTCCGTTAATTCTTCATTGGTATAAATCCGGATTGCGCCTCTTTTCCGATCCACCACCTCCAGCCGTTCGGTACAGGAGAAGCAGGGATCGTAACTCGCTATCGATATGGGCACGTCAGCCAGTTCCTGCCCCATGATCATGGCCGGCACCGAAGCCAGATTCATGTAACTGGGCGCTCGGACCTTCCATCGATAGGGGCGGTTGTTTTCTCCCGTAAGAACATAGTGGACCGATTCTCCCCGAGGGGCCTCTACAACCCGTACGCCCTCCTTTCCCGGGGGAATCTCTTCGGGGATGTTTGCCATAATCGATCCGTCGGGGAGTTCTTGAACCCCCTGACGGACTAGACGAATCGATTCCAGTGTCTCCTCCAGGCGAACAAGAGTCCGGGCCAGGTTATCGCACCCCTTCTGGACTTTCTTTTCCGGAACCAGATAATCATACGCACAGTAAGGATGATCAACCCGCGAATCAATCGCCACGCCGGAACCTCGGGCGGTCGGCCCGGTGACACAATAGTCCACAGCATCAGCATGGGAGAGCACTCCGACGCCCTCAAGGCGCATCATGAGGGGAGTATCTCCTTGAATTGCGTCGATGACCTTGAGCCACTCTTTTTCAATCCGATCAACCACCTCCAGGATCTTTGGTTTCTGCGCAGCAGTAATATCCCGGCGCACACCGCCGATCAAGTTCATGCCGTAAGTTTTCCGATTCCCGGTAATTTCCTCACAAAGCCACATAACCGGCTCTCGAATGCGCCAGGTCTGCATCAACACGGTATCGAATCCCAGGACATGACCGCCTATTCCCAACCAAAGGAGATGAGAGTGAATCCGCTCCAGTTCGAGCAGAACGCTTCGAATATATCTCGCTCGGATGGGAACCTCAATTTCAGCAGCTTCTTCTATGGCCTCACAGTAACACGTACTGTGTATATATCCTCATATGCCTCATATGCGCTCGGCCAGAAATGAGGTTTGATTGTAGGTGAGGGCTGAATCCCCTATTTTTTCAATACCCCGATGGCTGTAGAAGCCACGATAATCACAACCGACGACGGTCTCCCCTTCTACAAATACACGAAAGACCGCCGGTTCCTCCAGGACCGGGAAGAACGGCCCAATGGGAATCACCGTGGCGTTCTCCGGCGGGGCAAGCGGTTTCGGCGCAAGCCCTTCCACGGGCTCAGGACGACGGTCATAGGAGAAATCCTTCCGCAAAGGATAGACATTGTCCGGCCAATCATCCGGAAGAATCAAACGGCGCGGATCAATGTGACCATTAAAGGTGATACCAACCAGATCCCGAACTTCCCGCTCGATCCAATTAGCTCCGGGGATTATCGGGGTCAGGGAGTCAATCTCGGGAGTATCCTTATCCAACGATGCTTGAAGCAACAGAAAAATCCTCTCCGCATCGAAGGAAAAGATATACGTCGTCTGAAAGTCCCGATGCGTAGGCCGTCGATCAACCCCGACGATGGTATTAAATCGAGCCCCCATCCCCCGGAACAGATATTCCGCCAATGTTCGAATGCGTTCGCGACGGATGTCCGCATAAATAGTCCGGGGCACCGGCTCCCGGGCGGAGATAATATCCGTCGGGAACTTGGCCTTCAGATCATCGATCAAACTCCTGCCGATCTCAAAAACCATTGTGTACTCTCCTTTTTTTTAGGGGCCTCTCTAAGTACCAAGCCATTGGTTACCTTTTACTCCTTCCATGGGTGTTGAACATTTGTTTACATGAGCGTTAACCAGACAATAACCGCCACTACCAGGATAAACCCGATCACCTGAAAAAGCATATACACTTGAGGAATTCCTACATGAGTTCTCCGGAACATCTCGGAAAACCGAAGCATGGCAGTAACGAGGGGATAAAATAGTACCTTGTCAAAGTCTATTCCCCTGTAAATCCGCTCCGGTTTCTTCAGATGAATCGGGGGGGCCTCCCAGGAAACCAAGCGTTCGAAATGAGACGCCAACGGGAGGTAGAAGCTTTGAGCGCGGTATCGCACTTCGTCGGTATCGTACACCTCCCCGCAATTCCATATCGGAACCGACCGACTTTCCGGTGATCCCACCCGGGAGATGATAACCGCAACCATGAGACACCCACCAAAGACCAGGAGCCCCATAAGCGGAAACCAGACACCCGCTTGGACTCCTCCCATCATGGGAATCAAGCCAATTTCCGACATGCCGAAGACGGATGAAAGGTGGGGAAGGGAATTTCCGTAAAGTGAACCGGTAAGGCCGGCGTGAATCATCTGTAAAGGGATCCACGGAAAGAGACCAAGGAGCACGCAAAGAAGTGCAAATATATTCTGAGGAATCCGCATGGTGTATGGAACATCAAGACCGGGCCGTAAGCTGGTTTCCAATTCGCTGCCCATCTCCCCCCCAAAGCATGTGCCGAAAAACTTGATGAAGTATGCAATCGTTACAGTACTGATAAAAATTGCCACTACCCCGAAAAGAATAAACACCGGAACGCTGATTCCTCCAATTATGGTTGTTTGATAGATCAGCCACTTGCTCACAAACCCGTTAAACGGCGGCATTCCCGCGATTGACAACGCAGCTATGAGCGTAACCCAGGCAGTCAGCGGCATAACGGAATAAAGGCCGCTCAGTCGGTTCAAATCTCGAGTACCCGTCTTATAAAGAATCGCCCCGGCATTTAGAAAAAGGAGCCCTTTAAAAACAGCATGGTTCACCAGGTGATACATGCCGGCCATGGTAGCCACCACCGAAAGGAGCGGGTTGATTTCATAAAATGCCAATCCGGTACCGATACCCAAAAGGATGTATCCCATCTGGCCGATTGACGAAAACGCCAGCAAGCGCTTGAAGTCATGCTGCAAAAGGGCGGAAACAGTGCCCATAAACAAGGATACTGCCCCACATGCAGCGATCACAATGCCCCACGCAAACGTGTGCGTTGAAACCGGCAAGAGGAAGAAGAAAAACCGGACGAATCCATAGACACCCATCTTGATCATAACTCCGGAGAGCATTGCCGAAACTCCCGAAGGCGCGGCCGGATGAGCATCTGGAAGCCATCCTCCCACCGGATACATACCGGCCTTGGTGCCGAAGCCGAGGACGAACAGTCCCAGGACAAATGAGAGTTGAACCGGATGGGCCTCGACCATTCCCGAGAGAGCCTCCCGCAAAGCGGCAAAGGCAAAGGAACCAACCCGTGTTTGGAGAAGGATCGCTCCGATGAACATGGCGGCCGTTCCCACATGGGTCATGATGAAGTACTTGAGGCCGGCCCTGAGGACGACCTGATCCTCTTTTTCATAAATTACCAGGAAGTAAGACGTAAGAGTCATAAACTCCCAGAAAACAAAAAAGAAGAACATGTCGGAAACCGAAACCACCCCAACCATCCCGGCGATGAACAGTATAAGGCAATGATAGAACCGGGCGATGCCCTGTGACGGATAGAGGTCCATATATCGAAAGGAGTAGAGCGTGCCCGCAAAGGAGACCAAACCAATAATAACCAAAAAAAGGGCGCTGAGATAATCCACCGATACCGTCAACTCCGCTCCCAGAGACGGGATCACCATAAGCGGCTTCGAAAGATTGCGGGGGCCTCCCGTAAAGACCCGATAGGCAACACAGAAAAGGATCCCTGACATAATGGTAACCGTACCAACCCCAATGGTACCGCACAGTCGCCGGGAGCGCCTGGTCAGCGCCGTAAGAATCAACCCAAGGATAATCGTGGCAGCAAAAAGGGTTATCATAAACACCGTCGTTCCCCCTTTAAAAATCAAAACAAACTTCGCACCTCATCGTCCGCTTCCCTCCTGGCTTTTTTACCTGACCCCTTCCAAGAAAGGGATCCCCAATAAAGGAGCTGCCAAGGTCAGGATCACCAAAGCCCCCAGTACCAGCTTGATAGCAAAGGGAAATGCAAACGTTTCACCGGCTTCACGCGGTTCACCGAAAAAGACCCGCTGGGTCACAACAATAAACCAAATGAAAGCGCCGACGGATTCTCCCAAAACCAGGATGCCCAAAATAACCCCGAAGGTTGACCGAAGCTCAAAGGCTCCCACCACAATGAAAAACTTGCTCCAGAAACACGAGAAGGGCGGGATGCCGGTTACCGATAAAACGCCGGTTATAAACGCTCCTGCCAAAAGCGGAGAGCTTCCGGCAAGGCCGGATAATCGGGAGATGAGGCGTGTGCCGGCGGCATAGGAGATCGCGCCGACCGACAAAAAGAGAAGCGTCTTGGCGAACGCGTGACAGAGCAGATGCAGCAAACCGCCCCGGAGCCCTACCAGTGACCCGGCCGCCCCGAGGCCCAATCCCAAGAAGATATACCCCACGTTGGAGATGGTGGAGTAGGCCAAAAGCCGCTTCAAGTCATCTTGCACGAAGTAAAAAACAAGCCCCATAAACATTGTTATAATGGCAACAGTGGCGGTCAGGAGTCCGATTCCGCTCCCCACTTCAAAACCTGCCGTAAATACCCGGGCGATCAGAAAAGCCCCGGCCTTCACCATTGCCGCCGCGTGAAGATATGCTGAAATGGGAGTGGGCGCCACCATGGCGTCAGGTATCCAGGTATAAAAGGGTCCCTGCGCTGACTTAGCCCAGCCCGCCAGAAGCAGGCAGATCAGAACCATGACTTTTATGGTACCCGGGAGTCTGCCGATACTGGCAAACTCGAAACTGCTGGTATACACAAAAATAAACGCCAGCCCAACGATAAAAAAGAGGCCCGGAATGTGGGTCATCAGAAGCGCCTTAAAACCGGAACGAAACGATGTTTCATCTTCATAAAAGGCAATGAGGGCGGCAGAACAAATGGTGGTGAGTTCCCAGAAAATCAAAAACTGGAGGAGATTGGGCGAAAGCGCGAGTCCGATCATCGAAAAGATGAAGAACAGCAGCCATGCATAGTATCGAACGAATCCCGATGTCACCGGATGTTCACGGTTTTTGCTGCTCAGGTACCCATTGGAAAAGAAAACCACCAGAAAACCGATAACCACGGTGACGACCAACATCAACACGGAGAGGGGATCGAGGACCGCTCCGAAGAGCTTCGACTCGGTCCTGATCCACGGCATCCGGCCGAAGAGGAAGAACGCGGGAGGTTTTCCCAGGCTTTGTACAATAACTCCTCCTGCAGCCACCAGCGTGGCGAGCGCCGATAACGATGCCAGCCGGCTTGCCCGTTCACCCTGAAAGCACGAGGGAAATCCTGTCAGGAGAAGAAGAACGCCTGCCAGCGGAAGAAGAAACACCAACGCAAGCCAAACTGTCATACTGTTGCTCCCGTTCCGTGTTGCCGATTCCCAATGCGGACAGACCGTCACGATGCTGCCGTTACTGCGAGGTCAGACCACCCGCTCCGGCAACTTCATCATTTCCCGATAGGAAAAAACCGGTCCGTCCAGACATACATACTTGTGCCCGATAGCACAGTGCCCGCACTTTCCGACACCGCACTTCATGTATCGCTCCAAGGTGGAGATAATGTTCGCGGGGGCGAAGCCGAGACGCAGCAGTTCCATGATGGCAAACCGTATCATGATGGGCGGCCCGCAAACAAAGGCTACGGTGTTGTCGACAATGATGTCAGCTTTCGGGAAAATGGTCGTCACCACCCCCACATTCCCGGACCAACCTGAATCACCCACGTCAACCGTCATCATGAACCGAACGTCCTGCATCGTTTCCCATTCTTTGAGACGGTTTTTATACACGAGATCGGCCGGACTCCGGGCACCATAAAGAATCTGAACGTCTCCGAATTCCGACCGGGCATCGAGCATCGGTTCAATCAGCGAGCGGAGGGGAGGAAGGCCGATGCCCCCGGCCACGAAAAGAACGTTCTTCCCCTTGATCTCGTCAAAGGGAAAACCGTTTCCGAAGGGACCGCGCACACCCACGATATCCCCCGGGGAAAGCTTATGCAGCGCATCCGTAACCGAGCCGACCGCCCGTATGGTAACAAAAAACGCTTCCGGATGATTCGGGTTGGAAGCCAGACCGAACGGTGCTTCCCCCACGCCCAGGACGGCAATCTCCAGAAACTGCCCGGGCCGGAATCGAAACGTATTCCTTGCCTCCGCGTCCACCAGTTCGAGACCGAATGTTTTCGTATCATAGGTGTCGTCCTGGATGGTGATAATTCGTGCTAAATGCGGCAGATAAATATTCGTCATGATAAGCTCCCGATCAGTCGGTAGAGAATGCAGCTTACTCTTTCGACGAATCCCCTGTGTCCGATCTGCGAATCGTCTCTACCACGGTGGGCATTCCCACCTCTCCCGGGCAGGCGGTAATACACCGTCCACACCCAACACACCCGATCCTTCCATCTTTTTTAACATATTGATAGCTCAGTTTATGAAAAAACCGTCGTTTAAACCGCTCGCCTTTCTCCCCTCGGGGATTATGCCCGGACACCTCGCGGGTAAACCCTGAGTAGTCGCACGAGTCCCAAAACCGGTAATGACATCCGCCGGACCCGTGGGCAAGATAGCCCACGCCAAAACAACTGCAACACGGGCACACAAACGTGCAGCCGCCGTCATCAAAGCAACGCTCTCCCAATTCGGTCCAGACCTCGGAAGGCACAGAATCCGCCGTTATCCGGCGGATGGCAGTCCCCATGTAAGAGGTGGGCTCGGGCAAAAACATAGATCGGGCTTCTTCTTCAAGCCGGTTTCTCATCGCTTCCATATCCGGAGGCGGCGCGGAAAAAAGCGCGGGATCAAGATTGATCAACGTTTCGCCTTGATCGCTGTTGCACTCCACCAGATACCTATCGTTCATGTCGATAAGCTGGAGGTCGAAAGAGTTCTTTCCAGGATCCAGGAAAGGGCCCCCCTCACAGCAAACGCAGAAACAATTTTTAATCGGCCGGTTACACGCTATGGTCACGGTGATAAGGTTGTCGCGACGCCGCCCGTAATACGTATCATTGAAGTTCTCCCGAAAAAATTTGTCCATCCAGGATATCCCGACGGTATCGCAGGACCTGATTCCCAGGAGCACCGACGCCTCGGTCTCTTGGTCGGGAACCGTCAATGCAATCTTTTCACCTTCGCGGGAATATGAAAAAAGGATCTCCGATTGCGGAAATACCAAGTCCTTAGGAGGTAGATAGGGGAGGACGGCGAGGCCGGTAAGAAATTCTGATTCCGGCGGACCCAACAAAGGGGCAAAGAAGATATCCTCCTGCACCCGCTCGGGAGCATAGACTCGATACTTTTTCCGCGCCATTTCGACCCAGCGGTTGAGGTCGGTCTTGAGAAGAACATACTGGTTCATTTCAGATCTTCTCCACCGTTACCGAGAGAGCAGGATAATAAACGCTCCCGGTCAATGTATCCACAGAACCTTTTCCGGCTAGCCGGTCCAAAACGTCCTTCCAATGAGAGGCAAGCAAGATCATCCCGACCGGGACATCTTCATTCGGTTGCACTGGTAACCGGACCTCACCCTCTTTCGAACGAACAGTCACGGTTTCACCCATTCGAAGCTTGAGCGCCCGGGCGTCGGCGGCGCTGATACAAAGCGTCATCGGGTCCAGAGGGTACTCGATGGCGAGCACCGGAGATTCGAGAATCATTTGATTACGATTCCATCCGTACAGCGTATCAATGGCAACAAAGGTGAAGGTTTCGGATTTGCTTGAAGATGATGCACTCTCAGGAAAAACTGCGCCGGCTGACAACTGCTTTTCTCCGGGCAACAGGACTCCCGGAAGCGAGTCCAACGCCGATTCGTCGGAGACCTGCTGATAGCCGGGAACACACCGGCTCATCTCTTTTCTCACCTCGAAATCGACATGGTCGGGCAACGGGCTGCCCACTTTCTGAGAGAGATCGGAAAGAATTTTCTGAACGCTTCGGGTTTCGGCAGGGGGGGGCAAGGCCGATCGCAGCTTCTGAACTCTTCCCTCGCAGTTAGTCATCGTCCCCTCACTTTCGGCCAGTAGCGGAAGGGGAAGCACGCAGTGGGCGATGCGGCAGGTTTCGGTGTTAAAGCGATCAGCCACCAGGACAAACTCGAGGCTCTTTAGTCTTTCGACCAAAGGTTCTGACGGCAGGTGGGTGAGAAGGTCGTCAGCAAAAATAAGGATCCCCTTGATTCCGTCATCTCTCTCCAACATCTCGTGGAGATTCAACCCTTCTTCATCGGGCCGTATCTCCATATCCCACGCTCCCCTGAGATTGGGGGCCCGGCTCAACGGAAGAATCTCGGGGAAAGAGTCTTCCAGATTTGATAAGCGGGAAAGAAGGCCGAGAAGTGAAATCAGGCTCGAAGCTGGATGGACCTGATCAGCAACAAACACCAAACCCAAACCCTTGTGAGAAAGGCACTGCTGCACATCATCAAGAATATCACTCTTTTCCGCCAGGGCAATTGGAAGTTGTTGGAGAGTATAGGGAAGGTGAGCGGCATAAAAATGCTCTTTCCGAGCGACGGTGGCGTCCGCTAGGACGACTTTGCTTCCCCGAAGAAACGCCTGGATAATCCGTGACCCCACCGGCGAAAAGTCGCGATGGCTGTCCCCTCCCACTACGAGAATACTGGGGCACTCCTTTAGCCTGGGAATGGTACCTAACGATCCGAAGGGATAGGAGAATGCGCTTCCCAGGGCGGTGAGAGCAGACGCCCCGGCAAAACGAAAACTTCCATCCAGATTCTTCGATGAAAGAACGTGGATGCAAAAACGGGAAAGTCGGAAATTATCCTCATTGGTAAGCCACGGTGAACCAATAACACCGATAGACTCAGGCCCGTAACGATCTAAAAGCCCGCGGATCCTGTCCGCGGTTTTCTGGAGGGCTTTCTCCCAGCTCACCTCTTTGAATCCGGATCCATCCCGGATACGAGGCCGGTCGATGCGATTGACGCTTCTCAGGTTCTGGTACCGGTTCCACCCTCGGTGGCACAAGCGACCTTCTCCCACCGGATGTCCGGTGAGGGGAATCACCCCGATCGCCTCTCCTCCTCGAGATCGAACGAACATTCCACAACCGTTACTGCAGAAGCTGCAAATTGTGGGGGTGTTTTTAATCACCGCATTCCTGGGTATCTAAGAGTTAGAAAAACCCATTCGCGCTTATTTTCTAAGGGAACGGGATCGATGTCAAGAACTTATTGAAAATTTATTTCCTCTCGTTGCCATAACACATTAAAAAAATGAGTGTTTTTTTTGCTATCAACAGTCGGTTCCGTCTGCGGGGTATGGCTTGAGCTTCGCAGCGCTCGTACCTTCTCCGTCAAACGGGTGCGCTCAGCCTAGGAGAGCAATGTTGGACACCTGGTGATTTGTATGTCCATCACTAAATATATTTGAACAAACAGGAAGGCACAATTGTCTCTTAGTATCACGATAGCTACCAATAAATCTGACTAACAGTATTCGTCTTTGAAACAGGAGGTCCCGTATGAAAAAATGTTTGTTCACGCTTCTGGGAGTTATGGCTCTCGTCTGCATGGTAACGTTCTCTTACGCGCAGGACCCTGTCCCCGAAGAATCCGGCACCATGATGCACCACCGTGGGAAAATGACGTGCAATAAGGACATGATGGGAACCGGCTGCTGCCAAGCGATGGCGGCAATGACGCCCAAGTTCCTCGTGGAAACAAAAGACGGCGGCATTGTTCTTCTGGCTGGTTCCAAGCTTATGAAATTCGATCAGAATCTAAACCTCGTCAAAGAGGTACAGATAAAGATGGATATCGAAGCGGAGCAGGAAATGATGAGGCAGATGCAGAAGAACTGCCCCAGGCGCACAATGATGATGCAAGAGGGCGCCAAGGCTGACGAAAAGACTCAGTAACCCACAACGACGCGAGGTGGTTCGGGAACACTCACTCGT
Organism: Deltaproteobacteria bacterium; assembly: GCA_016935335.1. Taxonomy (GTDB): domain Bacteria; phylum Desulfobacterota; class WTBG01; order JAGOGO01; family JAGOGO01; genus JAFGRE01. Next base: position 71,357 of record JAFGRE010000129.1, read on the forward strand.
TTTCCAGTCTTTTGGCAACAGAGTCGAATATATAGTAGAGCACTAAAAATGGGATAATGCGCGTCACCATCCTGGTGACAACCGATGCCGGTCATATTCCCTGGAGGCAAAACAACAGGTTGTAGATGATGGCAGCGAGGCTGGCATACGCCAACCCTTTCATGACAAACCAGGCTCTTCTGCTACTTTCCATGAAAGACTACCTCCTTTTTGTCCTCAAGAATCGAGTCTGAATTCACCGTCTTCGCATGATGGCGGAAACCTTGTGACCGTGCGTTGTTCCTTCTTGCCCGTTCCCCACCATCCAACACCACGGTGTCAAAAAAATGCTTCCTGCGCCGATGCCCGAGGCATCGCAAGATCCTTTAAGCGCCGGCACTACCCCGGCAATTCCGAGAGCGACTCTAAATGTAACAGCGGGCATACAGTGCGTACCTGACAGGGCAACTGCAGATATATGACAAGCCGAAATCGGTTTTATAGGGGCACACACGCATGTCGACCGGGTCAATAAACAAAAGCTTATTTCCGACAACGCTGGTCACGGAGCACACCTTCCGTGTCTCACAGGATAAACATGAAAAGTCTTTCACGCACTTTGTGGTTTTGCTCAAAGCGTCTTCAGGAATCTTATCGCACATCTCCCTTCTCCTCTCTTTCACAACTGCCTATGCAGAAGAAAACGGCAACCCATTGTATAATAATAAGCCCTTTATTCGTCCCGTTGCCGGTATTTCGCGGTACCGACCGGTCATCGCGTCAGGCAACGCGGTGTTTACATAAACCACCTCTTGCTCTGATGGACCACATCCCCGAACCGCCGCATGAAGTCCATATCCTCCTCAGGAAGCGGTCCGAGGGAAACCGCGGCAAGGTTCTCCTCAAGCTGCTTCATATTTGAGGGAGCGGTCATGCAGACATGCACACGCGGGTCGGAAAGCACAAATCGATAGCACATGCCGGCATCAGGAATCCGGTCGCCTTTCGGCGTCCGCCGGGGCCGCCGCAGGAGAGCTCGCCACCGCGTTGCCGTATAACTTACCACGCCGGGATTGAATTCCTTGCAGTACGGAAATATTTCCTCCTCAGCCCCCCGGTGGGCAGCATTGTAACGAATCATGAGGACATCCACCGCCCCTTGGGCGGCGAGGGTACCCGCCAACGCGCGGTTGTGCGTGGACAGGCCGATGTACCGCACTTTTCCCTCTTCCCTTAGCTTGTACAACTCCTTTCTCACCGATAACGGAAATTCCTTATCTTTGAGCACCCCCAAAAACAGAAAAATATCGATATAGTCCGTCCGCAGTTGGCGGAGGCTTCTCTCCAAGGCTCTCCGGATGTTGGAATGCCAATAGACATAGTTATACGCGCCGGTGGCGATCACATACGCCTCCCGCTTTGCCTTGAAGACGTCCCGCATGACGCTTATCATCTGCGTGTCAATCCCGAAGCCGAAAAAGTAGTTAACACCCGCATCCAGAGCACTGTAAATCGCCTTTTTGCCAGGGCGGTAGGTTGCCGAAAGGCCCAAGCGATGAACTCTGAGACCGGTGGCTCCGAGAGTGGTATGGAGAAAATTTTCCATCATACGATAGTCTTACTAGATAACGATTACGTTACCTTATAGAGGCAAAGCACGTCAATCCCCTATTGCTGTCAGTGCAACAAACAGTCACCCTTTCTCACCATTTTCTCTGGTGATAATAACGAGCGCACCAAAAACGATACCACCCCACACCATCACCGCGTAAACAGTATGGCGCAGTGAAGAAGCAAGCTGCTCTTGATTTTTTTCAACCAGATAGGAGCGGTTCTCTATGACCCGCTCATAGGTCGTCACCGAACAGCTTTTGAAGCTCACGGAACAAAAGCCGAAAAGCGCGGGCACGACAATGCCCAGAAAAAACAGCTTCCTCAGAATAGCGGAAAGATGCGTGGTCGGCAGCAAGGATACAACGTTGGTAAAACCCTTGCGTAGAACCAGATAAACGATGACCGCAACAACAAAGCAGGCGGCACCAATGAGAAAATAGGAGAATATAAGATAAAGCTCGTTACTCATGGCGTCTCCTCAACACGGCGACAAGGATCGTCAGAAAAGCAAGATACGCGACTAAGAACCAGAAAAGGGAGTGAAACACCTTCGCGAGACCGGAGGCTACTTTCCAGACATACTCCATAAATGCCGCATCCTTGAGATCAAAGGTGGTTCCAAGCGCTGAAGAGAGGGCGATAAAAAGCAAGCCGATAAAGAAAACACGGGAATAGAACGTTGTGCAGTCCGGCAGCTTCACAACCTCGTCCAGAAGACGGCGAAGACTTCCGTGAACAAGGTAATAGACAAGCAAGGAGATGCCGAAAGCGAGGATAAGAAGCGTTAGAAAACCAGACACGTTTGCTGACATTGCATGTCCTCCTCTGTAGCGGACAATGTCCGCACCACTATTTATTCACTGCATCAGCAGTATCGAACCAATCAAAATACTCCTTCACCCCCTCCTCCCCCGAATCAATCAGAGACTGTTTTGTTTCATCCGCGAGATCAAACTGAGTTGTTTTTACGCCGAGGCTGTCTATGTAAATCGTCCGCTGCCAGTCATCGCTATGGAGATGGCTGTTTTGCTGAGCTTCCATGTAGGCCTCGACAAGCGACCAGACATAGGAAAATAAATCATCGATTTTGTGCCGAGGCGGTTCCGCATGATCGCGAAACATGGAAATTTGTTCCTTGCTGTCAAGCCGGAAACCCAGAGTTTCCTTGTTATAGATGTACCTGGATATTTTTCGCTCCGATTTCGCGATCACCTGGTTCTGCCGGGTATAGTAATCGGTCTTCATCTTATTTCTGGTCACATACTTTTCCCGATCAAACAATTTTATGGGGTAGTTTCTTAAGACCCCGCCGTCGACATAAACATCATCCCGCGGGCTTTTCATGGCCGAGGAAAAGAGCGGAATCGACATGGATATGCGTGCTGCATCAGCCACGCACATCCGCGGCGTATGCTCGCAGGAAAATACTTCCGAGCAGCGAGTTGATAAATTGGTTCCCACCAGGTACAAATCATTAAATCCTCTCATGCCCTGCAATGCCTTTATGTCGGCAAAGGTAGACTCGGCATTACCGGTCTTCCTCCGGACAAGAGCGCCCATCCAGTCTCTGAAAAACTTTCCTTTATACCACCCGTATTCTTCTTTCAGCCGCTCAAAGTCTCTGAGTATCCCCCAGGAATCGTCCATGAAGTTGGTGAAGTCGAGCTTCCATAAGACCTCGCGGGTTTCCTCCTCGGAATAATTAAGCGCCACCAGGACTGCATTGATGGCGCCGGCGGATGTGCCGCCCACGCGCTCTACTTTCGACACAATCCCACGCTCCCGTAATGCCTCCATCGCTCCCACATAGGCGATGCCCTTAACCCCACCGCCTTCGAAAACTAAA
>JAFGRE010000130.1 GCA_016935335.1 Deltaproteobacteria bacterium
ACTTTTGGCACTATGCTCAAAGACGTCATTCAGGAAGTCGACCAACTGCAAAAAGAAGCTGATGAGAGCGTCAAAAAGTTAGCCATGGGAGAGGGAAAGACTATTCATGAAACCATGATAGCCCTCGAGAAGGCGGGGATATCGTTTCAGTTGATGATCGAGGTCCGAAACAAGATTATTGCCGCCTATGAGGAAGTCATGCGCATGCAAATTTGACGGGGAACATAACAATGCCAGCTAATGAGGTGAATTCCCAGTTTCAGAAGGCCTTCAAGAGCCTTTCGTGGGCGCAGAAGATAACATTATTACTGCTTGTCGGAGGCACGGTTCTGCTCTTTACCTTTCTGATTTTGTGGACGGGTAAGCCTGAATACCAGCTCCTGTATTCAAATCTAGCACCGGAGGATGCAGGCAATATTTTGGCTAAATTAAAGGAACAAAAGATTCCCTATAAAATTCCTTCATATGGCAATTCAATCCTCATCCCTGAGGAACGGATATATGAAATGAGACTGGTATTAGCCTCTCAGGGATTGCCCCAAGGGAGCGGCGTCGGCTTTGAAGTGTTTGATAACACCAAATTGGGTATGACCGAATTCGTCCAAAACGTGAATTACCAAAGAGCACTGCAAGGAGAATTGGCTCGCACTATTAATGGATTCGCGGAAGTGGAAAGTGCAAGAGTTCACATTGTGATGCCCACAAAATCTCTGTTTGTTGAAGAAGAAGAACCTGCGACAGCCTCGGTAGTGATAAAGCTTCGGTCCGGGAGGACCCTCGGAAAGAGTCAGATTCAAGGGATCGTTCATCTTGTTTCCTCCGGTGTTTCAGGATTGAGGCCCGAGAAGGTGGCGGTGGTGGATAGCAATGGAAAGGTGCTATCGGGGGCGCGAGATGAATCCGATTTGGGTCAGATAACCTCGGATCAATTAGACCTTCAAAAAACTATGGAGCGAGGGCTGGAGGAGAGGATAACGACGATGCTTGAAAAAGCGCTGGGACCCGGTAAGGCTATTGCCCGGGTATCGTGTCTGATGGACTTCGGCAAATATGAAAAAACAGAAGAACGATATGATCCGGATAATCGGGTAATTCGCAGCGAGCAACTATTTAATGAGAATTCCAATGGGTGGGAACCCGTTCCCGTGGGTATCCCCGGGGTAGCAGCGAACGTCGCTGAAGAAAAGCCGGTGATGCGTGCTGGCAATGTGAACTCAAACTTTCAGAAACAAGACAAAACAGTCAATTATGAAATAGGTAAAGTCACGAGCCACTCAGTTGAGCCGGTGGGAAAAATTAATAAACTGTCGGTAGCTGTCATCGTTGACGGAACCTACAAAGTAATTGATGGGGAAGGGGGAGAGCGGGAAGAAGCCTACTATCCTCGGACGCAAGAGGAGATGGGGAAGCTGGAAAATATTGTCAAAAGCGCTGTAAACTTCGACGGCTCAAGGGGAGATAATGTAGAGGTCATCAATATACCCTTTGAAGGTGCGAAGGCACTGACCGATGTGGATGATATGCAATCCGGAGACGAGCAGTCGTCGTGGATATCATATGTAAAGCTATTTATTCCTGTTATTAAAACGGGGTTTTTGGCTATTTTTCTGTTCCTGTCGTTTATCTTTGTTGTACGACCGGTGATGGAGTGGATTACGGCGAATTCGCGTATGGGCCCGGATTTAATCTCAGAGCTTCCCAAGACGGTGTCGGAAATTGAGAGGGAATACGGTGGAGCGAAAAAGTTGCCCTTTAGGGACCAGGCGTTGGAAGTAATAAGAAAAAACAACGAAGGTTCCGTTCAATTGATGAAAGAGTGGCTGAAAGGTTCTAAGGTGTAAAGTCAGCGATAGACTATCGTTTCAACTAAAACCAAAACAACAGAACAGGGTGAATAAGTAAATGGATCCTCACACTTTGCCGGGTCCTCTTAAAGCAGCTATTCTCATTCAGTCTTTAGGACACGGAGAGGGGCTAAAACTCCTCAGTAGGCTTGATGACGGCGAACAGAAAATAATTCAAAGCCATTTAGCTCAACTGGGAGAAATACCATCAGACCTTATAGAGAAAATAACTGCTGAATTTACTCAAAAGATGAGCCTCCAGGAACGCCACCCGCAAAGGGATGCCGTGACCCATCAACAGGATCAGACAAAAAACCCTCCGCTGAAGGGTTTGAAGACTGAGGCAGCTACCCTCAGAACAATTCAATCGCTAGAAGCCGAAGAGCTTATTGAACTCATTAAGGATGAACATCCTCAAATAGTTGCGATAATTCTCGTCCATTTAAAATCAGAGATTGCAAGTGAACTATTGAGCAGGCTCCCTGATGAGATAAAGACCGATGTGGCTTTGCGAATTGCTCGTTTAGATAAGGTTCAGTCTGAGATGATAGAAATGATCGATACTATTTTTGAAGATATAGTTCAAGCCAAGGAGTCAACAGCCGCTCAGGATATGGGCGGCATACGATGCCTCGCTGAAATACTAAATCAAATAGATGAAAATTCTGGTGAATTGATTATCCATGAAATTGAAGAAGTCGATCCGGAACTTGTCGCCCAGATAAAGGAACGGATGTTCGACTTTGAAGACATAGTGCTGGTTGACGACAGAGGTTTGCAGAAGGTCCTGAGGTCAGTAGAATCGAAAGAACTTGCAGTTGCGCTGAAGGCGACCTCCGAAACGGTGAGAGAAAAGATCTTCCGGAACATGTCGGATCGTGCAAGTGAAATGCTGAAAGAGGAGATAGAAGCCCTGGGCTCCGTCAGAATGAAGGAAGTGGAAGGTGCGCAGCAGATGATTTCGAAAATAGTCCAAGACCTTGAGAGCAAAGGGGAAATAATTATCAGTGGTCGCAGGGGGGAAGAAATAATTGGATAAGATAATTAAAGGCAGTGGGCCTCCGGTCGATAGAGTATGCCAACGCCACTACTTCCCGGATATCGCTGGGGATGATCTGGGATATGAGGGTGCAAAATTAAGGGAAGGCCATCAATTCCGGCGAGCAGATTTTAGAGTAGCAGGTGAGGGCGACCCTGAATCATTAGCAGTATTAAATATGAAGGAAGAGGACAAAAAAAGAAAGGGTGTTGCGGCGAATGGCATTGCAGGGAGCCTTCCCCCGGAAGGAGAGGGCAGCATGGTTGGTAAAGAAAAAGTTCTCGAACCGATCTTAGATGATCTTCGCCGAGTTCTTGTCGATCTATCCCAGTTTAAAAGGAAATTGTCCGCTCATGCGGAGGAGGAAACAGTAATGCTGGCATTGGCAATCGCCAGAAAGATCATCGGCCATGAAGTAGGCACAAACAGAGAGTTGCTGTTGCATGTGATTCGGGAAGCATCGAAAAAAATCGTTGATACCGAAAAAATTCGAATTAAGGTCAATCCTAGCGATCTTGCGTTGATTAACGAAACGAAGTTCCGGGTCTCGAACTTGGTCGAGCATTGCGAAAACATCACGGTTGAAGGCGATGATGCGATTACCAACGGCGGCTGCATAATCGAGACAAACTTTGGTGACATTGATGCCCGGATTGAAAAGCAACTTGAGGAAATTGAGCTGCTGTTTAAATCAGAGCTTAGGAAGGCTGAATAAAGAGATTGATGGGAGGAAGATGACTGTATTGCCTGATTTAAAAAAGTATCACCGCGCTGTTACCAATGCAAACCCAATTAAAAGCACTGGAAAAGTGACAAAGGTCGTGGGCTTAGTGACAGAGTCGCAGGGGCCGGTTTCCAGGTTGGGAAGTATATGCGAAATTTATCCGCGGGGGGATCAGTCGCGTGTGAGAGCAGAGGTGTTAGGATTTAGGGATAACAAGGTTCTGCTTATGCCTTTGGAGGAGATACGGGGCATTAAACCGGGGAGCGTGGTCATCCCGAAAGAGGATAAGGCGCTTGTGGAAGTGGGGGAGGGCCTGTTGGGAAGAGTGATCGATGGGCTTGGAAATCCCCTCGACGGTAAGGGGACATTGTCGGTGGATGGTGAATATCCTCTCTATACTAATGTAGTTAACCCCCTTCTCAGAAGGAGAATTGAAAAGCCTCTAGACTCCGGAATCCGAGCCATCAACGGCCTCCTTACAGTCGGGTGCGGGCAAAGAATAGGAATTTTCTCAGGATCGGGAATCGGCAAAAGCGTCCTGCTTGGAATGATCGCGCGGAGAACGTCGGCGGACGTGAATGTGATCGCCCTTATCGGAGAGCGGGGGAGGGAGGTTAATGAGTTCATCGAAAAGGAGTTGGGAGACGAAGGCCTGCGGCGATCAGTGGTTGTTGTTGTGACCTCGGACAATCTGCCCTTAATCAGGATGAGGGGGGCATTTGTTGCGACAGCTGTTGCCGAATACTTCCGCGATCGAGGCAAACATGTCATTCTTATGATGGATTCGGTAACAAGGTTCGCAATGGCACAACGTGAAATAGGTCTTGCCATCGGAGAGCCTCCGACGAGCAAGGGGTACACTCCATCGGTCTTCACCTTGTTACCGAAATTGCTGGAAAGAGCCGGCACTTCTTCCAATTGTGGGACTATTACCGGCCTTTACACCGTACTGGTCGAGGGTGACGATCTCAACGAACCGATTGCCGACGCGGTTCGATCAATATTGGATGGTCATATTGTATTGAGCAGGGAATTGGCTATGCATAGCCATTATCCTGCCATTGACCTTTTAAACAGCAGCAGCAGGGTTATGGAAGATGTTGTGAGCAGTAAACACATGGAGTATGCAAGCAGATTCAGAGAAGTGCTGGCGACATATAAAAAGGCGGAAGATCTGATTAACATCGGAGCGTATGTAGCAGGCAGCAACGCTAAAATAGACTACGCCATTGGGATGATAGACAGAATTAACGGATATTTGCGACAGGGGAAAACCGAGCGCGCTAATCTGGATGCGAGCATCGCGGAACTTGAAGGGCTGTTCAAACATCAATAGGGTGCAGTAGGCTATGCCAAAATTCACCTTGGAACCCGTGCTCACGCACCGGAAATATCTTGAAGAGAATTTGCAGAAAGAGTTAGCCGCATCTAAGAGGCTATTGGCGGAAGAACTCCAGAAACTATCGAGTTATAAGAGTATCAAAAATAAGATAGTCCAGAGGTTGCATCAAAAAACGAGCCAGAACGTTTCTGTTTCAGAATTGCTTCTTCACGTCGGTTTTGTCGATAAAGTATCAAAGGATCTCAAGAGACAGGAAGAGCGGGTGGTGATTATTGAAAACGAAGTAAATCAAAAGCGGGATGGTCTCATGGAGGCGATGAAGAATAAAAGAATGCTTGAGCAACTGAAGGGCAGAAGAACAAAATTGTATAGAGAAGAAGTGCTAAAAGGGGAGCAGAAGTTCTACAATGATGTTGGCATTAATATGTTCAGCACGGCGGAAAAGCCGATCGCGACAGAAGATTAACAGTGATGAGGCGACTATAAATGGGAGTTGATGGTTCCTTCATGCATACCATGCTGACCGGTTTCTCGAGGTCCTCCGCTTACATGTGGGGAGGGGGAGGATCGGCCGGGGAAGATCCTCAAGAGACCCTGACGGGAAAAGGGGGAAACAAACTCTTTAGCTCCCTCTTGATGGGACTTGGAAGTGGAAAACGCTTTTCGCAGAATGACTGCGCGGTGTGCCCGGATTTCCATAAGCCCGCCAATGAGTATTGTGATGAAGTGGAGACAGGACCGGATCTGCATGAAGCAGAAGGTGATCTTTCGGCGGCAAAGAGAGGGAGTGTCCTATGTCTGGTAATGGCACCAACAAAGACAGATGGACTGGATGAGAGCGATACGCAGTATAGCTATTATGATATGAGTGAATGTAAAAATGTATGTCAAAATGAAGGAGCGGAGCCAGCAATAACGCTCGGGGAGGAGAGTGGAGGGTGCGATAAAAAGAATGAGAATGGGTTAACTCGGGCTTGGCCATTAACGGAGCCGGCGGCATTAGCCACGAATGAAGGATACCACCGTAATGCAGCCAGTAAAGTAACCATGAGCAATGAGAACATTGGCTCTGGCGGGTTTGTAGTGACGGGGGTCAAAGGCATCCATACGGAAGAAAGTGCGCCGGTGGACAATGAGGGTTTCTGGAGCACTGAAAGAGCGATTGACGACTCGGAGGAAGGCGTGCTGTCGAAGAAGATCGCAGCAGGGGAGCGTTGTGGCGAGGCAGCGGGGGGGGGGGATGTCTCTCCTGGCAATCGGAAGCAGTCAGCCAAGAGTGGTATAGACGCGCCCTGGACAGTTGCGAATGAGATTGAAAGCGCGGACGCAAAAAAATCGTCTCGCGAAGGGGATCGCCACGAGGGGGAGCGAGTAAGGGAGATCATTATGCGCGGTAGTGCGGAAACGAAGAGCGAACTGCGCATATCTGGTGGGAAGGAACATATGGGAGATGACGACATAATGGGTGAAGGTCGAGGACAAGTGCGAAAGGCGGTGTATGCTGCCTTTGACCCGGCACGTGACTCCCTTGATACAAATACAGTAAGCCAAGGAGAAAACACTATAGAGGGTGATGGCCATCTACGTAATGCGATTACAGTTAACCAACTCAATAAACAAGAGTCGGTTTTGATCCGAAACAGTGATATTTCTCCGCGATCAGGCAATGGTATCACAGGGTTTGAATCGGCAAAGCCTCTCGAAAGTGGAATCCTGGATCAGATGGTCAACAATGCGGTATTGTCCTTAAAAAGAGATCAGCCTGAAATTGTGATTCAGCTCAAGCCCGAAGCATTGGGAAAGATGAAGATGCGTGTTTCATCAGACGATCACCATGTTTCGATACGGATTGTGACCGAGACTGCTGCGGCCAGAGATTTGATAGATAACAGCTGCAATCAACTTAAAAGCGCACTCCATGACCAAGGGTTGGATATCGAGGAATTCCAGGTATGGATGGCTGATGATTTTGAGGGAACAGGGCGGGAATTTGAAAGTGAGAAACAGTTTAACGTTGGCGGCGGCAGCGGTGAAGGTGAGATAGATGCCAGGTCATTCCTCGACAGTGACGAGACGGATAAAGATAGTGAAGAAGGAATGAGGAAAAGTCTTGTGAACTGTTTTGCATAACCTTCGGCGGCTAATCGGCCAGACAGGGAGGAGTGGCAGTTATGATATCCGAAGACTCGAAGAAGAGGAGGTGAGGCTATATGTCGATACAGGGGTTAGAAGCTGTGCAGTCGGCGGAAACCACCATCACGACGACTCAGTCAAAAACACTTGGAAAGGAGGATTTCCTCTATTTGTTGGTTAATCAACTCAAGGCGCAGGATCCGCTCAACCCAATGGAAAGTACCGAATTTACCGCTCAGCTTGCGCAATTCAGCTCGCTGGAAGAGCTTGGCCAGATTAATGACAGCCTGGAATACTTGCAGCTATATCAGGCGTCCAGTAACAATGCGCAGGCAGTTGGTTTTATCGGTAGAGAAGTTGAGGCGATTGACAACGCACTGGTAATAGATGATGGCACGGCGGATGATATCCACTTTAACCTGGCAGGGGATGCTGATGCCGTTTTCGGTCTTATTTACAATTCAGATGGTCAAGTTGTGAGGATTCTTGAGTACGGGGGGTACAGCAGCGGAAAGCATGATGTTTCCTGGGATGGAAGGGATAATGCGGGAGGCAGGCTTCCTGACGGTGAGTACACGGTGGAGCTAAGTGCCACTGATGCCGATGGAGAATCGGTGGGGATGGACCCCTTCATTAGAGGGCGGGTTACGGGGGTATTCTTTAACGATGGGGTGACGTATCTGATTGTAGATGATAAGGAAGTGGCCATCGGCGCAATAACCAAGGTTTCCGAGACGTAGAAAAGGTGCGGACATACGGGATGAAGCGCCGTATTCATAATCATAAGAAAATGGAAGGAGCAGAAAATGATAAGTTCGTTATTTGCCGGTGTATCAGGATTGCGAGCTAATGCCAACGCAATGGCGGTAATCGGAGATAACATCGCCAATGTGAACACAACTTCCTTTAAAACAAATCGGGCTTCTTTTGCTAATATATTAAGCCAGTCTCTATCCGGGTCCAGCAGCAATGATATCGGGAGAGGCGTCCAATTTTGGGGGACAAGCTCACTGTGGACTCAGGGCTCGGTGGAGAATACAAGCAGTCCGACTGACCTGGCGATAAATGGAAGAGGTTTCTTCATGGTCAAAGACCAGATAGGAAATGCATTCTATACCAGAGCGGGCAGCTTCAAGTTCGATAAGGAAGGCAATCTGGTGAACCCCGACGGGTTGAAGGTTCAAGGATATGCGATAACCTCCAATGGGACGCTGGGCTCTGTTGCCGATATCTGTATCCCAACGGGCAGTGTGCCGCCGAGTCCTACCGATAAAATGTCCCTTACCGTTAATCTGAACGCCGACGCTGACCCGTTAATTCCAGATGCTTATTCCACTACGGTAACGGTCTACGATTCCCTGGGCAGTCCGGTTCCGGTAACAATGGATTTTACATGCACGGCTGCGAACGTATGGGAATGGAGCGCATCGGTTGCCGCCTCGGACGGAACCGTGGCGCCTCCGGCAGCACCATATCATATCGCCTTTGATTCGAATGGGATGCTTGATCCAGCCAACTGCGATCCTCCTGGCGCCAATCCATTCATTGATATCACTCTTCTTAATGGAGCAGATCCTCTGCATATTGAGTGGGCGTATTTAAACAGCCTCGGAAACTCGGACGGTACGATCACGGGCTATGCTTCTCCGTCGACGACTACCTTTCTGTCCCAAAATGGCTTTCCGCCCGGAATCTTGCAAAGCACCTCGGTTGATGAGCAGGGTTACGTGACCGGCGTTTTCTCTAACGGTCAGCTGAAGCCATTGTACCAGATTGTCTTGGCTGATTTTCCGAGCTATCAGGGGCTGTCGGCGCTGGGTAAGAATCTCTATGCGGAATCGCGGAGTTCCGGTGAGGCAATGTTGGGTACGGCGGGCAACGGCAGACTGGGAGGAATAAGCCCGAATGGATTGGAAATGTCAAATGTTGATTTGGCATCCGAGTTTGTAAAGATGATTACCACCCAGAGAGCTTTCCAGGCTAATTCGAGGGTAATTACAACAAGTGACGAAATCCTGGCGGACCTGATCAGTATAAAGCGATGATGAGATGGATCGCCGGGTAAAGGATGGGAGGAGGAGCATGAGGGAATGTTGTAGAGTGATGTCGGCAGAGGAGGTGGGGTGCTCAAAGAGTTAAAGAGCAGTGGATAATAAGGGAGGAAGAGGTATATCCTCCGGATGTAAGAGCGGGCGTACATGGGCTTAGATAAGTTAGGAAAGGAGGCTATGCAATGATTGAGGTAACTCGTTTAGACAACTCGAAAGTACTCGTTAACGTGGACTCGATTCAGTCCTTACAGGCGACGCCGGACACTGTCATAACCTTTACGACTAAGGAAAAAATGCTGGTTAAGGAACCGCTGGAGGAAGTATCGAAGAAGATATTGCGATATCAACGGCTACTGTATCAACATGATGCTGGCTTGATTCCTTGACACCACCCAGGAAAGGCAATCATAATATTCGGCACTCTTGCGGAGTTTCACTGCTACCGGGCGCGTAAGTTTCTTGTGTGCTGCCGTGGAGATGCCTCCGAATGATGAGGAAGAGACGCGCCGTGTCATCGAGTGACAGACTAACCATATCCACTCCATACTATATATACTCCCTCCCCATGTAGTGATGATATTGTCAAACCGTGGCATCCATAATTCAGTGAACCATGGACCTGCATGTGTACCCATGCGATAGAGGAAACTCCCCCCTGTGCCATCCATCGATACTTCTTAAAGCGTCAAAGAGTTGACTCCGGTTAGTAATAGTTTGACGCTGGCATTTGGTAACCAAGACCTGCCCGGCTCTTGTTGAAGGAAGATAACCCATACGTATGCCCGACAGCGAGTGCTGTAGAGGTAAAAAGTGGTAATGCAAAGATACTCTTGCGTTATTGATAAAGAAAAAAGCGGCCACCGTTTCAGGTGGTATGATACTTGCTTTACGATAGGATGACAAGATGTCGTAAAAGCAAATACGGGCATCGATTCCGTGCGAAAGGAGAAGCGTTGTGGATATTACCACGTTTATTGGTATTCTTGTTGCCGGCAGTCTCGTTATCAGTGCAATCCTGATGGGGGGATCGGGACTTTGGTTTGTGAACTATCCATCATTAATGATTGTGATTGGCGGGACGATTGGGGCCACGCTCCTTAATTATCCTCTTTCCGAGGTGCTAACTGTCTTCAAGATTGCAAAGAATGCTTTCCTGCATCGGTCGGAGTCAGCCGCTCATCTTATCACCCTCCTGGTCGATTTTGCCAAGAAGGCGAGGAGGGAGGGTATCCTCTCCTTTGAGGCACAGCTTAAGGACGTTCGGGAACCATTTCTGAACAAGGGCTTACAGCTGGCAATAGACGGAATGGAATCCAACGCGATAGATGAAATCATGGCGACTGAGATCCAGTTTATTGAGGAACGTCACAAGTTAGGTGCCGAGATATTTTTGACCATGGGGACCTTCGCGCCGGCCGTCGGGATGCTGGGAACGATTATCGGATTGGTGCAGATGCTGATGCAAATGGAAGATCCGAGCCAGATTGGGGCGCCAATGGCGGTTGCCTTGCTGACAACGTTTTACGGTGTTCTCTTGGCTAACCTGATGTTCATACCCATAGCGGGAAAGTTGCGTACCCGAAGCAAACAGGAGATTCTTTTAAAACAGTTGGTTTTGGAGGGTATCATGTCGATACAGGCCGGTGACAACCACCGCATTGTTGAGCAAAAGCTGAATGCCTTTATCGCGCCCAAGCATCGGAATTCTGAGGGAACCAAGGGAGAAGAAGGTAAAAAAGCCTAGAAGGTCATTTAGTTTCGGTGATTCATATGAGAGTGAAGGCAACCAGGGGTACAAAGGGAGAAGAAAAAGCGCCGGAGTCGGGATGGGAGCTGACGTTCTCGGCCTTTATTTTGATTTTGCTGGCATTCTTTATCATGCTGTCATCGTTTGCAACCATGGAGCAATCGCGAATAACAAGGTTCGTGAAGTCTTTTTCGCGGGCTCTCAGCGTTCTTGAAGGGGGCCTGAAATTTGGGACAAGCAAGGATATATTGTTGGCAGAGTCCGCCGATATAATTAATGATGCTGAGATTCTTCCGGAGCTGAAAGAAGCGGTTAGGAATTTCAAGTTAAATCAGAAAATTGATTTTTCCTTGAGCGATAAAGGTCTGGTGATGACGATGGCGGACAGCATCCTGTTTGATCTTGGTGAGGCGAAGATATCATTTGATGCACTTCCCTTCCTGGATAGCGTCGCCTCGATTATTTCCGGGTCCGCGCTGCCGATCCGCATTGAAGGGCACACCGATAACGTGCCGATCCACACCGAGTTATTTCCATCAAATTGGGAACTATCAACCGCACGGGCGGTGAATGTCCTTCGATATCTTGTGGAAAAAGAAAAGATCCCTGCGGACCGTGTGTCCGCTATAGGATACGGTGAGTTTCAGCCGCTCTTTCCGAATGATACGGCTGAGCACCGTGCCAAAAATCGAAGAGTCGAAATCGTATTTTGCGGAGACGAGAAGGATTTGACGGCAGAGGGG
>JAFGRE010000131.1 GCA_016935335.1 Deltaproteobacteria bacterium
CAACCCCTTGTGCCTCTGTTTTATGGAGGGCATCCGGAGAATCGACCTTCATTACTACCGGATAGGTCAGCTTTCGAGCCATCTCGATCGCCTCCCCTTCATCCCGAGCAGTCAGGGTTTCCACAACGGTAATTCCGTATAGTCTCAACAACTCAAGCGACTCTCCTCCAATAATCCCGCCATGCTCATGCAACCATTCTTTTGCTGCTGCCACATCGATTATATCCGGCCGTTTTTCACTGACGGGTTCTCGTTTTAGCCGAAGACAAAAGTCTCGCTGCGCTGCCAGACACCGAATCATCTCTTCCGGACTGTCAAAGATGGGAAACTGAACGTTGCCTTTAATCTCGGCAACAGTGCCGGGGGCGCCGAACAGACAAATGCCGAACGGCTTGCGTGATGAGACAATCGCTCCCCTGATCTCTTTGGAGAAATCGGTGCGAAACATGGTGGTAAAAACATCATCGCCCTCGGCCCAGGAGGGCCATTCGCTGACATACACTGCCCCATCAACATTTTCATTATGCATGACCGAGAAAAATACACGGGTGATCGCAGCGGTATCGTAAAGATCTCCCATATCAAGCGGGTTTGAAAGGTTGATAACGCCGGCAGTAACGTATTGCTTCAGTGCATCATAGAAAGCATCTCCGGGATGAGCAAAATCGAATCCTGCTTGTTCACATAAATCAGCGGTAAGGACGGCAAAACCGCCTGCCGGACTCATGACCATGATACGGTTTCCTCTCATCGGCGGCAACTGAAATGCTTTTGTCATAGACGCAAAATCACGAAAATTGTGTATCCGGATAATTCCCGCCTCCTCCATTGCAGCGTCAATAACATTCTCATCATTGCTTAGCGCCGCCGTGTGACTGAGTGCCGCTTTTTTGCCGGCTGAAGTCGTGTTCGCCTTATAGAGAATGATGGGTTTGTCGATTCTCTTCGCCGCTTCGATCAGTTCTCTTCCCCGATCTATGCTTTCGAGATAAAGCCAGATTATTTGTGTATCCCCGTCGGCACCGAAATAACGGAGAAAGTCAATCTCATCCAAATCAACCTTGTTGCCAATACTGACATATTTTGCCAGGCCCATATGTTCTCCCATAAGCAAACCCAGCATGATGGCACTCACTCCACCGCTCTGCGAAATGATTGAAATATTTCCTTCACGGGGTTTACAAAAAGGCAAAAACGGTAAGCAGAGACCATTGCGGGAATTGGCCACCGTAAGTCCGTTGGGACCGACGATTCTGACACCGTATCTTTGAGCGTTTTCGACCATTAAGTCCGTAAGCCGGCGACCGTCTTCGTTGAACTCGGCAAAGCCTCCGGTGGGTATGGCCATACGTTGTATCCCAAGCTTGCCGCACTGTTCAACCTGGTCGGGAATCAGCCTCGCCGGAATCAGGCAGACCGCCAAATCCGGAACCTCGGGCAGCTCCGTCAAAGCGTTGTACACCTTAATGCCTTTCACATAACCATCGTGGCTATGAGGGTTTACTCCAAAGATCTTTCCCCCAAAACCCCATCGCAAAAGGTTCTCAAGAACAACCCGCGATATGCCGCGAGGATTCGAAGAGAGACCGACGATAACAACCGATTCAGGGTAAAACAATTTATCCATACCAATACTCCATGAGGCTGACAAAAAACCGGCTTACGAGGAGGAGAAAGTGGTAACGCTTTCAACGGAGATCGGCCATGACGGCACGTCCGACAGATGGGGTGCGTTTGTTATCATGACGTGGCCGGAAAGCTGCTGAAATAAGCGCCCATGTATAATCCATCCCGTATCCTCGTCAATATCGATCCTTCCCCTTTGCTCACCGCAAAGGTGATAAATAGTTTTCATGTTCCCCACACTGACAGGAGACGACTCCGAATTCGGCGTGCCCACGGATTGGACGCCAATAGAGGCTACGCCGTTTTCGCGTTTCTGTAATGTCCACGTATTAACCAAAACCATTGGAAATCCTTCGGCAACGGTTATATTCTTGGTCCATGATTCACCGACAGCAACCGGCTCGTCCGGAAAGAACGCCATCACGTTGCCCATCATCTCCCGTAGCGATTGCTCATTATACTGGCGCCGAAGACCTTCCACCAGCGTCTCCCGTATCGCACCCTCGGAAGGATTGAGCCGTGCAACCATTTCGGTCAACAACTGTTCCACCCCCTCAACTTTGCTAATCCGACCGTCCGGTGATACGGTAATGAAAAAGCTGCGCCCTGCCAAGGCAGCAAAAACCTCATCCGCCGGGGAAAGGGACTCCGGCGGATGGAGGGAATCAAAATCGATAGCCTCTCCGGCGCCATCGTGTTTGAACGCCACCGACTGAAACGTCACCCGGAGCAACGCATTTTGTTCGCCGTCAACCTCGGCAACCACGTAGCCGAACCCGATCCTCGTTTTTCGTCGTGATTGTCGCTCCTGCCCATAGACTGACTGCGATACGATTTGATCAGAGACGAGGTTCAGGGTATACGCCTCCCCCTGCCGCAATCTGAGCTTCAGCGAAATCCTATCGGTGGTTCTCTCGCAGGAGATTCCTGTGCCGAGCACAGCTATGATCACTGCAATCCTAAAAAATGTTCTTCCCATTGTCTCGCGCATCCTGAGGTGCCATACCCATTCTTCATTACCGATATCTTTTTTAACCAGACGGGTGGAACCCACAAGGTTGCTATTTTGTCCTGGTTTGATTATGGTTATCAGTATTGTTTATAACCTAGAGAAGCATCCGAAGCAACAGCAATTCCAGAAAAGGAAGATGGCATATGAAAGCAATGGTACTCAACGGTATTTGCAGTCTCCGGGAAAACCGGCATCCCTTAACACCGACGGCGCTTCCCGATCCGATCCCTAACGAAGGGGAACTGTTGGTAAAGGTCACCGCCTGCGGGGTCTGTCATACCGAACTGGATGAAATCGAGGGCCGAACACCGCCACCCCGTTTCCCCATTGTTCTCGGCCACCAAGCGGTGGGGAGAGTCGAAAAAGCCGGGGCCAAGGCAAATAGATTTAAGGAAGGCGATCGGGTCGGCATTGCCTGGATCTACTCCGCGTGTGGGACGTGCTCGCGCTGTAGCCGGGGAGAGGAGAATCTTTGTCTTGATTTTAAGGCCACCGGTCGAGATGCCGACGGCGGATATGCCGAATATATGACTGTCCCCGAGGAATTCGCTTACCTCATTCCCCCGGTCTTTTCCGACACAGAAGCAGCCCCCCTCCTCTGTGCCGGAGCGATCGGCTATCGATCTCTGCGGCTGACGAACCTCCAAGACGGACAAACCCTTGGTCTCACCGGATTCGGCGCCTCGGCCCACTTGGTAATGAAGATAGTCCGGCATAAGTACCCGAACACCCGGGTGTATGTGTTCGCCCGCAGTAAAAAAGAACAAGAATTTGCCGAAGAGCTGGGGGCTGCGTGGGCCGGAAATACCGAGGAAACAGCGCCGACAAAACTGCATTCCGTCATTGATACGACGCCGGTCTGGAAGCCTGTCGTGGAAGCTTTAAAAAATTTGGAGCCCGGCGGGCGCTTGGTAATTAATGCCATCCGCAAAGAAGAAGCAGACAAAAACTCTCTCCTTACCGTGGATTACCCCACCCACCTCTGGATGGAAAAGGAGATCAAGAGTGTTGCCAACGTGGCACGAAATGATGTGAGTGAATTTCTGCAGCTTGCAGCGGAAATCCCCATCAAACCCGAATTGCAGGAATATGCTCTGGAGGAAGCAAACGTGGCCTTGCTCGAACTTAAAGAACGCAAGATTCGGGGAGCAAAGGTATTAAAAATTGCCTCATAACTGCGGTGGTTGCCGTCAGGCTTTTTAAATGAGCAAAACATGAGGAATTACTATTGAGCCGTATTCGTAAGCTGCCGACGACATCTGCGATCCCGCTTTATTCGATTGCAATTCTCCGCTTCGTCTCTGTCGTTATTTCTCCGATAATTGATGCGCTGGGTACGCCGTTCTCTTGTAGCTCCTGCAGCAAGCCGTCGCCTTTTTCACGGGAAACCGCAATAAGCAGGCCGCCGGAAGTCTGGGGATCGCAAAGAATATCAAGCATCAAAGGACCAACGTCGGAAGAAGCGGCAACCAGGTCCTGACAGAAATCTCTGTTTCGCTTCGTCCCTCCCGGCACAAGCCCCATGCCGGCATATTCCACCACATCGGGAAACATGGGAACAACATCGCTCCGAATGGCTATGGTGAATTCGTGTGATCCCAACATCTCCTTGAGATGGCCCAATAAGCCGAAGCCGGTAATGTCCGTACAGGCATGAACTCCGATCTTCTGCATGGCAACGGACGCATTCCTGTTGAGGGTGGACATGACCATGGAAACTTGTTTTATGGCTTCATCACTCGCCAACCCGGCTTTAATGGCGGTATTCACGATGCCTGTTCCCAGCGGTTTGGTGAGGATTAGAACATCACCAATTTTCGCCCCTCGATTGGTTATCACTTTTCCCGGGTGAATGACGCCGGTCACAGACAGCCCGTACTTCGGCTCATTGTCTTCAACAGAATGCCCTCCCACCAGCGCTGTCCCCGACTCGCTTAGCTTATCGATCCCCCCGCGCAGAATCTCTCTCAACATGGCTAAGCCCAGGGTTTTCACCGGAAAGCAAACAAGATTCATCGCCGTTATCGGTTTTCCCCCCATTGCATACACATCTGAGAGGGCATTGGCAACGGCAATTTGCCCGAACATATATGGATCGTCAACAATAGGGGTAAAGAAATCAACGGTCTGAATGATTCCGAGATCATCCGATAGCTTATACACAGCGGCATCTTCGGAACCTTCAAAACCGACGATCACGTTCGGATCATGCATGAGGGGTAATCCGCACAACACTTTGTCAAGGTCTCCCGGACCTATCTTGGACGCTCACCCCGCTCCTTTGACTGTTGTCGTAAGACGAACCTTCTTTGTCTCTTCCATCCTCGGCCCTTATCATTAACAAATCAGCACCGCGACCCTGTCGGCCCGATAACAACCTTCTCTAAGGCCTGGGGTATTCTCATGACAATCTCTCCTATCTGAGTAGCCGGAGTCGGCTTGGCCGATTCCCCTGCGAGTCTGTTAACGCAGGCGGCTAAATGAAGCGCCTCCTTTTCTGCCAAACCGTTGCCAAGATAGGCACCGATCATCCCGGTGATCGTGTCTCCGGTCCCTCCGATTGCCTCCAGCTCGGGAACGGAAGGATCCGTGACCTCCCCCAGAACCTCACCATTTTCACACACGATATCCCTCTCTCCCTTTACGAATAGAAAGCGGGCGGCATTCTTTTCGGCATATGCCATAGCAATGAGCTCTTTCGTACGAGGCTCCATATGGAAAATAAACCCCCGCGTATAAAACGGATGAGGCGCTTGACCGTCCGCCAGGAATGCCAGTTCCCCGAGGTCGGGAGTGAAAACGGTATACTCCGCCGCGAATCCCGCCATTTTAGCGATATACATAAACCCAGCATCTGCGATCAACTTTGGTTTTATAGTCATTTTGCCGATCGCGTCAATGAATTTGTTGTGATACGCAAGGTTCGGCATAATGTAATGACCGACAAATACATCTGGCTGCAACCCTGATATGTTTTTAATCAAGAAATCATACACGGGGATGCTTCCGCGGCCGTCGCCGATGTCGCCGGAGACAATACAATAGGGGGCTTCAGAAGAATATCTGCTGCAGACAACACAGCAGGCCGCCATCATGGCCGCTGTTCCCCGGTTTAACGAAACCGAGGTATCACCGATATAAAATTGTCCATCCTTCACTCTTCCCTCACCGACCTTCAGCCGTAAATCCTCTATCGGAAGAGTTCCCGCAAGTACTATCATAATAGTTCCCACCGCTACCAACCAAACAAAAAGAATCGATGCCTACCTGTTTTTACAGTAATGCCATCCATTCAGAAAAAACGCAAGCGAATCAGCACAATTGAAAATATCACGAACCGGCTGCCGTGATTTGCTTTCCCTTCGAATGCATATAGAGCCTACCTTGCCGAAACCCGAATGCCGGTTCCGGCGCTCCATTCCGGGCCGCCCTTACGCTGTGCTTCCTGCCGGAAGTATTCCCGGACGACATGCAGGGTTTCTAATAACGCCTCTTTTCCCCGCAACTCCAAAACCCACCAGTCACATAGGGGTAACCCCCTCAGCAAATCGAGACGATCCTCCAAGTCGGAAACCGTCCGGGGAGGCAGGTGTCGATCGTTGGCCTCTTCATGGTAGATGTGAGCATTCAGCACCCGTTCGGGATGGGGGGTCACAAAATCATCTATATCATTAAGCTGGCACTGCACCGCAGAGCTCCGGTAAGCATGGCCGATATCCACTGTTGCCCACGCCCCCGATTTTCGGATCATTTTTTCGAACAGCTCCGGACGGCTGCTCCAGCCCCACCCCAAGTTCTCCAAACAAATGCTGATCCCCATGCTCCCGCCGAATCGAGCCAAATCAGACAACCTCTCAATCGTCCTGGTCCATGACAAGGTAGTGGTTGAGTTATGGCCTAATCCGACATGGATAGTAAGGTGCTTTCCCCCCACCTTTGAAACCAGACGACAGGCGGAACGAAAAACCGTCATCGCCTCGTGAGCAGCAGCACGATCGTGGTGCCCAAGATCAACCTTGTTAAAGGCGCAGTGAAAGCGAAGTTCAAGGGGAGAGAGACTGGTAATGGCCTCCACCGCGGCGGCGTCTTCAGACGGCGTTCGCGGCAAGCCGCCAAGGCTGAAGGTCCAGTCTATACCGTCAAATCCATGATCAAGAGCAAACCGCTTAAGCTCAAAAGGATCTGAGATAAAGTTGCACATCGCTAGCTTCGGAACATTCACGAATCTATTTCCTTCGTTCTTTGGCACAATACCCTTTCTACCACCTTCTTCTCTTTCTCGCTCACCCACCTTCACTGAGCCTCACCGCCTGGTGCCGTTTCATCTCCTCATAGGCCAACTGGAGAGCGTATCCGCACAAGGTATGGCCAATTTCGTTGGGATTCGGTGCGCTTTCAAGCGTCTTGCCGATCATCTCCGCGGCAAGATACGGTACATCCGGGCATCCCCCGCCGGAGACGTTGACGATAGTCAATGTCTCCTTATCGACAGTCAACTTCATATTGGCTGCCCTGACCATAAGAAATCGCCCGAAATCCTTGACCCTAAAAATATCAACCGGCTTCAACAAAGGGCTGCTCACCGGCACCAGTTGCAGCGGTTCTATCCCCGTCTCTTCGAGCAGCCTGAGTATCTTCAACTCCTCAATCAGAGAAAACTCGATCACCAAGTCGCACCCGCTCCGCACCTCCTGCGGCGGCCCCTTGACTTCTACCGGGAATCCCTGGGACTTCAAGAGCTTTTCAGCCATGATTACCTCGGTGGTATTTTCAAACACTAAAAAACCACGATCCACTTTTTGTCGTCCCGACTTATTCCCTTTGTCTCGCCGAAGCAAGGTGCGCAATAACATGGCTAATCCTTTTTGATCGTAATGGTATATTCAGACCCCTCGGAAATGAGATCTGCGACTTTCCAACCCTGACTCTCAGCAGCACGACTCACGTTTTCCTTTGATGTTTCCGTATCAACCTTAATGATAAGCTCGCCCTTTTTTAAGGACTTGATCTTATTGAGCGTCATCAAAACCGGCTGAGGACAGGAAAGGCCGCGTGCATCAATTACCTTTTCCATAATCATACCCCCTCTCCGTAAGTCCTTCTCATCGTAAATCCGATAAAAAGGCACACGATAAATCCGATAATCACCGCTGGTATTCCATAGGGTCCCACCCCCTTCGGTGAGCTGGCAAGTCCGAAGTTGTGGGCGAAACCAGCACCAACGATCATCCCCATGACAAAAAGTGCGGCATCTCCGTCACCCTCCCCGGCCATAAAGAGCTGCCGTCCGGGACAACCTCCTGCCAGCGCAAATGCCAATCCGGCGAGGGCCATACCGAGAAAATTCCATATATGTATGGTATGGGCAACCGGCTGACCGGAAAATCCGGGATGGAACTGCTTGAAGATTAAATTGGTGAGAAAAGCGAAAACGATCAAAGCGACAACCCCTGACAGGAGATGAATCTGCCGAAAAAGAATGAGATCCCGAAATGCTCCCATGGTGCAAAACCTGCTTCTTTGGGCCAGGAATCCTAACAGCGTCCCCACTCCCAGAGAAATCCAAAGAGGCGGGTACATTGATCCCGGTCCTTTTGTACTATAAAACAACACGCCGTTTCTGGCTTCTCCCTTGATGGGGGGAAACATGACGAGGAGTGCCAGTAACCCTACCATGAACAACGAAAACAACCAGCCTGCGGATGCATACGTCCATTGCGTTCTTCCCAGGTTGTATCCCCCCTTGAGAAAGAGGGTTCCGATCCAGATGCCGCCTATGAGACCTAGCAATCCAAAAATGGCATTCCCGTCCCCCCCTGCGAGTCGAAGCATTGCCCTCCAGGGACATCCCAGGAAAACCAAGGCACCGATCATGGCAAACACCCCCAAAACAAACCGCACGATCGGAGCCGACCCCAAACGCGGTCGAAACTCCTTGAAGCTATAGGCCGCAATCAATGAACCGATTACAAAACCGATAATTTCCGGCCGAATATATTGCACCACTTCTGCCCGGTGGAAACCCAGCGCACCCGCAATATCTCTCTCAAAACAGGCCACGCAAATTCCCATGTTTCCGGGATTACCCAGCTTCTGTAGAAGTGGAGCTAGTATCCCGATGATGGCCCCAACGCTGATAATTCCCCAGCGGCTGGCAAATACGTTCTTCATGCTGTTCATACGATGCCTCCCTTCAATTGCCTGATTCCTTAGAACCCCACTGCGGCCTGGAATGTAAATAGGTTCTGATCCTTTCCGCTGTAATTTCCACGAATGTTCCTTACTTCGTCACGCTGGTCGATGAGCGTCCAATCAAAGGTCAGCTTGGCATTATGACCTTTCAGAAGGTAATTAAACCCTAAACTGGGGAACCCGGTGTCAGGCTTTTCGTCGACATCCAACCGTTCGAAACGAAAATAGGGCTGCACTCTTCCCGGTCCGATCATTCCGGGAAAAAGATAGCCTCCCTGAATGTAATAGATCTGCGCATCATCACCGCTGGTGAGCCAACTGTAACGCAGTGTCTGGGTCACATTCTGGACGTGTATGTAAGCCGCCTCCACGGTAACCGCTCCGCCTCCGACAGGATGATCGAAAAAGCAGTCAACCGTCCAGCCAAAGTTTTTTTGATCCTTTCTTCCGCCTAGGATAAGGTCATTCTGATAATCGAAACCGGCCCCTAATGCCAGTACTTTTTTCTCTCCCAGATAATTTCCTTTATTAAACCACGATAGTTCCGGCTCTAAAAAATTAAACGAAAGCCTTCCGGTATACCGCAGATTGTCATCCGGATTGTCGGCATTTTCGACTCCCTCGGAAATCCCGAGTCGGTACTGCAGCTTTCCGTTCAAGGGATTCCCCCACAGAACGATTCCGTCATCGCGCCCGACCTTGCTGGCATAAAATATACCCCCCCGCACCCCACCTTGGTTGAAGGGAAGTTCCAAGGGAAGCAAGGCAAAGGTCGAGGTGGTGCCGTAGTTTCTCGTAAACGGAATATACATCCTCCCCATTTGAACCTTAAAGGCATCGCACATATTATAGTAAATCCAGGCATCACGCACGGCAAGGCCGCTTCCAAGGCCCACACCGGGGTTGTCCAGGTTATCCTGGCCGATGCGGTCTGCGGCGATATGGGCGAAGAAGCCGATCTTCGGCATAACTTCCCCTTTGATATAAAAGTAGAATCGTCGCACCATAAAGTCATGCAAATCTTTCGTGCCGTTTTTCTTTCCATCTTCCATAAATTGATACCACGTCTGCAGGCGAAGCCCCACATTCAGTTTATGTTTCTCCATAAAACTCGTCACCGTGGAAAACGTCTCATCCTGGGCGTCCACCTTGGCTTGCAGTCTGCCCACCGTTTCTTTCAACTCTTGAACCTCCGCCGGCGGAGAGATATTCTGAACCGTCGATTGCTGTTTCTCTTTTTCCAATGCTTCAATTCGGCTCTTTAATTCCTGAATTTCAGCAGCCCGTTTCCGCTCAATCTCTTCCACAAGGGCTTTCAGGGCTGCGATTTCGTCTCCCGTACCACCGGCATTCGCGGCGGTGGGAGCACTTGCCACCACCCCTGTGGCCAAAAATAGTATCACTATAATTACTAAAAGCACATTTTTCATCCTCTTTCTCCTTTCGAATTCGAATAGAACGCTTTTTCATGCCGACCAAACTCCTTTAAGAAGCTCCCCTGCATCTCACCACCAGACCACCTCCTTTTTATTCGGCGTTACGCACCCCGTCGCGACCCTCTCACCTGAGGTCTTCAATGGGGATGGCTATTTTTTCACTATGAGATTAACCTGCACGATTTTGCCATACATTATATAAGTTCTATCAATAAGTCAAATAGATTATTCCTATTTTAAACTGGCGTTTCTTAGGAGCATTCTATGAAAGAAAAAACAACCGGGGCGGGCAAAGAAGAAAAAGCCGGGAAATGAGAATATGGTTATGGGGAGGGCGGAAAAGTGGGCGCGAAGACCTTAAGCATCCCCCGGACGTTGGAGAGAGGCGGTCCTCGCGTTTTCGAGCAGAAATGTAAAAAGCGCTTCACACAAAGGAGACTTCACCTTTCCCCGTCGAAGAATAATGAAAAATTCTCTCGAAAAGGTGATGCCAGCTATCGGCTTGGTTCGTATGACATCATTGTGCAGATAGTCTTGGACGGCTTTGCGCGATACGATGGAGCACCCTGCCCCGCTCTTCATGGCTTGAACGATCGCTGCGGTGCTGCCCAGGGTCATAACTACATTTAATCGAGCCCCGGCGAATCCGGAATCACGCAGTGCCTTTTCCATTATCATCCGCGTTCCGCTGCCTTCTTCGCGGAGAATAAAAGGAATCTTCGTAAGGTCATCCATGGAAACGGATTTAGCCTTCCCCCACGGAGACCCCGAGGGCATCGCCAATACTAATTCATCTTTTACAAATGGATAATAGTCCAGTTTCATGCTTTCCACTTTAGCGCCGACAACCCCTAATTCTACTTGGCAATTAATAGTGTCGTCGATGATCCTCTTGGTATCACCGATAGTGAGGTGTACGTAAATTCCGGGAAAATCATCCCTGAAACGCTTAATGATTGGCGGAAGAATGTATTCCCCAGGTATGGTACTCGCTCCGATCGTCAGATCGCCTTTAAGTTCCCCCTGGATGCTTCGCAACTTCTGTTCCGCTTCTCGTGTCAAACGCAAGATTCTTTGAGCATATTCCCGTAGGATGGTGCCTGCTTTGGTGGAATGAATCTTTTTCCCCAATCGATCCAAAAGGATCAGGCCCAGTTCATCCTCTAAACTCTTCATGTGTTCGGTGAGGGTCGGCTGAGACAAATGAAGCGCCTCAGCAGCCTTGGAAAAACTCCCTAACTCAATAATTTTACAAAATATTTCCAACTGATTGAGTTTCACCCCGCCTCCTGATCACGGAGCGTATGCCCAAACTGAGTGAGCATTACTCCCGGTGGATTAATCCTTATGCTTGATGGCGCCGTGACGATGATCGCCATCATACCACAACATCCCTCCCCTAACCACAATAATGCTCGACGGTGCCGGCCGTCGCGGCATGAAGTCGCCTTGACACGATTCTCTACGGCATTATCTTATCTTTATACCGATTGAAAGGAGGGATTATTATGAACAGAACAACATTCTCAATCCCAAATATTTCGTGTAACCACTGTATAAATACCATTTCAAAAGAATTGGCTGGGATCGACGGCGTATCGAACGTTGAAGGTGATTCGATTACGAAAGAGATCGTGGTGCGGTGGGATACTCCAGCCACCCTGGACGTAATAGAGGCAACTTTGGCGGAAATCAATTACCCGGCGAAAGACTGAGACGCAATCATGTCTGTTCAAACCATTCCAGTAGCAATAACCGGGATGTCCTGCGCTTCCTGCGCCCTTGCTGTCGAAAGAGCCCTCAAAGACCTCCCCGGCATCAAAGACGTGGAGGTTAATTTTGCTGTTGAAAGGGCATCCGTCTCGTTCGATGACCGCACAGTAGCGGCCGCGGATGTGGTCGAGAAAATTCGTGATGCCGGATATGGAGTTGTTACGGCATCTCTCGATGTTCACGTCAGCGGGATGACCTGCGCCAACTGCGCGGTAACCATTGAACGCACGTTGAACAAAAAGGTCCCGGGCGTGATCCTAGCGACGGTGAACTTCGCTGCGGAGCGGGCCTACGTCGAATATATACCGGCGGCGACAACGCCGGAAGAAATTCTTGTCGCCATAGAAAAAGCCGGATACGGGGTCATCAGGTCCGACGGACTGACTGATGATGAAGATGCGGAACGAGAAGCCCGGCAAACG
>JAFGRE010000132.1 GCA_016935335.1 Deltaproteobacteria bacterium
GATCTGGCAAAGCCGTTTTCGTCAATAATGCTCTCCCATTGACAGATGAAAGGGTTTTTTCTATACTCCTCCGAAAGTTCCTTCCCCTATTCCCACTCTATTCCAGGAGGTCACGATGAAGAAAATTATTGCGTTGACCGTGCTTGTAGCCGTGCTCGGTGCAGCAGGAGCGTATTTCCTCTTTTTCCGTCCTTGTTCGCAAGCCCCACCAGGCACGCCGTCGAAACTTCTTCCCGCCGATACGCTGCTCATGGTCGAACTTCTCCACCTGGAAAAACGCATTAACGCCTTCAAGAATTCATTGCTCGCTCAAAAGCTCCAGGAAATCAACCTGGTTCGCCTCGCGGAGGAATTTGGAGCCCCTCGGGTTGTGATCGATGAATTTACCGATCTTAAAGCATCGGTTCTCTCCAGTCTGGACAGCCCTTTGTTTCGAGAACTTTTTGGCAGAGAAACAGTCCTCGCTATGATTCCCATCGTTTCCGACCAGGCGGAACCGGAGGCTCCGGAGCAAATCTATAACAACTTACTTCTCTTCTCGCGTCCCCAACATTCCGTCGACCTTGTTGAGTTCTTTGCTCAATTCCTGACAGAAACCCCTCAATCCCTTACCGAAACCTACGGCTCCTTCGAGATCAAAAGTTTTCACCTTGAAGAGGGCATTGTCGTCTATTACACCTTTACCGATGAATTGATGGTAGCCTCTTTGAGCTGCTCTACCCTGCGTTCCTGTCTTGATCTAAAGACCAGGTCATCCGGCCGGCTGGCAGACAACGAATCCTATCGTACGCTTCGCAACAGCCTCGAACGTACAGAGCGCACCACCTTTATATACGGAAATATCAAGGCGTTATCCAATCCCCTCCTCAGGCTTGCCGCCTCTAAAGCCGACCACATTAGTTCGGTACCCGACTTCAAAAAAAGCCTTTCCCACCTTAAGGGGTGGAACGATTTCGGCTGTTCCACTTACGACGACGGTACCAACCTCCTGCAAAGCACCATCTTTCTCACGTTTGACAAGACCGCCATGACTCCGGCATCCGCGAAGGCGCTTCGTTTCCCACCGGAGAAAAACAAAACCTTGAGAATGATCCCTGACAGCACCCAACTCTATTACTGGGCAAACACGTTTGACCCCGCCGCGCTATGGGAAACATACACTCAATCACCTTCTGGGAATAATGTTTATCTTAACTGGTTGGAGGACTTCATCGAGAGCAGGCTCGGCATCTCCCTGGACACGATGTTTCAGGCATTCGACTCCCAGGTCGCCTTCCTGGTGGCCGATATTGATACGGATGGCTTTTTCCCCATTCCCAAGCTGACACTCCTTTTTGAGCAAGCCGATAACGAAACCCTCCCTGACATCATCAAATCGCTCATCGACGCTTCGGGAATCACTCCCCACCGTGAAGTCTATCGTGGGACGGATATCACGTTTATCCCCCTGCCCCTCCTTCAGCACGTTCAGCCTTCTTCAGCCTTTTTTAACGGCTTCTGGGTCCTGTCAGTCAATCCTGACGGAGTTAAGGCTGTCATCGACACCTACGATAGCCAAAAGGGCCTTGCGGCGAATCACCATTTCAGCCGCATGGACTGCGGACTTACAGCAAATAACAACATCATCACCTTTGTTGAAATCAATCAACTCATTGATAATACGAAAAATATCATCACCTGGGCAAACAAGCGTATCCCCCCCAATGACCGGGAAACAGCACATAAGAACGCCATAATCATATCCGAGCTTATTACTCCCCTGCTGGACGGCTTGCGGATGTACCAGGCCATTGGTACACGCACGGTCATCGGGGAAGATGAGATCAGATCAGATATTTACTGTAAAATCGAACGCTAGGGCATACCGTCTTCTTTTGCCCTTACCACCGGGGATGGCAAGTGGAGAAAACCAGTTAGATGACGGACGAGAAAATAGTCGTGAAAAGATGCAAAAACCCCTCGTGCCTCTTTTCCGGTTGCGCCAGACGCAGCCGTTCGCGCGGCTCGTCCCTTACGCGCTCCCTAAGAAGTCGACACCCTCCCAAAGGATTCTTTCGATCTCCTCCCTTCTCCGAAGAACGGTTTTTAGATGTCGTCCGTATTTATAGAAATTCTTTAGACTGTCGAGATAGACAACCTTATGAAATTCAGCTCTTCCTCCCTCTAAAAACCAGTAGAGAATTTCGGCGAACAGATCCTCTCCGGCAATCAATTGCGTAATGCACTGTTCGACATTTGCATATTCTAATTCGGGATGATTTTGTCTTACCTTCTCATACATCAACCCCGTCAGGTCTTCACCCTTCAGGTTGGCCGCACAATAGAAGGGAAGCGTCATAAAAATATAGGTTACCCACTTTTTCGGTCGAATGTAGCATTCCTTCGTGTGATCAGTTACGTCAAAATATTCATAAAGATCGTAATCCTTCAAAGCTTCAAGCATAGTATAAAAATCCATAACACCGAACCTGTATTCGTTGAGGAAGCATAGATAGGGTATAAAGAATTCTTAGCTGCTATATATTTCGGCAAAGGCGGTGAAAACTTTACTCAAATTTTGGCGAGATGACCGCAGAAAGGGGTAATTGCCGAAAAGCAAAGGACAATAAATTTTAGAGGGGCTCCATCGTTTCCACCCTGATGGAAAAAGCGGAGAACATACTCTCCACAACCCCTCTGATAACAACCGGACGATAAAGCGATACGTTCCGGCAAAACTGGCGATAGACCGAAGGGAAAAGCGTTGCTTCAAAAACGTCGGTCAAATCTTCCAGGCTGACAAACTCCATGGGTTCTCCTGTTTTCGTGTGGACATTTTTTTGTGCAATCGGAATTCCCACCATGGTCACCCGCTTGCCTAAATGTCGAGAAAGCGCTTTTGCCGGAATTGGTTGTGTCCGTAATCCTGAAACCCGCTCTCGAAAAAAATCCAACGGATGGGAAAAAACAGGAAATCCCAGCGCCTCCATTTCCTGAGAACACTTGATCGCCACAGGAATATCACCCGTGGGAAGGCCCGAAGTCACGGCCAGTTCGTCGCCGGTACCCTGAGCCTTAATGCACCACGCCATTCCTATCCGCCCCAGTTCTTTTCCGATGGAATCCAGTGCTCCTGCCTTAAGGAGAAGAAGACAGTCGGGTTTACCGAGTTTTACCCTGGTGCTGAAGTCAAAAAAGCTCTCAAATCTCCTCTTATTCCGTCCTTCGATGATTGTTTCAAGGCACCGTCGGGAAACCCCTCGTATGTGTGCAAGTCCCACCCGCACGCCCCTCCCTGTCCCGGTATATCCTTTTTCACTCTCGTTAACATCCGGCGGAAGCACCGCAAACCCCATCCTTTCAATTTCCGACAGGTATGCCCGGGGCGAGTAAAACCCTCCTCCGTTTGTTAATACGGCAGCCATAAATTCCGTGGGAAAATGGGCTTTGAGATACGCCGCCTTAAAACTCACCAAAGCGTAACTGGCCGAGTGGGCCTTGCAGAAAGAGTATCCCTCAAAAGATGCGATCATCTCCCACAGCGCATCAATAACCTTTGTTGGTACTTCTTTCCGGAGCGCCCCACAGTAAAATTTTTCCTTCTGCGTTGCCAAACCGTCTCTGGTCTTCTTTGAAAGAATTTTCCTGAAGTAATCGGCCTCGGCTTCAGTGAACCCTGCAATTCCACCCGCTATTCGGGCAACGTCCTCCTGATAAATCATGATACCGAGGTTCTCGGCAAGGATATCCTCCACCAGTGGATGAAGCTCCTTCCATCCGCCCCCTCGCAGTCTTCTCACGTACTCGATTATGACCTTGTTGGCCGCGGGCCGGATGATTGAAGAAAGAGCCACCAGGTGAGGATAATCACTTTTCCCCGCCATCACTAAAAGTCTTCGCATGGCAGGAGATTCAATATAGAACACCCCCATAGTGCGGCCGCTGCGAATCAATCTTTGGGTGGCTTCATCCTCAATCGGATTAAGACCGGCATACGAAAGAACAACCCCCTGATTTTTCTCAACCGCTCGCAGCGCATCCCGGATAACCGCCAGCGAGCGGTTTCCAAGAATATCCATTTTTACAAGCCCCCTTTCTTCAGCACCATCCTTATTCCACTGAATTAAAGGAACTCCTTTTGCGGAAACTTCCACCGGGACATAATCGGCAACTCGCGTCGGAGTAACTACGATCCCACCGCAATGGGTTCCCAGGTGCCGCGGGGATTGTTCAAGCCGCGAAGCCTCTGCAAGTATGTCGGGCCATGGTTGGGGAAGCGGCCTCCCTTTGAAGAGAGGATGTTCATTCACCCGCTGGAGGATCGCAGCCACCGAAGTGTCGCTTGAAAATCTTTTCGTTACCTCTTTGATCTCGTGATCCGGTATGCCAAAGACTTTCGCCACCTCCCGAACCGCCGCGCGAGACCTGAAGCCGATTACATTGGCAACCGCAGCTACCTTTTCTTCCCCGAATGTTTCCTGCACATATTTTATGACGGCATCTCGCTCATCCCACGGAAAATCAACATCGATATCCGGAAGATCGATCCTCCCTTCATTGAGAAAGCGTGAAAAAAGAAGGTTGCTTTTTATCGGATCCACATGTGTGATCCCCAGACAATAGCTTACCAATGAAGCCGCGGCAGAACCTCGGCCGCAGGTTATGGGAAAAGCAGCGACAATATCCGCCACCAACAAAAAATAATCGCAAAATCGTTTTTCCCGAATCAGCGCAAGCTCGGCATCAAGACGTGTTATCACTTCTCCGCCAACCCGGCCATAGCGTTTTTTCGCCCCGTCCACGCACCGCCTTCTCAGTGCCTCAAAGCTCTCTTCCCTCCCGTTCCACTGAGGAAAAACCTCGCCGCCTCGCTTCCACTCCCTCGGTAAGCCTTCAGCAATCACAACCGTATTGTGAAGCCCATCAGGGGCATAAGGAACAAGGGCTGCCATTGTTTTGGGGTCGGCAAGGAAAGCGTTTTTCGGAGCGAGTTCCTCCTCCGGCACCATGTCAACCGTGGTATTCAGGTCAATGGCCCTGAGTGTCCGGTGGAGGTTGAAATTCTCCGGTCGCATAAAATAGACCCCCCCCGTAGTCACCACCGGAATATCAAGGTCGCGAGCAACTTTAAAGGTTGAAAAGCCGGCGCCACCGGGAAGTAGCTCGGCAAACACATCCGCCTTCCCCCGGAGGACGGTAAGGAGAGGCAAGGCTGAGGAGAGGACCACACAGCCGGGTGTTCCCCGGGCAAGTTCCCTTAAAAGTGAAAAACACTGCTTGTCCCGGTGAAGCCGGGTAAGAAGGGAACAGATAAACCGATACCCGCTGGGATCTTTAGCAAGAAGAATTGCGTGGGCATCAGGAGCTTTTATCTGGGCACCCACCAGGGGCTTGATGCCGTGCTTCTCTGCTGCTGCCAGGAAATCCGGCAATCCGTACATCCCGTTCGTATCTGTCAGGGCGATTGCAGAAAAACCAAGGTTTTTTGCCTCTTGGCATATCTCATGGGGCGAGTAAAGGCCTCGAAGAAACGTGTAGCAAGAATGGACATGGAGGTGAACAAAAGACATGGATTATCGGACCAACGTTCTTCCCACGAGGAGCGCATGTGATCCAAATCGTTCCCTCACCCGGTCGATGGCGGTCATAAGTGCCCGTGCTCGAAGTCGGCTGCCATCCCAGGAGAAGAGAGGAAGTTGGGAAAACGGCAGTCGCAACGCCCCGGCAACAAGAGTAATCCTGGTAATTCGCACGCGTCGTTTTACTACCCGATCAAAGAGCAAGGAAGATTTGCGAAATAAATTCGAATCCAAATCGTCATTCGAATCGCCTGCTGACACCGAACTTTTTACTTTCAGGCCGTCGGCATACATAATCTCTATCGAGAGGCTCCCCGGCACCCGATTGCGTTTTCTAAGCTCCCGTCCCAGATCTTCACAGATGCCGAAGAGATGGGCATGAAGTCTCTGCCGGCGGTTTTCGCCCCCGGGAAGTGAAGAGGAAAAGCCGAGAGACGCCGCCTCCGGCAGGGGAACGACTGCTTCGTCATCCTCTCCCCGTGCCAGGCGCGAAATGAGTGTTCCTTCCTTCCCGAATATCCCGGCAAGCAAATACGGGGGAATTTGGGCAAGGCAGCCGATCGTATGGACACCAAGCTCGTTTTGAAGCACCTCTCTTGTTGCCTTCCCTAGTCGAGGCAAACAGCGAATCGGAAGAGGTGCCAAAAACCCCCTTTCTTCCCCCGGGACAACCGAGCAAACATCAAGGGGGTAGCTCAGTTTTGCGGCCACGCCACTTACCAGCTTGTTTACAGCCAGGCCGATTTGTGGATGAAATCCGGTAGCCAGAGCGATTGCATCTCGAACCCTCACTGCGGCATCGACCCCCACTCCCCACAGGCGTCTCGTTCCCGTAAGATCAAGAAACCACGTTTCCCACCCGGCAGACTCCACCAAAGGGGTAAACTCATAAAGCTTCGAAATCACCGCAGCGTGTCCTCTCCGGCATTGCGGGAAATCAGGCGGCACAAGAATAAGTGAACGGCACAGTTTTTTTGCTTTTTCCGTGGGCATCCCCGGATGGATACCCTCTTCCCGCGCTTCGGGGGAAATATCGATAACCGTTCCTCTTCTCCCGAGTTCCGCTAGCGCCACCAGCTTTCCCGTAAGAGATACATCGTTTCTCGCAGTAAGCGCCAGGCAGAAATGAGCAATATGGAGGCTTGCGACTGCTCGCTGCATACCATCATGAGATCGTATATTTTCGATAAAGTCCGACCACGACGCCGATGATCTTCACGTTTTCGGGTCTAATAACCAAGGGGGAAAACGTTTCATTCGCCGGTTGAAGCTCTACCATGTTACTCTTAAGAAAAAACCTCTTTACCGTGGCTTCTCCTTGGACAAGGGCCACTACTGTTTGCCCATTGTCGGCATGGCACTGCTTGCGAACAATGAGCACATCCCCCTCTCGGATACCATCATCCACCATGGAGTGCCCTTCAACCGCCAAAGCAAAGGTTTCGCCCCCGGCAAGAAGCCACTCCGGCACGTCTACTGCGCCCGGAGTCTCCACGGCTTCAATGGGTTTTCCGGCAGCCACCCTACCGACAAAAGGAATGTTCACCGCTTTTAAAG
This sequence comes from Deltaproteobacteria bacterium, assembly GCA_016935335.1. GTDB lineage: Bacteria > Desulfobacterota > WTBG01 > JAGOGO01 > JAGOGO01 > JAFGRE01. The sequence continues at coordinate 7,116 of JAFGRE010000132.1, forward strand.
GAAGAGGCAAGACTTCGAGTGCCCGCTTCTGATTTTTCCATGGGCTTTTTAAAAACCCTTTCTTTTCCAACTGCCTTAGGTGTTTCACCACTGAATTTAAAGAGTTGACCCCGAGTTTCTTGCGGATTTCCTCATATGAGGGCGGCCTCCCGTTTTTCTCTGTCGAGGCTTGGATAAAATCGTAGACCTTCTTCTGTCTGTCGGTAAGGTACACGTACATTCTCCTTTTTCCCACTGTAGGTGAAACTTAGGTGAAAGTCAAGCTAAAGTTCCCCTCTGTTTGACTTTTAGAACGTTTACGCTTTTAATGTCCAAAACGCTGTTTCTACCCGTAACCGGGAAGTCCACCACCTGCCTCATCAGGGGAGGGCCTATGGACAGAAAATTGAAAGAAAGGGATATCATAAAGGTAAAAGAGAATGTGGCGCCACTCAACATGGCGGCGGGTGATCATTACCGGATCGAATATTTTAAAACGGTCCACTACGAAGAAAGATGCCTCCTAAGCCGATGCACCGCGAACGGCACCATTCAGGATGGTGATCTTCTGGAGATTGCCGCCAGAGAGCTTGATATTTGGACCGAGGACGGCGCCATCGAAATATCCCCGGCCCGGTAACGTTTTTTCGCCCCGTATTTCTCATCCTCCAGGCTCATTTTTTGATCCCGCACGCCGCAACATGAAAGCGCTTGACAATCCTGTTTATACTATATAAAGTATTTTTAACTTTATTCGGCCCATCATATTGCGATGGGTAAGATTACTTAAAACATCTTCTCAAAGATTATTTCCTCCATGTATCTATCTTCAACATTAGAAGACTTCTAACCGGGAAGAAATTCTATGGAAGATATATCCGCCACGACACTGCTCTCACTTGAAAAAGAGATTCGAAATTTACGGAAGGAAAATGAGCGGTTAAAAAAGTTCATTGATTTCGGAAGGATGCTCAGTCTTCACAAGACTATTGACAGACTCTTGCCGTTGGTCATGAAGGAGATCTCTAAATATCTCCATGCCGATCGCAGCACTCTTTTTCTGATCGACTGGGACCGAAAGGAACTCTGGGCAAAATTCGCTGAGGGGCTCAAAGGCAAGGGCATCAAGATTAGACTGAAAATGGGGCTCGCCGGCTTGTGTGCCATCACTCGACAAACCGTCAATGTCATCAATGCCTATAATGACCCCTACTTCCATTCAAGCATCGATCAGGAAACAGGATTCCGAACCGAAAGTGTTTTGTCGGTTCCAATTTTGGATAATGACGCCCAGGTTACGGGCGTAATCCAACTTCTCAACAAAAAAACCGGTTTTTTCTCAAATGAGGATGAGCAGACAGCGATTACGGCAGCCGCAATACTTGCCGGTCTGGGTTATGAAGCTCTGTCTGACAATGATAACGCGAGAGTCTTTATCCGTGATCTCCGATTGTCAACCAGTTGTGAGCGCGGCAGTCTGTTTTTGTTTGACCCCATCAAGGGGGAATTGTCGTCTGTGGTTGCGGAAGGCCTGGAGGATGACAGCATTCACCTGGATTTAAATTTGGGCATAGCCGGGCAAGTCGCAGTTACGGGGAAAGAAATTAACATCCAAGACGCATATAGCGACCCTCGTTTTGATCAAACCTTCGATAGGATAACGGGATACCATACCAGAAGCATCTTGTCCGTACCTATGAAAGGTCAATCAGGAGGAACCCTTGGCGTCATTCAGGTTCTGAACAAACGAGAAGGCCCCTTTACCGACTCTGATGTGGACTTTTTACACTCGCTCTCGCCCGTCGTTGGGATGTCTATCGAAAATACCTTACTTTCCCAAGAGCAAGATCAACAGTTTAAGAGCACCCTCCAGGTTTTTGCCGCCTCCATTGACGCCAAAGATCACCTCACAGCAGGGCACTCGCAGAGGGTCACCGAGTTTTGTAGCGGCATCGCCCATGAACTTGGTTTCAAGGAAATGGAAATCGACATTCTGAGTGTGGCAGCCTTGCTCCATGATTATGGAAAGCTTGGGGTTGACGATCATATCCTTAAGAAATCCGGCAGCTTAACTCCAGGAGAGCACGAGCAAATTAAACGCCACGTTGTTCACACGCGAAGCATACTAAGCAAAATGCGTCTCGAACGAAGATACCACCAGGTCCCCTTTATCGCCTCTTGCCATCACGAGCGAATCGACGGAACCGGCTATATTCAGGGACTTAAGGGCAACGAGATTCCATTTATGTCAAAAATCATCGCGGTGGCTGATGTATTCGAAGCTTTGACGGCACGAAGGCATTATCGCGACTCACTATCCCCGGAAGCATCCTTCGCAATGTTGGAAGAACATGCCGGGGTCAAGTATGACGAAAACATTGTCGCCGCCCTGAAGCGATATTGGTACAGAACCTACAGCAACAAGGCAGCCTGTTAGCAACCGCCGCTCCTGCATCCACCAACATGCAAGCCTTTTCATGGATTCGCCAGGCAGCCTGCGGGGAGGTTTTATCCTCATTCGTAAGAAAGCCCTTTATTTCCTGCCACCCTCACCCTCGGCATCAACTCCCGATAGAAACTCCTGGGTAGCGCTTTTAGTCTTCTGCATGGCTCCGCAATCTCTTTTGCCATCACCACCAATGCTATCAGTTTAGTAATGTTGTTCTAATTGGTTATCGGTATTAGGTAATGTATTACATTAAATCTGGAGCGGCACTTTCCTCTCACCCCGCACTCTCCGTGCCACGCCTGGCACACACGACGGATGCCACCTAGCCCACAAGCCGCAAGTCTTCTGCGCTGCGGTGGTTGGGCGATCCATATTTTTGTTGACATCATTTTGGTGTGGACACATAATAGGACACAAAGATAGCTTCATTCTGGCAACAAATTGACTTGATAGAATAATTATGTTTTACTTTTGGGACATATATGAGGACATACGAACAGACGCATCCTTGGTTGACTTTCCAGATCGATCTCAGCCTGATTAAATATGAAGCATGGATCGCTTTAGGTGAAGCGCAATCCAAATGTGAACACATTTCGGGCGCTCCTCTCAGACCAGCTGTTGCGAAGCGACTACATATGGTTTATTTGGCCAAAGGTGTTTTGGCAACCACAGCCATAGAAGGCAATACGCTTACAGAATCGGAAGTCATTAAACACCTTCAGGGTGAATTGAAGCTGCCCCCTTCAAGAGAATATTTATCAAAAGAAATTGATAACATAATCGCTGTCTGTGACGAAATAGCAGCAGATATATTAGTTCGTGATAAAGCCGAAATTTCGGTCGAAAAAATTAAAGGCTATAACAAATCGGTGTTAGATGGACTTTCTTTAGATGAATCCATTGTTCCTGGTCGAGTACGAACCTATTCTGTTGGTGTCGGAGGCTACCGTGCGGCTCCGGCAGAGGATTGCGAATACCTTCTTGAAAAACTGTGTTCATGGTTAAATGAATTCAAAATTCCAGAAAACAGCAGAATAACCTTCGCTATAGTAAAAGCCATAATTGCCCATATTTACTTTGTCTTGATTCATCCTTTCGGTGACGGCAATGGCAGAACGGCCAGATTAATTGAATTCCAAATTCTGTTGGAAGCCGGCATTCCAACGCCCGCCGCTCATTTGTTAAGTAATTTCTACAATCAAACCCGCGCCGAATATTATAGACAATTAGATAAAACCACCAAAATGAATGGCGATATATCGGATTTTATAAAATACGCTTCTACTGGTTTTGTCGATCAGCTAAAAGAGCAGTTAATGATTATTCGCAATCAACAATGGGATATTGTGTGGCGTAATTATGTTCACGAGATGTTCAAGGACCAAATGTCCGAGGCCGCTGTCCGTCAGAGGCATCTGGCTTTGGATCTATCCTTGGCAACAGATGAATCAATACGCATATCCAAGATACCTGAAACCAGCACACGCATGGCTGCCGCCTATGCTAAAAAGACCGGCAAAACCCTGGTTCGAGACGTCAACAAATTGATTAGTATGGGGCTGCTGGAGCGAGACAAGCGGGGCATCCGTGCAAGAAAAGATGTCATCCTGGCTTTTTTGCCGGCGAGAAAGTTCAATTAGCCAACTTATCAAATTAAAGCCCAGTCTGGACAGGCATCCTCAGGACCGCGCCCCTCCCCCTTTCCTCCCCTTCGGTTCCGTGATGACCTGCTGCGGGAACTTTCACCCCGCACGCCGTGCAGTAGTGTAATCTCTCTTGTATGAATTTAAAAATGGTCGAAAAAAGGGCACTTTTCCTTTAAAA
>JAFGRE010000018.1 GCA_016935335.1 Deltaproteobacteria bacterium
ATCGCGGACGCGGTCCTTGACCTTGATACCGACTGAGTCACCAACTTTTGCCACCGATACGGATTGATTCTCAACCTGCATGGAATCAACGGCCTGTTCGAAATTCGTAGTGTGGCCGGTAATGTGGATCGTGTCTCCCGTACGGAGTTCTCCGTCGGTAATTTCAATGGCAGCAACGCTGATTTTGGCAAAATAACCGACGATTTTTCCCACTTCCTTCTCTTCCATCTGTTCCTCCTTATGAAAACGATTATGCCGGTTTGAGTAAAACCGGCTATCTATTCTCAACGGCTGCCCGAATCGCATCCGTTGAGAATATCGGGACCGGAACCACTGAGGTGAAGGTCAGATACAGACCACTCCGCGTTGTCAACGGAAACAGAGTCTTTTGCTTACCGGCTGTGCGTTAGCACCACTATATAGCCAGAGGATCACCTTGGTCAAGAAAAAACCCCTTGGTTGCCACGAGGGACTTTTTGTGATAGTCAATTTTGCGGAAGGCGGGAGGAGGCTTTTCGAGGGGGACGAACGGTGAGTAAGAGCGATGGGTCGAAAAAGACCTGGGACATCCTGGCGAGAGCCCGGCGGGTCGCAGGGGAAAGCAGCCGGGTGAGGATAGATGCGGGAGCGGTAAACCAAGCAGCCCGGGACATCTGTGATCGCGCGATCACGGTCCCGGCGTGGGATACCTTCTGTCACTATGGTGGTGAGCCGGAAAAACGGGTCGGGTATCTCTTGATTCTTGACAGCATCAATTTTTGCTTTTGGCCGGCATCCGGCCACGATAAATGGCGGATCGAGTACCAATCCAGGGTGCTGTCGGGGTATTTCGCACTGGCGGCTTCCCTGAAAAGGGCGATTGAAGGGGGGATCCCCATCACCAGTGCGGATTATTTGGAGAGACTTTCCTGTGACCAATTCAACGAGATAGTGTCCGGCCGGGGAGAACTGCAATTGGTGGAGCAGCGGGTGAGGATTCTCAATGACGTGGGTCGGATTTTACTTACCCACTACAGCGGAAACGCTTATCGTCTGGTGGAGACTTCCGGAAATTCGGCAGTAGATCTGGTGCTGCGTGTGGCGGAAGAGTTTCCGTCTTTTCAAGATGCTGCCGAGTATGAGGGAGGACGCGTCCCGGTTTTAAAACGGGCTCAGATTTTTGCGGCCGATCTGTACGGGGCGTTTGGAGGAAAGGACTGGGGTTTCTTCTTTGACATGGAGAGACTGACGGCTTTCGCAGATTACAAACTACCTCAGGTGTTGCGCCAACTGGGAGTTTTGGAGTATGGGTCGGATCTGGCAGCGAAGGTGGACAACCGGATTCTCCTGCCTTCAGGAAGTCCTGAGGAGGTTGAGATCAGGGCCAATACCCTGTGGGCGGTTGAATTGATCCGTCAGGAACTGGAACAACGGGGCAAGAAGCTGCGCGCTTTTGAGCTTGACTGGATTCTGTGGAATATGAGCAAACAGGAGCAATACCAGAAAAGACCCCATCATCGCACGGTAACCATTTTTTACTGATGTTCGGATTTGAGATCATAGCGCGGGACCGAAAAGCTCGCGCCGGGACGTTGACCACGCCCCATGGAACAGTGGCTACGCCTTCCTTCGTGGCCGTGGGCACGCACGCCGCAGTACAGGCGCTATCCTCCGAGGATCTTCTGATGATGGGAACGCAGGTTATTATAGCCAATACGTACCATCTTCACCTCAATCCCGGAGAAGGGTTGATAAAGAAAATGGGTGGGCTCCATGCGTTTATGGGCTGGCCGGGGCCGGTAGTGACTGACTCCGGCGGGTTTCAAATTTTCAGCCTCGGCATCGGCAAGGAACAGGGGGTCGGCAAGATAGCATCGATATTTCCGGCCCCCCCGGAGAACAGCAGTGACGGCTCCGGGAAGCGGAAGTCAATGGTGAGCGTTGATGAGGAAGGCATTACGTTCACTTCCCATTGTGACGGCACTCCCCGTCGTTTTACCCCGGAAGGGGTGATTCACATCCAGCGGAGACTGGGGGCCGACATTATTCTGACCCTGGATGAATGCACCTCCCCCTACCACGATTATGATTATACGAGACAATCGATGGAGCGCACGCATCGGTGGGCGGTTCGGGGGCTCGAAGAATTCCGGCGGGATGATTCTCGCCATCAGGCGCTTTGGGGTGTTGTCCAGGGAGGCGCCTACCGGGATCTGCGGGAGGAAAGCGCGGTTTTTATGAAACAGCAGGGCTTTGACGGGTATGCTGTCGGCGGGTCCCTTGGAAAGACAAAAGATCAAATGATACAAGTAGTTGGATGGAAAACACAGAGTTTGCCCGAACAGGCGCCGCGGCATCTCCTGGGGATCGGAGAGGTGGAAGATATGTTTGCGGCGGTCGAGGCAGGGATTGATCTTTTTGACTGCGTCGCCCCCACGCTTCTGGCACGAACGGGAACAGTGTATGTCGGAAAATCGAAGCGATTCAGAATACATATCCGGAATGCCCGGTTCAGGGATGATCAGAAACCGATTGAGGAAACGTGTGGGTGCTATACCTGCTCTCGTTACTCGCGGGCGTATCTCCGGCATCTTTTCATGGCTCGGGAGCCCTTCGGGATACGGCTGGCTACTCTTCATAATGTGTACTTCATGGAATCCTTGTTTCGGTTGATTCGAACGGCGATTAAAGAAGGGAGACTCGAACGGTTAAAGAAGGAGTGGCTGTCTGTTTCGCACTGACAAGACGGGACGGTCTTTAATCCATGCTTGGCGGGGGAGAGGCGGCGTGGGAAAACAGAGCAGAGAAAGGCCTGATGCCCTCGGATGGCCGAAAAAGGGAGAGTGGGCAACAGGTTGCCAGCCCGGATTGGCGAATTTTTTTCTATTTTTTGTTTACAATTGACAATAGAATTTGCTATAGGTAGTATTTCATTTTTTCGTGAGGGTAAAATGATAGACAGATTTCCACCACCACGATACATTTAACTAAAATCCAAAAGGAGGTTTTCCAGTGGCTTGCGAGCATAGTTCAAAAAAGACGTTACAGAAAAAGGTGATTCAAGTCGATGAGGAACCCGGTGCCTACTGCGGGACTTTGACGAAAACAACCTACGAAATTACGTATAAATGCAAAGACTGCGGTGAAGAATGGAAGGAAACGAAAGAAGAGACGAAATTTGAGTAATCTCCACTATAATGAGAACGCCGCTGTTCGGCGGTTGCATTACTCTTTCGATTTTTTGTCCGTTCCTTTTTTGATAGCCTGACGAGCTAACCTATCCGCAGTTTCATTGTCTTCGATCCCTTTGTGGCCCGCGATTTTGATGATGCTCAGGTGAGGGAACCCGGCCATCTCTTTTTTTATCTCGTCTACGAGGGTTTGATTCTTTTTTGCCTTCCACGCTCCCCGGATTACCTGTGCGGCGTAAATGCTGTCGGTATAGAGAGTTATGGGCAGATCAGCGTTTTTAATCTCCTGGAGGGCAATTTTTATGGCAGTCAGCTCGGCGACATTATTGGTTCCCAACCCGATAAACCGGGAGATTTCCTTTCTGCGATCCCGGTATTGGAGCACCACCCCAATGCCGGCCGGTCCGGGATTACCCTCACAGGCACCATCGGTGAAAATCGTAATGGCCTCCTCAGCCTGATTTTCACCGAAACCGCCAGAGAGATGCCTTGCTACCGGAGTATCCCGCTTTTTCTTTTTCTCTTCTTTGATGGCTCGTAAACGAGCTTCGTCAATCTCCGTCACGGAAGCGGCTCGGGCTCGGTATTCTTGATCCTGCTGAAGCTGGTACTTGACCGTTACCATTCCATCCTTGGTAAGCAGTTTTCCGGTTTCGTCGGTTTGGGCGTATACTTTACACCCTTTGAACATCATCCGTTTCCAGTTTAGGTGATCCGCCATGGGGAATGCCCCTTATTTCTGCGTGTGCAGTATGTCACAGGCTGCGTTTACTGATCGTCCTGCCAGAACTGGCGACGGGAAGTCCAGCAATAACGGTGGCAGTGTCGCCGGAAACACTCGTCGAAGGATTATACCATGTTTTTTGAAAACCGCTCAATTTTGCAAGGTTGTTTTTTGAAGGCGAGAGGTTTAAAATTTTAAGTGAACGGGGGAGAGCCTCCCTATTCTCTGGAGATACGGGCGCATGAAGGACGAATCTAAAACCAAAAGACAACTTATCCAGGAATTAGCCGCCGTGCGGCAGATTGTGCAAGAATTTGCAGGCTCGGGGGGTGATGCGACTCTCCTTCCGGAAACGGTGTATGCGAGGGTTCTCAAGGTGAGCGATGAGTGGTTTCGGACCCTAGTGGAACACGCGCCGTTCGGTCTTTCCATTATGAATGAGGGCAAGAGTTTTGAGTATGTGAACCCCCAATTCATTGAGATGTTCGGCTATACTCTTGAAGATATTCCGGACAAGGACATGTGGTTTTTGAGGGCGTATCCCGATGAGGAATACCGGGAGATGGTAAAAGGGATTTGGGATGAAGATACGCGCCGGGCGTCGGATGCGAAGGATGTATTTACGAGGACCTTTCGGGTGACGACGAAGAGGGGAGACGCGAAGGCAATTCGTTTTAAGAAAGTGCAGTTGCCAGAGGGAAAGCAGTTTTATTGGTACGATGACATCACGGCGAAGTTGGAGGCGGAGGAGGCGCTGCGGCAGTCGGAGGCGCGGTATCGCACTGTTTTCGAAAACACGGGAACCGCGACGGTTATGGTTGAAAAGGATTCCATCATTTCGATGGTGAATACGGAGTTTGAGAACCTGAGTGGCTATCGGAAAGAGGAGATCGCGGGGAAGGTTTCCTGGGAAGTATTTGTGGATGACGAGGACAGAGGGAGGATGGCGGAGTACCATCGAAAGAGGAGAGAGGGGAGCGGTGGGGTTCCGCGGGAGTATGAATTTCGTTTTGTGACGAGGGAAGGGGAGGTGA
>JAFGRE010000133.1 GCA_016935335.1 Deltaproteobacteria bacterium
ACAGCTTCACTTTCCTTTATGATTGCGGTATGGCTAAAAAAATAATGAGAAGCCCCGCCGTTCCGGAGAGGACCAACCTAGCCGGAAACTTCGGTCCTGACAAACGGACTCTCATGTTTCGATTAATTTCAATACGCCTCTCGATCCCCCAGATTCGGCCTTGGCCCTTTTTGTCTCCGCTTTTCGTTCCCCTTATCCTCCTCAAGCTTCAGTGACGCTACCACCTCAATGTGCTTCGTCTGAGGAAACATGTCGAAGGGCTGAAGGACTTCCAGCCGGTAGTTGCCCTTGAGCAAGGTGGAGACGTCCCGGGCCTGGGTCGCGGGATTGCAGGAGACATAAACGATTCGCGTGGGACCCAGCTTCATAATGTCGCTGAGCACTCGCCGGGAACAGCCGGTTCGCGGCGGGTCGAGAATCACCGTGTCAATGGGGACCCCTTTCCGTATCAGGTGAGTGCCGATCACTCTTTCCGCTCGGCCTTGGTAGATTCTAAAATTGGCGTGGCCCTGGATTCGAAGGTTGTGACGGGCGGCAGTTGACGACTGCCGATCTTCCTCGATGCCGATGACTTTTTTGGCACGAGGAGCGAGAAACAAGGAAAAGAGGCCGCAACCGCAATAGCAGTCCAACACCGTATCGGATGGCTGGCAGCGTGCCTCATCGATGACACAGTCGACCAGCCGGTCCACGAGAGAAGTGTTCGCTTGAAAAAATCCCTCAAAAGGTACAATCAATACCTTTCCCTTAACGCTTTTGGTGATGCGGGAGGGGGCAATCGTCCGATCGGCCCAGATGGTTATTCGCCTTTTTGGCAGCGGCACGGGTTGAGAACCAAGCGTCTCCCTCAGCTCGGCATAGTGCTGATTGATGACCTCATCAACGAGGTCGCATTGTTGAACAGCAATGATTGCACTACCGTCCACCGTGACGAATCCGGCGGTGGCGGATCCACCACCGGACCGGGAAAGGTGAACCTCCGCTTTTCCACGGTAGTTGAACTCCTTTGGAGAGGGAATGATGGGATTAACCGGGGGGGTGGAAATTTTCCCGATCCGTTCAAAGGCCTCCGTAACCTGCCTCTCTTTTATGCGGAGCTGGTGGTCATAGGTGATATGTTGGTACTGGCAGCCGCCGCAAAAAGAATAGGAGGGGCAGCGGGGCGCGATCCGGTGCGGCGAAGGAGAAACGATTTCTTTCAGTTTCGCCTGGCAATAATTCTGTTTGATCGCGGTAATTTCGACGACGACCCTGTCGCCATCAACGGTAAAGGGTGCAAAGATAACCCGCTTATTTAATCGGGCGATTCCGTTGCCCCCAAAGGCCACGGTGGTAATCGTGCATTCTACACTCTGCCCGACAGCGAGGTCTATTTCCATTACTATTCCCCGAAGGAGACCTTCGGCACGGCCGTGGCTGCTTCCGGAGCCTCATAAAATGCGGCTTTGGTGAAGTTAAACATGCCGGCCAGAATATTGGCGGGAAACTTTCGAATGGCAATGTTATAGGTCTGGACCGATTCATTATAACGCCGGCGTTCCACCGCGATCCGGTTTTCGGTTCCCGCCAGTTCATCCTGCAGCCGGATGAAGTTCTGATCGGCCTTCAGAACCGGGTAGTTTTCCACCACCAGAAGCAACCTGCTTAACGCACCGGAAAGGGCGTTGTTTGCGGCGATCTTATCCGGGATCGTTCCTGCGCCGCCCACGCGCGCACGAGCATTGGTCACGTCGGTAAACACACCTTTTTCATGCTGAGCATATCCCTTAACCGTTTCTACCAGGTTTGGTATGAGGTCGTAGCGCCGCTGGAGCTGATTCTCCACCTGTGCCCATGATGCCTTGACTGATTCATCAAGGGTAACGAAATTGTTGTAGGTGCCCTTGAAAAACCCATACAGGGATAAGAGAAAAACAACAATAACGGCTCCCACAATGAGAAAAATCTTTAGTCCTCGCGTCATGGCTATACCTCCTCGTTTTTAGTTTCCATCGTATCAACCAATTCCCACAATTTTCTCACCTCGGTTACGTACCGTATAAAGAGGTCATTGATTTCCGTCGATGAGAACTTTTTCCCGCCCTCCTTCACATCAAGACACTCGGTAAAGACCCCGGAATCAAAGGCGAGTTCATCGGCGACCGCCCGCACTATCTCCCGTCTGGTTGTCGGAATGCCCCGGTTCTTCAAAAACAGAATCCCGTGAAAGATAGAGATAAATGCCGTTATTGATGAGGCAATCAGCGCTTTTATTCTCTTTTCATTTCCTTCCGTTCCCAAAAAGCCTTCGCGCAAAAGAATCAGTTTCCCTTTTATCTCTCGCTCGCACTGCAGCCGCACATGGTGAGGCTCAAGGGCTAAATTCGCGAGCACATCCTCTCCGGATACAAGGACGTATTGGTGCTTCATGGTGAGAAATTCCAAGGGAAACGAATCGAGAGAAGACTGTATGTATGCCTTGGTCATAAAAAGGGGAACGGATACACCTCTCTTCCTCCATTTGGAAACGATCGTAAGCGCTCGATCAAGACGATCTATCACCGATTCGGCGAGGACGATCAGGAAGTTGAGATCCGATTTCCCCGGCTGGTAATCGCCACCGGCTCCGCTTCCATAAAGAATGATCGCAGCCAAGTCGTTTCCATAGATATTTGTATAATTTTCAGTAAATTCTGCAAATATTTCATCCGGTCTTGCTGTCTTTCCCATCGTCCGTCCCTTTCCTTAAAATCCACGGCCGGCTCCTCCCCCCCCGCTTAATCCACCGCCGAACCCGCGGAATCCACCGCTGAATCCGCCGAAGCCGCTTCCGCCATAACTACTGCCTCTGCCGCCACCACCCAGGGCCATGAGCAGGAGAAACGGCAGCATGGCACGACCCTGCCTGGTACCGAAAAGTACCAACAAGATGAGAAACATCAGGATAAGAGAAAAGAGATTCCCGGACTTTTTACGTTGTCCCTGGCTTGCCTGATGGTAGGAGCTTTTCCCGGAAAGGGTAACTCCCGCATCCTTGATTATTACTGCTGATACGGCAGCAACGGCGCTTAATAGGCCGGTTCCGTACCTCCCCTCTTTCAATTCGGGAACCACATAGCGATCAAGAATTTCTCCAACCCGCCCGTCCGGCAGAATTCCCTCAACGCCGTACCCTGTCTCGATTCTGATCTTTCGTTCCTTAAGGGCAAAAAAGATCAAAACGCCCTTATCCTCTCCTTTTTTTCCGATACCCCAGGTCTGGTAGAGTCGATTGGCGTAATCAGCCGGGTCATTATCCTCGATGGTAGCGAAAGTGGCAACCACCAGCGCTGTTGCGGTTTTCTGCCATACCTCACGGACAAGGCGATCCATCACGGTTCTTGACTGAGCGTCGATAACCCCGGCAAAGTCATTGATCGGTCCCTGAGGCTTTGGAAACGTTTCCACTGCCTCGGAACGAACCATAAAGATGAAAAGCACCACTAAGAGACTGCCCGAAATATACGCATACTTTAGCTTCAAACCTGATTTCCCTTTCGTGCCGATAAAGTTCCTACACTCACACGGCCCAATTCATTCCCCGAAGGAAAAACTGATCTTCGGGGTTTTGCAGGGCTTCCCCACCGCGTCCTTGCCGTACGAACCGCCTTTTCGCCTTCTGCGGGACATCCTTTGACGTGAGAACCGTATTCCCTGCTTCTGCTTGACTTCAAGGAGGTTGGTGACTCCCACAACTCCGTCTACGTTCCGGGCGATCGTTTCCGCGTGCTGCTACTGTGGTCTCCTTAGTCAACGGCGCTGATACGAGCAACTTTCCCCTGAAAGGTCTTGCCGCTGACTGCCAACCCTTTTGAAAAAACATCCTCATAGAGTTTCTCTTTAACCTTGGTAGCAATGGTGGCATCGTCGATGACCTGCTGCCCGGTTGCCCTTCACGCTGCCGTCCGGCAGGCTGAGACAATCAAAACAGAAAGCAGCCGAGTATGCCTTTCTCATGGCAATTATCCATACTTGATAGTTGTGGGTCTGTAATTGGTAATCTTTATATAGCAGAAAGTCTTGATTTTACAAAATTGATATTACGGCTTCTCGGCAAACCACGCCTTCCAACTTATACCTTGCTATTTATGCCATGCTCTTTTATCATTCCTTAAGGGACGGCTTGGCGCAAGCCTTATCTCACCGGAGAAACATCCTGCCATGGCGTTCATGAAGTATATCGTCTGGTTTTCAGGAGGATTTTCTCTTATGATGGTGGCCTTACGGAGAATACTGATACTATGACCGTCGTGCGATTCAAGGGAAATATGACGTTCAAGGATGTGGTCGCATTTCATGGACATAGCTGTCCGGGGCTTGCCATGGGATACAGAATGGCAATCGCTGCCCTGAAGCGTATGTCCGAAATCCGGGCTCCGGATGAGGAAATTGTCGTTATCGTGGAAAACAACGCCTGCGGTGTCGATGCCGTGCAATGCCTTACGGGAGCCACCATGGGCAAGGGAAACCTGATATTCAAAGACTACGGAAAGCAGATATACACTTTTTATTCACGGAATTCTAAAAAAGCTTTCCGCGTTACCCTCAACAGCAGCGCTGTTCCGAACACCATAAAAGAAAATCGGGATGAGTACATGGCATGGCTGCTGGACGCCCCGGAAGAAGATCTGATAACGGTGACGGAAACGTCTATTGAAGAACCGCAGTATGCCGAGCGGAGACCATCGGTCCGCTGCGCTTTCTGCGGTGAGTTGGTGATGGATACTCGCACCGTGCAGAAAGGCGATAAAGTAGCCTGCATTCCCTGCGCTACCGGCGGCGTCTCTTCCGGATCATGACTTTTTAACAAATATTTCCGTTAGTTACGCCTTGAAAAGCTCCGTTCTATCCCCACGAAAAGAAAAATCGCTCCGGGTAAAACAAATAAAAACGCCGGCTCTTTAACGGCGATCCCGGCCAACATGCCTAAAACCCCGCCCAACACTTCAATTGCCGCCAGATTCTCCCCGGAAACGCTCACTATCATCCTCTCGAACTCGTTGGTATCCTGTTGCTTAATCTTGTCCGCCACTATTCTTTTGATGTGGAATTTCTCAAGAAGAACCTTCACAAGTGCTTTGATCTTTTCAACATTGCTGGGGTCCTGACAATATTGTTCCAGTCGTCCCAACAGCGTGCTTAAGATGGCCCTTAGGTAGGCATCAATGATCCGCCACGATTCCTCCTTCCTGAGAAACTCGTCGATTTTCTCCTGCAAGGCCGGAACAGCTTTCTCTGCGGCAATGTGAACCAGGTGTTCCTTGAGCCACGCGTGTACCCGCGCAACCTTTTCTTTCACCTCCTTCTTCTCCAGATAATCATCAAGGACGCCCAAATTGCCCTCAATCAGCCGCACTATCTCCCGCTGGGTTCCGGGATCGCTGATGGCTTCCTCCACAATCCGAGCCACCGTCTCCCGGTTGAAACCGGAAACGTATTTGACCCCCATTTTCTTCCACCAGGGAAGCGTATCAAAATACCGGTTGAGAATATCTTCGACCTGTTGAGAGATATCCGGCAAATTATCACTTAAAAACGTAATGATCCAGCCTGCAACCTTGTGCCGTAATGCTTCCGATCCAAAAAAAGCAATGATCTTCGGTTTCACTTCCTCCCAAAGACATTCCACGGAAATCTGCCCGGCAATAAGGTCCGACAGATACTTATCGGCGACCTCTGCACCTGAAATAAACAACCTATCAGCATACTCCGTGTAGATCTGGAGTATCACATCGGCGATTCGCTTTCGATTTGTTTCCTCACTCAAGTAGTTGTCGATGGTTCTCATTATCGTGCTTATGGTCTGTTCGACTACGCGATCCTTCTCCAACGACAGCATAAGGGTGTCCGTATTAAGAAGTTTTTGCTCGATCTGTTCGCCGATCATATCAGCGATTCTATCCTTATTTTTTGGTATCAGCCCTTGCCGACCGAAAACAGTCGGGTGCTGAGGCCGAAACAGCATGCGAATCGCAATGGTATTGGTCCCAATACCGACTAAGCCGGAGAGAGCAATGACAAAGATCCAGGAAAAAGCAACCGTCTCAGGGTAATAGTGGTTCCCCGCCACGCAAATAACAAGAATGCCGGGAAGCCCGCATAAGAGCAGATACTTGCAGGGTTTATAGATAGTATTCATGGTCTTCCGCCGAGGGGGAGTAGTCGGGAAGCAGCCATGCTTCGCAGGTTCGAAACCAAACCCGGCTGCATCATGATTCTCACCCAGGGGTTGGACAATCGATCTGCTTGTGAAGCTTTGAACAAGCAGGCATAGACTAACTTACCGTCAAGGCGACTTCCTCCAGTTTCTTGATCCGATCTCTCATCTTAGCTGCCCTTTCGAATTCCAACCTTTTGGCAGCTTCCTTCATTTCATGCCTGAGTTTTTCAATCAATGCCGGTATTTCGTTGAGGTTGCCGTACTCATACCCCGGTTCAGCCACAGCACCGACCGTCACATAGTCGGCTTCATAGACGGATGCCAGAACATTATAAATCTCCTTCCTTATACTCGCCGGGGTAATATTGTGTTTTCTGTTATAGGCGGCCTGGACGGTCCGCCGTCGCTTGGTTTCGTCAAGGGCTACCCTCATCGAATTGGTTATAGTGCCTCCGTACATTATAACTTTACCCTTTATGTTTCGAGCGGCGCGCCCGCAGGTTTGAATCAGGGCCGGCGCGGAGCGCAAAAAACCTTCCTTATCGGCATCCAGGATGGCGACGAGTGAAACTTCCGGAAGATCAAGCCCCTCCCGCAAAAGGTTGATACCGACTAAGACGTCGAAGGTGCCGAGCCGCAACTCCCGGATAATCTCCATTCGCTCCAGCGTCGCAATATCAGCATGCAGGTACTTTACCCGAACGCCGAGGTCGCGATAATAGTCAGTCAGATCTTCAGCCATCCGTTTAGTAAGCGTCGTTATAAGGACCCGTTCATTCTGCTGGGTTCGTATCCTAATCTCTTCCAATAAGTCGTCCACTTGATACGCCGCAGGCCGCACCTCAATTTCAGGATCCATCAAACCTGTCGGTCGAATGATCTGTTCTGCCAGTTGGTTTCCGGCCAACTGTAATTCATAATTACCCGGAGTGGCTGACACATAAATCGCTTGTTCGAGCCGTTCATTGAACTCTTCAAAGGTGAGGGGGCGATTATCGAGGGCGGAAGGAAGACGGAATCCATGGTTTACCAGTGTTTCTTTTCGTGACCGGTCTCCCCGGTACATGCCTCCAAGCTGGGGAATAGTGACGTGGCTCTCGTCGATAAAAAGCAAGAAATCCTGTGGAAAGTAATCCAGAAGCACCCATGGAGGCTCACCTGCCCGGCGACCATCCAAATGGCGGGAGTAATTTTCGATGCCGGTGCAATATCCGAGTTCTTCCATCATTTCGATATCAAAGTTGGTTCGCTGCTCCAGCCGCTGAACTTCAAGAAGCTTGTTCCGGGAAGTCAGAAAATCGAGCTGTTCGGCTAATTCCTGTCGTATCGAGTTGATCGCCCGTTTTATTTTGTCCTGAGGGGTCACATAGTGGCTTCCCGGATAGATGGCGGCATTCCGCAGCCGTCTCAGGACCATACCACGAATCGAATCTATTTCTTGAATTCTTTCTATAATGTCGCCGAAAAATTCTATCCGGATCGCTTTGTCGTCTTCGTAAGCCGGGAAGATCTCCACCACGTCTCCCCGTACTCGAAAGGTTCCTCGATAAAAGTCAATGTCATTGCGCGAGTACTGGATTTCAACCAGCCGGCCGAGCAAAGCGTCGCGCTCCACCTCCATTCCCTCTTCAATCGCAACCAGCATGCCGCGGTAGTCCACGGGGGAACCGATACCGTAAATGCAGGAGACGCTTGCCACCACAATAACGTCTCTCCGTTCCAGGACTGCGTGTGTTGCCGAGTGCCGCATTTTATCAATCTTCTCATTGATGGATGCGTCCTTGGCGATATACGTATCGGTCTGGGGAACGTAGGCTTCCGGCTGGTAATAGTCATAGTAGCTTACAAAGTATTCAACCGCGTTCTCGGGAAAAAGAACCTTGAACTCTTCGTAAAGCTGTGCAGCAAGCGTTTTGTTATGGGAGATAACCAGGGTGGGTCTTTGGATACGTTCAATAACATTGGCCACGGTGAAGGTCTTGCCTGAACCGGTAACCCCCAGTAAAACCTGATGCGGAACCCCCTCGGCGATTCCTTTGCATAACCTGTCAACGGCCTGGGGCTGGTCTCCTTTGGTAGTAAAATCAGAAACCAGTTTGAACTTCATTTGATTTTCCAGACGGTAGTTCCTCTACCGTCTTCCAGGAGGATACCTTTCGCGAGGAGGTCTTGTCGTATCGCGTCGGATCGGGCCCAGTCTTTGTCCCTTCGTGCTTGGTTTCGTTCCTGCACAAGCCTCTCTATCTCTTCAAGGGTAATATCCAGTTCCGAAAGTCTTCGGTTCCGCACCATTTCCAGGTAATCCGCGGGAGACACCTGCAAAATCCCCAACATATCCCCTATCCGAGAAAACACTGTTCGGGCATAAGCAAGAAGCGCGCAAACCGGCTCCGAGCACTTAGAGGTTAAGCCGGGAAGGTACTTGTTAAGGGCGCGAACGGCATGAAAGATGTGACCGATGGATATGGCGGTATTAAAATCTTCGTCCATGGCGGCTTCAAATTTGCCCAGCAACGCCTCCACTTCTCGATACACTTCCTGACCTGCCGGATCGAGACGACTTTCCTCGACGGGAGGATATTCCTTTGTACCGCTTATCTTCTCAATCTCGCTCACCGTCGTGTACATCCGCTCGAGCCCTGCTTCGGCCTCCTGCATGCTCTCAGGGGAAAAATCAACCGGGCTGCGGTAATGATGGGAAAGAAGAAACAATCGAATCACTTCGGGGTGATATTGCCGAAGGATCTCTTTGATGGTAAAAAAATTACCCAGTGACTTGGACATCTTCTCGTGATTGATATTTACAAACCCATTGTGGAGCCAGTAGCGAACAAAGGATTTTCCGCTAGCAGCCTCAGCTTGGGCAATTTCATTTTCGTGGTGCGGGAAGATAAGGTCCCGACCGCCTCCGTGAATATCTATCGTTTCTCCGATATACTTTTGGCTCATCGCGGTGCACTCGATGTGCCAGCCCGGCCTTCCGTCTCCCCAGGGGCTGGGCCACGACGGTTCCTGAGGCTTTGCCTTCTTCCAAAGAGCGAAATCCCGCGGGTCTTTTTTTCGATCATCAGTTTCTACCCTGGCTCCGGCAAGCTGCTCCTCGATGTTCTTTTTGGATAACTTGCCGTATTCCGGGAACGTAGCCACCTCAAAGTAAACGTCGCCGTCTGCTATATAAGCATGGCCCCGCTCGATCAGCGCCTGGATGACGTCAATCATATCGCTAATGTGCTGCGTTGCCAAGGGTTCATGGTCGGGAGGTACCACCCCCAGCGCTTTCATGTCTTCCCGATAGGAGGTAATGTATCTGGCGGCTATCTCTGCACTGGATGTCCCTTCCTCATTCGACCGTTTTATGATCTTGTCATCAACATCGGTGAAGTTTCGGACATAGGTAACCTGGTATCCTCGATACTTGAGGTACCGGTAAATAACATCAAAAATTACGGCCGCCCGGGCATGCCCGATATGGGCATGATCATAGGCGGTGATCCCGCATACATACATGCTTATGCGTCCGTCCTGAAGAGGAACCAATTCCTCTTTCTGCTGATTCAGCGTGTTGTAAACGTTAACGCGGTTTTTCACGGATGGCTCTCCTTCTCGATAGTCTCCGATGGTTAGTGTTTGACGATGAGTTTTTGTATGGCGTGGTCAAGTCCATCCAGAGTTAATTCATACATGGGGAAAAGATGCTTAATCGCACTGATGGTGGGATGGTTCCAATTAAAGGGTTCCGGATTAAGCCACACAGCGTAGGTAAAGTGATCACAAATCCGCTTTAACCATTCAATGCCAGCGGTCTCGTTTAAGTCCTGATAATATAATGCACCGTGCGGGTAAGTAAGCTCTGAGTAAGCCATTTGAGCATCACCAACCAGAATTACCTTGTAATCTCCCGGTAAGGTGCGGAGCAGGTGATTGGTATAGACAAACTCATCACGCTCAGCATCCGTATAAAGCTTTTCATAAATACAGTTGTGAAAATAGTAGTGCTGAAAGTCCCTAAAATGAGTTGCCGAATGGGCAGCGGAAAAAAGGCGACTGCACACCGCACTGTGGGGATTCATGGACCCGCCCACATCCAAAAAAAGCAACACCTTAACATTGTTTTTGCGGCCTCTCGTCCACACTAACTCAATATCACCCGCGTTCTTACACGTTTTATCAACGGTCTCATCCACGTCAAGCTCATCCTTGTCCCCGATGCGGCTTAACTGACGAAGTCGTTTGAGGGCCACCTTGATCTGACGAACATCAAGGGTCACATCACTCCGAAGGTTCTTAAACCTCCTCTCGGCAGCAACCTTCACTGCCGACCGGTTTCTCGACTCTCCCCCGACTCTCATCCCTCCCGGATGATACCCGGAGTGGCCGAACGGAGATGTTCCGCCGGTACCGATCCATTTGTTGCCTCCGTGGTGAGCTTCGCTCTGCTCCCGAAGCCGCTGCTCAAAGAGACGAAGAAGTTCATCAATATCCATCAGATCCATCTCGGCCAGTTCCTCGGGGGTCAGGGGAAGACGATTCAGGGGGTTGCGGAGCCACTCGAGCACCTCGTCCCTGATCTCGGGGGGGGTCTCTATGCTCTGGAAAAATTCCCGAAACGCTAAATCATACTGGTCAAAGTAGGATTCGCTCTTCACCAGGACAGAGCGGGCGAGAAAATAGAAATCCGTGAGATCCGACCACGCATATCCCCGGGAAAGGGCATCCATCAACACCATCCATTCGGTAATGGAGACGGGGAGTTTATATTTTCTGAGGGTATAAAAAAAATCGACAAACATCGTGGTTAATAGCGCTTAAAAAATGAAGAACGGCCTCCATAGGTTCCTGTTTTCTTCCCCTGAAAGCATTCGGTGTCAGCCTCCTTTTTAAGAAGCACTCCCAAAAAGGGAATCTCTTTCTCGATCTTCTGGGGGGATACTCCGCCGGCAAGCAATGCTTGAATCCAGTCAAGAAGCTCGCTTGTTGACGGCTTCTTGCGGAAATCGTCGATCTGCCGCATCATATAGAACTGTTTCAGGGCACCGCGAAGCAAATTCTCCTCGATGTCCGGGAAATGAACCAGCACGATCTCGCTCATCAAATCAGGGTCGGGGAATTCGATATAGTGGAAAACACACCGCCGGAGAAATGCATCGGGCAACTCCTTCTCTGAGTTACTGGTAATAATTACAATGGGGCGATGTTCGGCCATAACCGTCTCACTGGTCTCAGGAATGTAAAAGCTCATCTCATCCAATTCGTTGAGAAGGTCATTGGGAAATTCAATGTCTGCTTTATCGATCTCGTCGATTAAAAGCACCGCCTGTTCGGGAAAAACAAAAGCCTCTCCCAGCTTTCCCAGGACTATATACTGCTTAATATCGGAAATGTCCCGATCACCGAAACGGGCATCATTCAATCGTTTCACCGTGTCGTAAACGTAAAGCCCGTCTCTGGCCTTGGTAGTGGATTTAATATGCCAAACAATGAGCTTCTTGCCCAAACCGAAAGCGATGTTATGGGCAAGTAGCGTCTTCCCGGTTCCCGGTTCTCCTTTGACCAATAACGGCCTCCCAAGGGCAATGGCTACATTGACGGCGTTCTGCAACGCTTGCGAAGCGATATATTTATTGGTTCCACCAAATTTATTGAACTCCGGGTTTTTAATCATCAATAGTTCTCCTTTGGAAAGCAACAACAGCAATAAAGTCCGGGAAAACCCGCGCGCAATTTATTCGTCACACTACGTAAGGTTATTCGTTCGCCTTGCTGAGCAAAGCCACCGCAAAGGCTGCAATGCCGTCACCCCTGCCGGTAAATCCTAAGCCTTCCGTAGTAGTCGCCTTTACACTCACCCCCTCAACACCGGTTTTCAAAGAAAGGGCAATGGCTTCTCTCATTGCGGGCATGTAGCAACCGAGCTTCGGTTTCTCCGCCACGATGGTTATGTCAACATTGACGATTTCGAATCTCTTAGCCCAAATAATTTCACGGGTACGCTCTACCAGGGTAATGCTGGATATTCCTTTATAGGCTGGATCGCTGTCTGGAAAATGAACGCCGATATCTCCGGCGGCAACAGCTCCCAGCAAAGCGTCACAAAGGGCATGGAGCACCACGTCCGCATCCGAATGCCCTTCAAGCCCCCGGCCGAAGGGAATTTCTACCCCCCCCAAAACAAGCTTCCTTCCCTCCACCAATCGGTGAACGTCATATCCGCACCCGACTCGCACCTGCGAGCGACTGGTCATTAGATATCCCCTCCCTTAACGCGCTCTCGCAAAATCGCCTCTGCCACTACGACGTCTTCGGGGGTGGTAACTTTAAGGTTTTCGTACGATCCGGTGACAATCTTAACGGGTTTCCCAATTCTTTCAACCAACGAAGCGTCGTCCGTCCCATAAAATCGGTCTTTCGTGGCTGCTGCCAGCGCCTCCTTGATTACAGAATACTGGTAACCCTGCGGTGTCTGCACCGCCCATAGCGAATTCCGATCCGGAGTTCCCCGAACCATCCCCCGTAGGTCACCGACTTTTACCGTATCTTTAAGCGGAACCGCCGCAACTGAGGCCCCGTGGATTTGAGCAGCGTCCATGACTCTGCCGATAATCTCTTTTTCCACTAACGGTCGAGCTCCGTCATGAATAACCACCACATTACACGGCTCGGCAATAGTGTGAAATCCATTGTGCATTGAATCCTGACGATGGATTCCTCCTGACACCAGACGGACACCTGATAGGGCGTATGGTTCTAGAATCTCTTCGGTGACTTCCCTTTCGCGGTGACGCGGAACAACGACAATAACCTCGTGGATGTGGGGATAAGACCCAAAAACGCCGAGCGTCCAGGCCAGGAGCGGCTTCCCCAGTACGAGAGTAAACGCCTTTTCTCTTGCCCCTTTCATCCGCTCTCCCTTGCCGGCAGCAAGAATCAGGGCGACATTCTTCGCTTCCATCCGTCTTTTCCAAAAAAAAAAGAAACCCCAAAATGACTTGATGCAATTACTTCGGGTCTCTCCCAAGGGACAACTGTCAGTCTCTTAATCGGCGGACGTTTTCCTGTTGGAGATGATCACTAAGTTCGGCAAAAATCATCCTCCCCGCCGTTGTCTGAAGCACGCTGGTTACGGAGACTTCGATGTTCTTCCCCAGAACCTTCTTTCCGTTCTTGACCACCACCATGGTTCCATCATCTAAATAGGCGACGCCTTGTCCGAACTCTTTTCCCTCTTTCTGAATAAATACGTTCATCGTTTCACCAGGTAAGACAATCGGCCTCAAGGCGCTGGCAAGCTGATTAGTATTGATAACCGATACCCCTTGAATTTCAGCGATTTCATTGAGGTTAACGTCATTAGTGATGATTTTACCTCCCATGGCGTGGGCAAGAGCCACTAGTTTATGGTCCACTTCTTTGATCTTAGGGAAGTCCTGGTCGGTGATTATCACATCAAAATCGGTTTGCTTCTGTATTTTTTTTAAAACCTCGAGCCCCCGCCTTCCTCTCGTTCGCCGCAACGGATCGGAAGAATCGGCGATCCGCATAAGCTCCTTAAGAACAAACTGGGGAATCACGAATATTCCTTCGATAAAGCCGGTTTCACAGATGTCAAAGATACGGCCGTCGATAATAACACTGGTGTCCAAAATTTTATACTGCTTGTCATTACCACTTCCCTTCGAGAAGATCTTAAGGCGGCCTAGGTCGACCTCTTTGACCTTCTTCATCCCGATCACTACGCCGAGGTATCCCAGCACGACACTAACACCAAACCCCAAAGAGGTGACAACATCAGCCTGCGGAGGAACGCTCAGGGAAAAAGCCTTGATAAACAAATTCGCAATGAGTAATCCTATAAGCAATCCACCGGCACCCCCGAGTAATTCCCACGTGGTAACGGTCCTGATCTTCTTCTCAAGGAGTATGATTAAGAATCCCAGGGCTAAGCCCCCCCCTGCGCCCCACAGCGGTGCATACTCGCCAAGAAGCACACGGCCTCCGACATAGTAGCCCCAGCACACGGCCACGATAAGCAACAGACTCTTACAGGTCATAATGCGTCACTCCCACCCCCTTTAAAAAACAAGCCCCGGCCAACGACGGGGCTTATGACTAACAGGTAAATATGGCCTCTATATCTTGCCGGATGTTTTCTTCCGGGCTGTTTTTGGCGACTGATAATTCTTTTACCAGCAGATTTCGGGCCATATCCATTATCCGCCGTTCCCCAAAAGACAAGTCCTTCTCAATCTTTAACAAAAATAAGTTGCGGAGTACCGCGGCAATCTCAAACACCGAGCCCCCTTTTATTTTGTCCATATATTCCCGATACCGCCGATTCCACGCTTGATTTTCAATTTCAACCTGCCGTTCCTTCAATATTTCATACACCTTGGGGATGTCCCTTCTCGATATAACCTCCCGTAAGCCAACTTCATCAATCTTCTTGGTGGGAATCATAATGGTCATATCGTTATCTAAAATTCTAAGGATATAGAACGTGTACTTTGTCCCTGATATCTCTTTGATTTCGATTGACTCAATAACTCCCACTCCATGGGCAGGATACACAGCTTTGTCTCCAACCTTAAACATTTTACCGTTGCTACTCATTGTATCAAACCCATTGAAGTCCAGCCTTTATTATTTAAACTTATAGCGTAAAAAACATATGATACCAGAAACAAATTATTTTTCAATAGTAAGAATATCGTCATTGAGGATACATGGCCAACGATCGTCTTATTGCAGCTTCGTTGACCGTCCAGTTCTTTTTTACCGTCACCCACAGTTCCAGGTAAACTCGCTTCCCCAGAAACCGTTCCATCTCTTCACGCGACTTTCTCCCGATTTCCTTGAGCATTCGACCCTGTTTACCGATGAGAATCGCCTTCTGGGAGTCCTTCTCTACCCAAATTGACGCTCCGATGACAACAACCTCCCTTTCATCTTCTCGAAACTCATTCACTTCAACAGTAACCGAATAGGGAATCTCCCTTCGCAAAAGCAAAAATATCTTTTCCCGAATCATCTCTGCCGCGATAAACCTCTCCGGCTGATCGGTATACATGCTTTCAGGATAAAAGAACGGACCTTCAGGCAGATGATTGAGCAGACTTTCTTCTAGCTGGTCAACACCGAGGCCGGTGAGGGCCGAAATAGGAAATATTTCGTCAAATCCGTATTGGTCATGATATGCTTTGATCAACGGCAATAGTGTGCGTTTTTCTATCAAATCCACTTTATTAATAACCAAATAGACAGGTTTTTTGCTCTGCTTGACTCCCCTCTTTATGAACTCAAGATCCGTATCCGGCTGTTCTCTTGCCGCCTCCACCATCACCACAATGATATCACACTCCCTCAAAACAGCCAGTGCGACATCCACCAGATAAGCATTAAACTTCTTTCGCGTTCGATGCGTTCCCGGCGTATCGACAAAGATGAGTTGCCCCTGAGAAAGGGTCTTAATCCCCAAAATGCGATTACGAGTGGTCTGGGGCTTAGGGGTGACAATCGATACTTTCTCACCAACAACGGTATTTATGAAGGTTGACTTCCCCACATTAGGTGGGCCGATGATAGCTATAAATCCTGACCGAAAAGGAACAATCATGACTCTCCGAAAACGCGGCGAAAAATAAAATCCAGATGGCGCAGCTGGTTCTCTACATCAAAAACATTTTCAATCTCTTTCGGAGTCAAATATTCCAAGACTTCGGGGTCGTGGAGAAGTATTTCTTTTAATGACTTCGTGCCCTTCCAAACCTCCATGGCATTCCTCTGGACAATTGCATATGCACCCTCTCGGGAGATTCCTTTCTTCGCCATCTGAAGCATGACCGACTCCGAAAATATGAGGCCCCGAGATTTCTCCAGATTCTCCCTCATGCGATCTGGATACACCATCAGGTTCTTGATGATCCCGCTTACACGATGGAGCATAAAGTCAAGCACAATTGTGGCATCAGGAGCGATGATCCGCTCCACTGATGAATGACTTATATCTCGCTCGTGCCAAAGAGCCATGTTCTCCAACGCCGCCAACGCATGAGAGCGCACAAGTCGTGCTAGGCCCGCGATATTCTCCGAAAGTATTGGATTTCTCTTATGAGGCATCGCCGATGACCCTTTCTGGCCGGGGGAAAAGTATTCCTCGGCCTCGAGAACCTCGGTCCGCTGCAGATGACGAATCTCAACGGCAAACTTTTCAATTGAGCCGGCAACGACCGCCAGGGTGGTAAAGAACTGGGCGTGCCGATCCCGCTGAATGACCTGGGTCGTTACCGGGTCCGGTTTTAGCCCGAGATGCCGGCACACGTATTCTTCCACGTATGGGGAAAGATGGGCAAAGGTGCCAACCGCCCCGGAAACCTTGCCATACTGAATCGCTTCCCGCGCCATCACCAGTCGTTCCCGATTTCGACGCGTCTCCTCATACCAAAGGGCCATTTTAAGACCAAAGGTAATCGGCTCCGCATGAACGCCGTGGCTGCGGCCGATCATCAGGGTATGCTTATGTTCAAACGCCCGCTCCCTCAGAACCGCCAAAAGATGGTCAATATCTTCCAGAAGAATCTCGCCGGCTTCGGCGAGCTGCACCGCAAAACAAGTATCAAGGATATCCGAGGATGTAAGCCCCATATGGAGGTATCGCGAATCCGGTCCGACATACTCTCCTACGGACGTCAGGAAAGCAATAACATCATGTTTTACCACCTGTTCGATCTCGTCGATCCGCGGAACAGAAAAACGTGCTTTGCTTTTGATAGTTTCTACGGCGGAAGACGGGATCTCTCCCCCTTCGGCCAGAGCTTCACATGCCAATAGTTCGATTTTGAGCCAGATAGCGAACCGGTTCTCCGGCTCCCAGATTTTTCCCATTTGCTCTCTTGTATAGCGCGGTATCATAGGGCTCTCCGGGTAAAAGGTTTAAGTTCGAAGTATTTATATACCATAATCTGTCTGCATATTCAATGGAATGCGCCACGGCTCATCGGGACCCTCCGCTGGATGCATCTGAAAACAGGAGCCGAAAATAATCTCCCCTCGGTTTTCAATTTGACTTTAAAAGACCAGATATTATAAGTTTGTTAGGCAAGAAGACACTCGAAATACTGTTCACCCGGATTTTTTGGTTTTTGGTATGCCATCTACTTCAAAAAAAGCTCTCCTCAGCCTTGTTGACGCGTTTCCTCAAAGCCGAATTATGGTTGTCGGAGATGTGATGATCGATCACTTCATCTGGGGCACTGTCAATCGAATATCCCCTGAAGCTCCTGTTCCTGTTGTTGCGGTAACCAAAGAAAGTCTCCGCCTGGGGGGTGCTGCCAATGTGATTCAGAACATCTGGTCCTTGGGAGGCACGGTATATTCCTCAGGTATTATTGGAAACGATGAAATGGGAAGAGAAATTGTTCACAAGTTTCGATCGTTGAATATCAGCACCGAAGGAATAGTCGTTGCCGATGAGCGGCCTACAACAGTCAAAACCAGAATCATCGGCCATAACCAACAGGTGGTTCGTTTCGACCGGGAAGTGGCTTCTCCGGTAAACGCTGACTCCAGCGAACGAATCATCGCACACCTGAAAAAGGGTCTGCCTCGCGTCAACGTGATTATTATTTCCGACTATGGCAAGGGTGTTGTGACCACCGCCTTGGTGGAAGAAATTCTTGCGCTAAGCAGCAAGGAGAACAAGCCTGTCTTAGTGGATCCCAAGGTCGAGAACATCAGGCACTATAAAGGGGTAACCATAATAACGCCCAATCAACACGAAGCCGGCGAGGCCACCGGGATTAAAATCATCAGTAACGATGACGCTAGGAAAGCGGCAGCTCTGCTGCAGGAAAAGATCGGATGCGCCTCCGTCCTAATAACCCGGGGTGAGCATGGAATGACCCTCCTTGATAACAATGGCCGCTGCACCCATATACCTACTCTTGCCACCGAAGTATACGATGTTACCGGTGCGGGGGATACGGTTATCAGTGTTTTTGCCCTAGCCCTCAGCATCGGGG
>JAFGRE010000134.1 GCA_016935335.1 Deltaproteobacteria bacterium
CGTCTATTTGGCGGTTGCAGGCATCGGGCGACTGAGGATATGCGATAATGGTTCGGTGGAGCTCTCGAACCTGAACCGGCAGATACTTTATGGTGATCACGATATTGACCGGCTCAAAGTGTCGGCGGCGAAAAACCAAGTAAACCGTCTCAATCCCCAGGTAACGGTGGACTGCTTTTCGGAAACAATGGTCCGGGAAAACGTTGGGGATCTTATTGGTGACGCGGACATTATCGTTGATTGTCTAGACAACTTTGAGACACGATTAATTCTGAATGAATATGCCGTGGCTCATGGATTGCCCTTTGTTCACGCTGGAATCGAAGGATTTGCCGGCCAGCTTACCTTTATTCATTCTCCTGCGACACCGTGTCTGCGTTGCATAACACCCGAAGTTCCCGCCAAAAAGCTGTTCTCCGTCGTTGGGACCACCCCTGGTGTCGTAGGATGCTTGGAGGCAAATGAGGTCATAAAATATTTGACCGGCATCGGCTCGAACTCGCGAAATACCCTATTGATTTGGGATGGGCTGAAAAACGAATTGCATAGAGTGGAAATAGCAAAAGACCCGGAATGCCCGGTGTGCGGAAAAAAAACTGACAAATAGGAAATAGGAGCTATTAATAGGGACAGTGGCTGTGCGGGAGTGAACGAGGGTGGTGCCCCGCCAGGGAAAGTGCTGTAATTTGCGAAGGAAAGAAAACAGGGAGACAGACACGTGACCAGAGTTCAGATTAAGCCGTTTTTCACCTTACACGATATTATCAGCCCCGGAGAATTCAATCTGGATGACGGTGATAAGACCATGGGCGCATTGATGAAACAGCTTTCGAGCAGGAATGGTGCGAAGTTGCGAAAAGTTGTGAATTCTGAGACCGGAGAGGTGACCTTCTTTCGTATTGTTTTGAACGGTCGTCATTGCACTGATGTGAAGACAGAGTTGCATGACGGGGATGTGATCGAATTCTATCCGGCCATGGCGGGGGGCTGAAAGAGCTTTTTTCCCCAGTCAACAAGCACCGCGTACTCCATACACCTCGCAAACAGAGAATAATCAAAATCCGGACAGTATATATTCCTTTTTGCCTGTACTGACCGTGTTTTTTCATTTTCAAACAGCCTGGTGTCCTGCATATACGGGTGATAGGGTTCCAGGTAACTGTCCAGAAGCCTTTCAAGAGGATTGCGAGATTCGTGGATAAACTCTTCCTTATCGACGGCCCTGAGCCCTCGTACGTTGAAGAATCTGTTCGCGTAGGCCGTCAGTGTCTCAAGGCTGATGGGACTGTCGCTCACGATATGAAACACACCGCCATCCAGGAATTCCTCCATGACGGCTATAAAGGATCGCACAAGGTAGTCAATGGAAATAAGATTGAGCGTAGCGCCCTGCGCTTTCTCAATCCTCAACGGTAAATACAGGGTACCGTCTCGATCAATACTCACCCCCATGCCGGCGGCATTTTTCCCGCCGCTGTTGGCGATATCCCGTTCGAAGGTGGTTTTGAGGAAATAGACAATCCGCAAGGGATAGTAAAGCCCGTTAAATCTGATCGTTTTTCCGGTGGCGGCATTGCCGTAAATGATCGACGGTCGATAAATATTCGCTTGTATTCCCTCCTCCCCGCATCGCTGGGCGACATAGTGCTCCCCGCGATTCTTGGTTTCCTCATAGACGTTCGTAAAGTTTCTTGTCTCGATTAGTTTTTCTTCACAGACTCCCGATCTTTTTCCCGCCGCATACGCTGTACTCAGGTAATGAAAATAATAGCAGTTACTTTTCACTCCGATCTCGATTATATTCTTGAGACCGGTAATATTCGCATTTTCGATCTCTCTCCTCTTCCTCTCCGAAAAGGACGTGTTTGCCGAACAATGGACGATTTCATCCACGTTTCTGAGGATGGTGTCGTATATCGCGTCATTGAGTCCCAGCCGAGGCTTATCCAGGGTGGCCTCGACAACGATAAGGCGAGACCTGTCGTAGGGGGTGGGGCCGAGCCACCGTAATATGGTATCAATTCGCTCTTGTGCTGACAGCTTTTTGGCGGAACGGCACAGTACCATGACGCGGTATCCCATTCCCAGAAGGGCAGCAGCAAGGTGGCTGCCGATAAGGCCGGTTCCGCCGGTAAGAAGGATCGTGGCCGCTTTAGTCTGGCGTTGCTGTTCAATCGTTTTTTTCGATACCCTCATCGCCGTATCCCAAGGACGGATTGCGGAAGCAAAAAACAGTCGCCTTATGTGTAGAGAAAGTGCTCCTTCCGACTGAACCCTTGATAAAGGAGATACCTGATCCATTTGACTCCCTTGTACCTCCTGCTCGCGGTTTCAATCATATCGCCGGCTTCGATCAGTGCGTGCTGCATTCTTTGCTTCTCGGAACTGCTGGTATGGTCCAGATAGTAGTCGTATTCCAGAACCGCCCGTTTTCCAAAATCCAATGGCGTTATGAAACCAAAGTCGTTTTTTAGCTTGTGGTTGTCGGCAATCCTCTTAAACTCAGAATTCAGTGAAACGATGATTTCAGGCTTATCTAAGGGGACATAAACAATAAAGGCAACCACATGTTTTTCTCGGCCCATACGGGAACTCACAATCCGAAACATGGTGAGCCACCTAAGATCGGTCATTTCCGATTTGGAGTATAAGTCGGTGTAGAACGCACGAAGATCATCATCGACACATTCCCCGACAGCGGCTGGAGACGGTGACAACGCCGCTTCTAGGATCGGATACATTTCTTGCTTACAGAAAAATTCGTAAGGGTATCTGTCACCATCAAAATTACCGATGAGTTCCTCCCACTCAGTATCGGCTAACCTCGGAAGACCGAGCATAAGCGTCCGGAACAGTCTATTGTCGATAAACGTGGAACTCGTTTCCTTGATTGACCGCATTGCATACTGATCACCGATTACAGAAACGAGATACCGTATCTTCAACTCCTCCTGCAGAAACGGCTTTATCGTGTGGGCAACATCCCTAGACGGCGACATAAAGGTTGCGGTATATTCCGCGCCCAGGAGAGCGGCGGAAAGGCCGATTCTCCGCATACTGATCTCACGGATAAAGAACAATGCTTCCTCAAACGATGCAAAAGGGACCAGGATCCCCTCTTCGTCGTCTGTGGTTGGATAGAGCTTGACCAATGCCTCGGTGCATATCCCGGGGCACGGCTGCCCTTCGGGCTGGAAACTGAAGAGATTTGGAGCAGTTTTCTCATTAAGGGTAAAGGCCCTCCCTTCCGGGTCCACAAACTCAGCAGTAATAACATTGTCAGCTGCTGTTCCGTAAGCGTGTGAAAAAGTAGAAAAAATACCGGAACAGATGATGTTGCCGCATACTGATGCCGCTGGCTCCGCGACATTTACTCTATAGCCGTGGTGCGTCACTTCCTTCTGTAATTCAAAGGCGGTGACGCCGGGACCGACGGCCACCGCCCAGTTGTCCCTATCGATACTCATATCCTTCATTCTATTGACATCGACAACTATCCCCGCGCTCAGCACAAACCCCATGACACTTGATCCGTTTCCCCTGGCGACATACGGCACATGTTTGTCATGACAGAGAGTAATAATTTTGCCGACCTCCGCTTTTGTTCGGGGCATGACCACATATTTCGGCATTTGCATAACAGACACCGGACAAGGATCATGGGCATAGGCCACTAACACCGCCGGATCATTCGTCGCCCATCTCTCTCCGACCACTTTTTGCAGCTCTGTCAAAAATGGCTCCGGGGGGATCTCCTTTACATCTTTTTTCCCCGAGAGGTGGAATTCGACATAGTCTTTCAACGCCTTCATCACTTTCATCGGGCGCAACTGGGTGACAAAATAACACTGCTTATCACAGATACCGCAGAGCGTGCAGGTGTTGGCAATCTCTATCAGGCGTTCAGTTACCGGAATGAGGTCATTTGCCAGAGCATGGTAGATATCCATTCTGCCTTGGGGGTAATAACTCACATAGTGGTAGTCTTTTCCTGCCGGGCAGAGGCCGGTGCCGAGAAAATCGATTTTGCACATGGCGTAATGACGGCACTGAGCTGAGATTTTCTTCGCCTCTTCGGAGATCATGCTTTCCTCCCTTCGTACAATTGGTGGCGCTGGTTTCTGATTCGTGGAGGTGAATGGTTGCCGGCGACCGTGAGAGCCGGTTTTTTTCCATGGGCTCGATGAATGTAATCATACGGTGAACTAATGAGGTCGCTATGATGTTTTGATGTGAAAAACGATACCATAGTATACATGCTTTTCTCACGTTTGGGAAGGGGTGCTGCGGGGGGGGGGGAACGCAAAAAAAAATGGA
>JAFGRE010000135.1 GCA_016935335.1 Deltaproteobacteria bacterium
AACGACCTGGCCGAGTTCGGGCAGGTTTCAGGCGACATTTATCGCGCCGCTTCCCTACAGCGGATGGGGTGATTCCAATGTCGGCGGCGCATTCGGGCCGCAATTAAAATTTGCCGGGTGGGATGGCTTGGTAATCAAAGGAAAGGCTTCCAAGCCCACCTATATTTACATCGAAGACGACAAGATTGAACTCAAGTCGGCTGAAGAGCTATGGGGAAAAGGCGTCGATGAGTGCGCCGCGATTTTGCATACGCGCCACCAGGGATCGGAGACGCTTCTCATCGGACCTGCCGGAGAAAAAAAAGTACGATATGCGTGTTTAAGGACGCACCGGACGGCGAGCATGGGAAGGACCGGCGGCGGTGCGGTGATGGGATCGAAAAACCTGAAGGGATTGGTGGTAAAGGGAACTAAAGGCGTTAAGCTATTTGATCCCAACAATTTTCTGGACCTCTCCCTGAAATGCCAGCGGGACCTTATGGATCCAAATTTCGGTATGGTTCATAGCCTCACCTATCAGGTCATGTCTAAATATGGAACACCGGGGCTGACCCGATTGATCGGGCAAACCGGCATGGTGCCTATCCAGAACTGGAATCAATGCGGTATCTGGGCACAGGATACGGAGTTGACGGAACACCTGGGCGACAAAGTCTGGGTTCGAAATGATGCCTGTTATACGTGCCCGGTACATTGCCATGGTGCCTACCGGATGGAAGACCCGGAATTTTCTGCCTTCAGCGGAGGTCCTGAGTACGAAACGACTACTGCCTTGGGGCATAAATGCCTGGAACCCCGGGCGAAGATCGTTTTAAAACTGAACGCCATGTGCAATGATTTCGGGATGGATACCGTGGAAACGGGGGCAACGTTTTCTAACCTCATGGAGTGGTACGAAAAGGGGATCATCGACGAGAAATTTACTGACGGGATTCCGATGACATGGGGTAACGGGGAAGGGATGATTAAGCTGGTCGAGAAAATTGCCAAGGGAGAGGGCTGTGGAGCTAAGCTGGCTGAAGGGCCTTACCAACTCGGGAAAGAACTCGGCGAGGAAGCGCTCAATTGTGTTTTTCAACAGAAAGGCATGTCCGCTACCGGCGTCGAGACTCGTTCAACCATCGGGTCCATGCTTCAGTTTGCCGTTTCGCCGCGGGGATCCCATCACCTCACCGGCCTACCCACGGCGGAATGGGTCAATATACCGGCGATTGCCGTTCATACTACCGGATTTAAAGAAGCCGGAGACACCCGCTCTTATCATCCGGAGGCGAAGGCGAAGCTGGTGCAGTTCTATGAGAACTTTTTTGAGCTGCCTGACTCCCTGGGCATCTGTAAGTTCAACTTCGGGCATTTGGGTTACTGGCACGATACTCCCGAAGATCTTGAGAAGATGTTTGATTATCTCAGCAAGGCAGTGTACTACGCCACTGGTACAAAATTTTCTAAAGATGAAATGCTGGAGATCGGTGAGAGGGCCTACCAGATAGAGCGGGCGGTTATCACGATGCGGGGAATTAAGCGGGAAGATGACATGCCTAACTGGAAGTGCCTTCATAAGGAAAGTCCGGGAGATCATCCGGTCGGCCCGGTTCCGTTACCGCCGATTGACCGTGAAAAGTACGAAAAGATCCTCGACAAATACTATGAAGTGAGAGGATGGACAAAGGAAGGCATCCCCACCAGAAAGCGGCTGGAAGAGCTTGGGTTGAAAGAGGTCGCCGACAGAATGGAGAAGCAGGGGTTGATGCAAACGGAGGCAAAAGCTGCTAAGTCAAAAAAGTAGGGGCGAAAAGAGATAAATTAACAGTGTGATACGCAACAGAACAAAGGCCGAATAACGTTTTCGGCCTTTGTTCTTGATACAACGATGTGCATGTGTATCGTTATCGTCCCGGTAACCTTTCTTTCATCCGGGTCACCACTTCATACGGAACATGCATGTTGCCGAATCCTCGGGCCAGCTTGATGTCCGGCTTTTGTTCTCCGTGGAAATCGCTTCCCCCGGTCTCCAGCAGGTTGTATTTTCTGGCGATGGATTGAAGGACAAGGGTTTGATGAACAGTGTGGGTTGGGTACAGGACTTCGATTCCTTCGATTCCCATGCACTTCAGTTCCACTACGAAACCCTCCATCTCTTCTTCGCTGATACCGTTAGTTACAAACGGGTGAGCAAGAACAGGAATGCCGCCGGCTTCCCTGATAAGCCGAACACCTTCTAGGGGTGTGAGGCGCTTTTTTTCAGCATAGGCGGACGCTCCTCTCTGCAAGTACTTTTTGAATGCCTCGTCGCTGTTTTTTGCATACTGCTTCGCAACCAGAACCTGTGCAAAATGAGGACGGCCGATGGTGCCCAGCCCGGCAGCCGCTCTGACTTCATCGTAGGAGATATTGAGGCCGAGGGCATTAAGTTTTTCGATGATCTTTGGGTTGCGTTCTTCGCGGAACCTGATCAAAGCATCGAGTTCTGAGGCCAGCTTAGTACTGCGATCATCAATATAATAGCCTAAAATATGGATCAGGTGGTGATTCCATTCCGCGCTTATTTCCACACCGGGAATCACCTCTATACCCTTCTGGACCCCTTCCGTGAAGCCCTCTGCATTTCCCTGGATAGTATCATGATCCGTGATAGCGATAGCCTTAATATTGTACTCCAGAGCAAGGTGTACTATTTCCCGAGGAGAATAGGAGCCGTCAGAGGCTGACGTATGAATATGAAGGTCTATCAACGCTGATTTCCAGTTACGATCTGTTGGAATGGATGGTTCGATGGTCTGCAAAGAGATCCTGCGGACCGGAGCATGCTTGCAACAATACATATTATAGCTTTCAAAATCATAAGATGCAAAGGATACCGTAGGAAGGAGACTTTTTTAGGTCTCGTGGATATGAAGCAATGTTGAAAAATCGATAATTTTATTGAAAATACGTCTCTTTTACAATAAGCTCAAAGACTCCGATTCAATTTTTCATAGGGATAAACATGCAGGCGCTCCGTAGTTATCTTTTGCACGTAGCCGACCGACTAAATATTCGCCTTACCGGGAAGTGGCTTATTTACGGCATCCTTATCGGCATTGTTGCCGGCTTTGGCGCGGTGGTGTTTTTTTACCTGCTTAAGGGTTCCCAGCATTTTTTTCTTAACTCTCTTGGTGGCTATTACCCACCCCTTCCCGCCGGAGAGTCCGGAGATGGTATTGTTTCTGCCGGTTTATACGGCCCTCGCTGGATTCTGGCCTTGATTCCCGCAGTAGGAGGGGTTGTCGCGGGGATCATTATTTATGGCTTGGCTCCCGAGGCTGAAGGGCACGGCACTGATGCCATGATTGATTCATTTCATCGCGGTCGCGGAGTGGTGCGGGGTCGTGTGCCGTTTGTAAAGATGATCGCCTCTGCCCTAACCATAGGTTCGGGGGGATCAGCCGGCAGGGAGGGGCCGATTGCGCAGATCGGCGCCGGATTCGGCTCTTACCTGGCTTCTCTCTTCAAACTCTCCGATCGAGAACGACGGATAATGTTGTTGGCAGGAGCGGGGGCGGGAATCGGAGGAATCTTTAAGGCGCCGCTGGGGGGTGCTCTTTTTGCCACTGAAGTCCTTTATCGTGCGCCCGAATTCGAATTTGAAGCGGTCATTCCTTCAATGATTGCTTCCATCGTGTCATATTCGGTTTTCGGCTCGGTTATGGGATGGGATCCCATCTTTGCGGTGCCTAATTTGCAGTTCCATCATCCGGGTGAACTCTTTTTTTACGGCTTGCTCGGCGGTGTCTGTGCGATTATGGGAATTTTTTATGTTAAGGTTTTCTATGGATTCCGGGACAAGTTTTTTAAACGCATACCTGTCATGAACCATCTTAAACCCGCGTTGGGTGGTCTTATGGTGGGGGTGATAGCCTTGTTTCTTCCCCAGACGCTGGAGATGGGATATGGATATGTTCAACTGGCTATCCTTGGAGAAATGACCATCAAAATGATGTTTATCATTGCGGTCGCAAAAATCTTCGCCACGTCTTTTACTATCAGTTCCGGAGGCAGCGGGGGCGTCTTCGCACCTTCTCTTACGATTGGGGCAATGCTGGGGGGAGGCTTTGGGCAGGTATGTCATCATTTTTTCCCAAACGTTATTGCCCATCCGGAAGCTTTCGTGTTGGTGGGTATGGGTGGTTTCTTTGCCGGCGTAGCCAAGGTTCCTATCGCCGCCATGATTATGGTGTGTGAGATGACACGCGGTTACGGGCTCCTTGTGCCACTGATGTTGGTGTCGCTGATCTCGTACATGTTAAGCTACCGATGGTCAATATATGAAAAGCAGGTTTCTGCCCGGATAAAATCTCCCGCCCATCGGGGTGATTTTATTATAAACATCTTGGAACATCTTACGGTCAAGGATGCGCTTTCAAAGTGGAGAAAGCTGGAATTAGTTCCCGAAGACATGAATTTTAGGAAGATTCTTGATTTAGTGGCTACGACGACCGCTTCCCAGTTCCCCATCACCAATGCGGAAGGGGGGCTGGCGGGGGTGTTGACGTTGGATACTATCAGGAAGGTAATTCAAGAAGAGGAGATCTTTGATCTTCTCATAGCCAAAGATTTGGGTACCGAGGCATATTTAACCGTCACCCCGCAAGATAACCTCGACTCGGCTTTGGATAAACTTACCAAGACAGATCAGGAAGAAATAGTTGTGGTTGACGGCACCGATCCTAATCGGGTTTTGGCTATGCTTTCCCGGCGGGATATTATTATCGCCTATAACCGGGAGATACAGAAGAAAAAGCTTCAATAACCACCTTGACACAATTATACGGGAGGAGTCCTCTGCTTGACGAAGGAACCAGGGCCGAAAATCAGCATCCTCTGTTCTTATGGAAGGATAGGGGTGTTGATTTCGTCGTGATGGAGTGGCGTCGGACCTATTTTGGGAGTGAGGTAATGCAATGGTGAAGTACCGAATTGAAAAAGACTCTCTCGGGACAGTGCACGTTCCCCAATCAGCCTATTATGGGGCGCAAACCCAGCGTGCAGTATTGAATTTTCCCATAAGCGGACAGCGTATGCCGCGCGAGTTCATTCGTGCTTTGGGGATAATCAAGTATGCTGCGGCCGAGGCTAACGGGGAACTCGGCGCTTTTGACAGGAAGACCGCGCGAGCCATTCTGAGAGCTGCAAATGAAGTGGCGGAGGGTACGTTCGACCATGACTTTGTGGTCGATGTTTACCAGACGGGATCGGGAACCTCTACCAATATGAACGCCAATGAAATCATTGCCAATCGAGCCAATGAACTTCTCGGAGGGCCGCGGGGGAGTAACAAGCCGGTACATCCCAATGACCACGTAAACAGGAGTCAGTCCAGCAATGATGTCATTCCCAGTGCAATTCACATATCCGCACTTGAGACTATCGAACGTCACCTCTTGCCGGATCTGGAGCACTTGAAAGAGGCGTTGACATCCAAGGCGCGGGAGTTCTCCGCAATCGTAAAGATAGGAAGAACTCATTTGCAGGATGCGGTGCCGGTGAGATTAGGGCAGGAGTTTGGCGGGTATGCTTCTCAGGTTGAGCATGGCATTCGAAGAGTGGAGAAACTGCGGCCGCATTTGAGGGAATTGGCCCTGGGGGGGACGGCCGTTGGTACCGGACTGAATGCCCCACGCGAGTTTTCTTCTTTAGTAATAAGAAAAATATCCAATTTTACGGGAATCCGGTTTTTCAAGGCGCAGAATTTTTTCGAAGCTCTCGGGGCACGGGACGCAGTCGTTGAGGCGAGCGGCGAGCTTAAGGCAGTCGCCGTGAGTCTCATGAAGATTTCTAACGATTTGCGCTGGTTAAGCTCCGGCCCGCGCTGCGGGATCGGTGAAATAGCTCTGCCGTCCCTTCAGCCGGGAAGTTCGATTATGCCCGGTAAAGTCAACCCGGTAATGCTTGAGAGCATGATGATGCTGTGTGCCACTGTTATGGGGAACGATGTTGCCATTACTGTTGGGGGGCAGCACGGGAACTTCGAGCTTAATACAATGATGCCGATGATGACCTGTCATCTTTTGACTTCTATCGGATTGCTGGCGGCGGGTTCACGGTTATTGGCGGATCGCTGCATCAAAGGAATCGTAGCGAACAAAGAGCGGGCCCAATCTCTGATTGAGGGGAGTATAGCGATGTGTACTGCTTTAGCACCGTTTATCGGTTATGAGGCCGCTGCCAAGATCGCCCAGGAATCCTTCCGTACCGGAAAGACGGTTCGCGATGTTGCTCTTGATCACAGGGTCTTGCCCGAAAAGGAACTGGATCGCGTTCTCGATCCGAAGAGACTGACGCACCCGGGGATTCCGAAGAAATAGCACCAAGGGCGTTTTTTTTTGCCACGGGCACACCCTTTCCGGGTTCGGTTTTTCCGTGCCGTTCATAACGCACGATGGTGTCGTTAATTCAGCAGCCCTTCTTACCCGACAATCTGCGATAATCCCCGGATGATTTTAGCCGGTCCCCTTGATGTAAGATGAATTTTCGAAGGTACGGTCTCTTTTAGGCTCAGCTTGCTTTTAACGTTGTTTTCGATAACGAACGGTAATGTCGGCGGTATCGAGAAACCACACGAAAGGGTTTACTCAACGCACGATTGTCACGGGGCAATGCGCATAGCGGATTACTTCGTCGGCAACGCTGCCTAACAGGAGACGCTTAATACCCCGTCGGCCCCGACTCCCCATAAAGATGGCATCGAATCCCTCTTCTTCCGCAATTCGGACGATTTCTGCTGCGACCGGGCCCATTGCCATTTTCGTATTTGCCTCGATTCCGTATTCCTGCAATATGCTTTTTGCGTTCTCAAGAAGCTGCAGGGCGTCCGCCTCGCGTTCTCTATAGAGGGGGTTATCCGGTATCTTTCGGTAACTCACAACATCCTCCAAGACAACGAGGAGAGTTACCTCAACAGCTCTGTTCCCATGAGTCTCTCCGGCCTTTTTGACGGCAAGGCTACTCGTTTCCGACCCGTCAACGGCCAGGAGTATTTTCATCTTTTCCATTTTCTCTCCTTTCTCTGAGATGATAAACAGGATGGGCGTCTCCTGAGTGCGCGAAAACAATAAATCAGGAAAATTTTTAGAAAATGTCTCAGAGACAAAACCCGGGAAGGGATCGCACGATGTTTATATACAAGCCTGTAGAAACAGAGTCAACAAAAATGTACCCGAAATTAACTTGGTTACAGCGGGTTACTAAAATTACGGAAACCTCCGGACGGTACTTTTTTATTGCCTCACTGTGCTAAAAACGCTATGATACGAAACACCGGAGGGATGGCCGAGTGGTTGAAGGCGGCGGTCTTGAAAACCGTTTCCCGGAGACGGGACGTGGGTTCGAATCCTACTCCCTCCGTTAATGTCCCTTCGGATGGGACTGCCGGTAGAGGGTTTATTTTATCAGCGTCAGGGAGAAATGCGGAGAGATGGCCGAGTCGGCTGAAGGCGCTCGCCTGCTAAGCGAGTGTACGCCGAAAGGTGTACCGAGGGTTCGAATCCCTCTCTCTCCGCCATTTTTTATGAATCGTTTCCACGCATCACAGCGCCCCGTGAGAGCGCCTGTCTGTAGTCCGTCCTCCTTGCGAAAGCTTGATGATTCAGGGGAGATGTTTTTCGTCAGGGAAAGCGACGAATTGTTTAAAAGAGACTAATAGTGCCCTCTGGTCGTATCATATGATTCGAGTACGGGAAATTTTATCGAAAATCGGTTGGAGTGATGAGCAAATGCTCGATAAGACTATTTGCATCGACTCCCCCCCGCTCCCGGATGTGGAGAAACTGAACAAGATCGGCAAATATGAAATCATATCCGAGATTGCTCGAGGAGCCATGGGGGTAGTGCTCCTTGGTAGTGATCCCTATATCAAAAGAAAGGTTGCGCTCAAGATTGTCAATCCCGCGAGATTAGTACGGTTTGAAAAGGCGGGCGAGTATAAAGCGCGATTTTTTATCGAGGCTCAGGCAGCGGGTAACCTTCACCACCCCAATATTGTGACTATTTATGACGCCAATGAAATTGACAATCTCTGTTTTATTGTTATGGAATATATTCAAGGTAAGACCCTCGAAGAGATTTGTACCCCGGACAGACTCCTGCCCCTCGAAAAAGTAGTCCAAATCGGCATAAAAATCTGTCACGCATTGGATTATGCTCACCAGCGCCAGATAATTCATCGCGACATCAAACCGGGGAATATCATGATCTCCGACGAGGGGGAGGTGAAAATAACCGATTTCGGCATTGCCTACATGCCATCAGTGGAGGAAATAAGGGAAGATGACATCGTGGGAACGCCGTATTATCTTTCTCCCGAGCAGATCAAGGGAATACCGACAACTGCTCCGTCCGACCTCTTCTCATTAGGGATTGTCTTATACGAACTTATAACCGGCACGAGGCCATTCAAGGGTGGCGGTATCGAGCACATTTTCCAGGGAATTCTGGCTCAAGAGGCGCCGCGCATTTCTGGATTCAGGGCTGATGTACCGGAAGGCCTGCAAAGGGTGATTGATATCGCTCTTTCAAAGAACGTTGAAAGGCGGTATCAAGACGGAATAGCGTTTGCTCGTGACTTGGCAAATTCGTTAACCACGACAAACAGCTTTGATCTCGAGCCTTCACTTCGATCAAAAGTTGATCAGTTGAGCAGCCTTTTGTTTTTCAAGGAGTTTTCCAAGGGAGACATTGAAGCGTTTCTGAGGATCGGCGGCTGGATGGTTTTTAGAGAAAACGAGACCATTATTCATCAAGACGAGAAAGACACGTCCTTTTATATCATCGTTTCAGGAACAGTACGGGTTGAAAAGGGAGAAACCACACTCGCCGTCCTGCATCGAGGGAACTGTTTTGGTGAGTTGGCGTTTCTCCGAAAAGACAAGAGAATCGCTTCCGTAATAGCGCAGCAGGATTGTCAGCTCTTAAAGCTGAGTGAAGTGAAAATTCCACTTCTGCCAATAGAGGTGCAGCTGAGGGTCTATCAGTCGTTTGCCAAGATCCTTGCGGAAAAACTGGTGGAGATGGATCTAAGGTACTTGGAGCTTTTTTGATAGAGATGTTCAGCTATCGGTTGCTCTTAAGGGGCCACATATTTCTGGCTTGCAGAACTTCCCGGTAGGCTTTTAGTGCCGAGTTAACGGCCGGCATCCCGGCATAGGTAGCCATCTGAAATATTGCTTCGGTTATTTCTTCCGGGGGACAGCCTACGTTTAACCCCGCGTGAATATGGAGCTTTAACTCATCAGTCCGTTCAAGGGCGGTAAGCGCGGCGATAGTACACAGCTGCCGAACCGGATGAGCCAATAGTTCTCGGGAATATAGCTTGCCGGTGATGAAGAGGGAGAAATCGCGGGCCAGATCTTTATCGAATGATTGCCAGAGGCTGTAGGGCCGTTCTTCTTTCCAGCCCTCAAAATAGAGGCTCGCTGTCTTCTTGGTTTTTTCTTCTACCGTTTTGTCCATCGCTGGTTCCTCATTTATATGAGCTTCACATTTTTGCTGGGAGCATACCCGCAACACGTAATCGCCAGAAGTCGTTCATTATAAGTACGGGAAAAAATAATTGTCAAGGATAAGCAAACGATGATCGATTTTCATCGAAGAAATCATCCGGGAGCCCACGCGAACATTTTATGGTGAATGCCTAAATAGCCTTGACAAAAATATCGCAATGTGAAAATATACCTACTTTTCTATTGGTGTCTATAATTATCATTGTATAGGAGGTAAATATCAATGCGACCCTATTTTGAAACAATGACTGAGTTTGGGAAGCCTTTGACCGACGCCCAAAAGCAGAGAATGGAACAGAGTATCAAGGAGATTAGAGAGGTTGAAGCAGGCCTTGATGAAAAAGTGGAAAAGGTGAAAAATGCCGGGCTTCCTGCCGAGAAAGTAAATAAGTCAGGATTTTGGACGGTGTATCAGCGAGTTGAGTATCTTGTAGACCCGGGAACGTGGTGCCCTCTCCATACATTGTATGATCCCATGGACGAAGAGTCTGGGACGACGGGTGTTGTCGATGGTTTGGGCAAAATTAACGGCAAATGGGCCGTCATTATTGGGTTTGATAACAAAGTTATCGCCGGGGCCTGGATTGCCGGTCAGGCGGAAAATATTTTGCGGGTTACCGACCTGGCAAAACGTCTCCATATCCCCTTGGTCTGGCTGGTAAACTGCAGCGGTGTGAAGCTGCCGGAACAGGAGAAGGTGTATGCCGACCGGAGAGGAAACGGCACCTGCTTTTTCCGACATGCTGAGCTGGAAAAGTTAGGCGTGCCGGTCATCGCAGGCATCTGGGGAACCAATCCTGCCGGTGGCGGCTATCAGGCAATCAGCCCGACCTTGCTCTTGGCTCATAAGAACTGCAATATGGCTGTCGGCGGCGGCGGCATTGTTGGTGGTATGAGTCCCAAGGGATATTTTGATGAAGAGGCTGCGGAACAACTTATTGACGCAACCAGAAAATATAAAGCGGTGCCTCCCGGGCGGGTGGAAATTCACTATGATGGGACCGGTTTTTTCCGGGAAGTCTACGAAACCGAAGAAGGAGTCTTGGATGCAATTAAAGAGTATATGAAGGGAATGCCTGCGTATGATCCCAAGTTCTTCAGGGTGGCGGAACCAAAGGAACCGAAATTTTCTGGAGAAGATATCGATTGCCTGATACCATTCAATCAGAAAATGGCTTATAATTTTGACGAAGTTTTGGCAAGGCTGACTGATAACAGCGAGCACCTTGAGTTTCGGGCTGATTACGGCCCGGAAGTATATACGGGTCTGGCGAAAATCGATGGTTTCGTGGTTGGTATTATTGGCAACCGGCAGGGTTTTATGCCCAAAGGGTATCCTGAATACGCTCCTTATCCGGGAATCGGTGGCAAGCTGTATCGCCAAGGTCTTATCAAAATGAATGAATTTGTCACTCTGTGCGGAAGGGACAGGGTTCCCATTGTGTGGTTTCAGGACACCTCCGGGATTGATGTCGGTGATATTGCTGAAAAAGCCGAGTTGTTAGGATTGGGGCAGTCGCTTATCTACTCCATTGAGCAGACCAATGTTCCCCAGATGCTGGTGATTCTGAGAAAAGGCACCGCCGCCGCCCATTACATCATGGGTGGCCCTACCGCCAACAACCATAACGCTTTCACCCTCGGCACACCGTTGACGGAAATTTACGTCATGCACGGCGAAACCGCTGCGGCTGCTTCTTTTTCACGCAGGTTGGTGAAAGAGAAGGACGCCGGGCGTCCGTTGGGGCCGATTATCGATAAGATGAACGCCCTGGCAAAAGATTATTTTGACAAGTCACGGCCGGACTACTGCGCCAAGAAGGGATTTGTTGATGAAGTGGTTCGGTTTGCTGATATAAGAAAATATATGGTCGCTTTTACTGCCGCAGCCTATCAAAATCCGCTGTCAATTTGTCCGCACCATCATATGATGATTCCGCGAATTGCAAAGGGGTAAAGAGAAAAGGCGACAAAAGTGGTATAGTTGTTGTTTAAATAAATCGCCGAGAGACAATGGTTTCTTTTGTTTCTCGGCGATTTATTATGCCAATACAATGTATGAGAAAAGTGGGTTATTCGCTTAAAGAACCTTTATACTGATTCTACTTTGGTCACTTGCGGGATTTTTTCTTTCATAATTCGCTCGATGCCCTGCTTAAGCGTCATTTGGGCCATGGGACATCCGGCGCATGCCCCTTTGAGCCGTAATTTTACAACCCCTTGATCATCCACGTCAACCAACTCAGCATCCCCACCGTCAGCCTGGAGGGAAGGCCGGATCTGGTCCAGAATCGTCTGTACTTCCTTTTTCATTGTAATCTCCTTGGTCGTCTGGTTAGCGTTTGCGCCTCTTTTGGTAATGTAAGGCTGATTTCTTCACAGTCAGAAAGAAGAGGATAGCAACAGATTGTGAGAAATGTCAAAGAAGGCAACACTATATAGCAAAACTATTTTTTTTGCAAAAATAATTGATGACTAAGGGATTCTATAGTAAAGTAAATTGAATTTTCATCTTCCTGCTTCTTCAGAAGCAGACTTCACCAGGGGGAGAGGGGTACCGT
>JAFGRE010000019.1 GCA_016935335.1 Deltaproteobacteria bacterium
CCATATCAAGGAAAAAATGGACGAGGCCGGATATTCGCCAATCGGCATAGAAGGA
The DNA here is from genome assembly GCA_016935335.1 of Deltaproteobacteria bacterium. Lineage (GTDB taxonomy): Bacteria > Desulfobacterota > WTBG01 > JAGOGO01 > JAGOGO01 > JAFGRE01. The sequence continues at coordinate 56 of JAFGRE010000019.1, forward strand.
TACACTGCGGATGAGTGGATTCTGATGGACTACGATGACATTGTCATTCACGTTTTCCATAAGCCGGCGCGGGAGTTCTATGATCTGGAACGACTGTGGACTGAAGCTCCTCGTATCACCATCGTTGACGAACAAACCTTAAGTGACTATTTAAACTCGCGTGAGCTTGAGTGAAATTCTTTCGCAAGCCGTGGACTTTCTGTTCCCGCCCGTCTGTCTGGTGTGCGGGTCGCGAGAGACACTTACGCGAAACTGTTTGATGTGCGAGCAGTGTCTCGCCTCTGTCGCAATCATTACGCACCCTTATTGCACCCATTGTGGCAGGCCGTTTGTGACGGAAACGGAGAGAGATCATCTGTGCGGGGAGTGCCTGGAGCGAAGATCATATATGACCGCTATTCGCGCCTTGGGGAAGTATGAAGGGGCGCTGGAAACGCTCATTCATGGTTTCAAATATCGACAGCAGTTCGCAGCAAAAACCGTCTTCGGGTTTCTGCTTGATAACTGCCGCAGTGATGACCTTGATTTTTGTCGGTATGATTTGCTTGTTCCTGTTCCTCTTCACAAGAAACGTCTGCGGGAGAGAGGGTTTAATCAAGCGGTGGTGTTGGCGGATCTTCTTAGAAAGAAGTATAAGGTGCCGTTGGCGAGGGCGGTCCTGCAGCGGACAGTTTATACGCCACCCCAGGTACAACTGCGCGGGGACGCTCGAAAAAAGAATGTGCGCCGTGCATTTAAGGCAAGCGATCCTGCAGCGGTTCGCAATAAGACGATTCTCCTGGTAGATGACGTTTACACGACGGGAGCGACCATGAACGAATGCGCCCGCACCTTAAAGCAAGCCGGAGCTTCCCGTATCGACGGATTTGTTATGGCGAGGGCGGTGTGAAAGCACTGGATGTGGTATGACGAACATTGAAGCGGCATATGAATTAGCGGCTGAAGATCTGCAGGCAGTGGAGCACGAGCTGAAGAAGAACATTGAATCTTCCGTCGAGCTTATTCCAACAATAGGAAGTCACATTCTCGCCAGCGGAGGGAAACGGTTTCGTCCCTTAATTCTTATTTTGTCGGCGAGAGCTTGCGGATACAAGGGTAAGGTTCATATCAGCCTTTCCTGTGTCTTGGAGTTTATACACACCGCCACTCTGCTTCACGACGACGTGGTGGATAACGCGGCCATCAGGCGGGGTAATTCGTCCGCTCATACCATCTGGGGAAATCAGGCGAGTATTTTGGTGGGCGACTTCTTTTTTTCTCAGGCATTTTCCCTTATTGCTCGCGCTGACAATTGGCGCGTCCTTACCATACTGACGGAGGCTTCCTCAAAACTGGCCCAGGGAGAAATTCTGGATTTGGTAAAGGAGATGGATGCCGAATGCACGGAAGAGGAGTATTTGTCAATCGTCAATTATAAGACGGCGAGCTTAATAGAAGCCGCAAGCCACATCGGCGCCATTTTGGGAGGAGCGGACGGAGGGAAGGAGGAGGCGATGCGGAACTACGGATATAATGTGGGCATAGCGTATCAATACATGGATGACACTTTGGATTATGTCTCGACGGAGGAGGAGTTCGGGAAGACCATTGGAAAGGATCTCAGGGATGGGAAGATAACGCTCCCCCTCATTTACGCGCTCCGCAGCAGCAGCCCCGAAGACCGTGATAGTCTTGTGGCGGCTATCGAGGACGACTCACTCACTGAGAAAGAGGTCGCCAGGGTCGTGGCTTTGATTACAAAGTATCAGGGGTTGGAGTATGCGGGCGAAAAAGCACGATACTATGCCCGTGAGGCGAAAGCATGCTTGAGAGCGATCCCTGACTCGCCGTGGAAAGAGGCATTGCTGACTGTTGCCGATTACGCGGTGCGGCGTCGGTCCTGACCTGTTTTTTGCCTGAAGGCAGGAGGGTTCTCTTCGGGGCCTATCCTCTCGGCTTCCCTGATTACTTCCATCGAAGAACAGAAAGCGGTGAACGAATCAGCGTAACCGCTGTCTCTAAGAGAAAGAGCACGCCTTCATGAGAAAGTTTCTTACCTGTGCTATTTTTGCGGTTCTTGCAGTAAGCATTCCATCGGCGGTGGGTCTGTTCTTGTCACTGTCCGTTCCTCCGTCTTATGATGAAGAGATTTATGAGGTGGTTACTCTCCCTTCCGGGGCGACCCTGACAAGTGTTATCCGGCTTCTGAAAGACAACGGCATTATTCGCGAGCCGATAGTCTTTGGTCTGTTGGCGCGATGGCGCGGCCTGGAGACCGCCATCAAGTCCGGTGAATACCAGTTGTCGACCCGGATGTTTCCGAATCAAGTTCTGAACAAGCTGATTCGAGGGGAACAAATCAAGTATAGCATCACAATCCCTGAAGGGCTTGATATCGCCCAAACAGCCGCTTTGTTCGAAAGAATCGGACTGGCGGACGCGGCCAAATTTTATCAGACGGCTACTGATCCGAGTTTTATCGCCGCGTTGGACATGCAAGGGGATACCTTGGAAGGATATCTTTTTCCGGATACCTATAAATTCATCCGCGGCATCGGAGAGAAGAATATCATCCGCCGGATGGTGCGCCGTTTCAACGCAGTGTATGATGAGCAGCTGAGGAAACGAGAAAAGGAATTAAACCTAACGCGTAACGAAGTCATCACCATGGCCTCCATGATCGAAAAGGAGACCGCAGCGGCCTACGAGCGGCCGTTGATATCAGCGGTGTTCCACAACCGGTTAAAGACGAACATGCGCCTTCAATGCGACCCGACGGTTATTTATGGTTTAGAGACTTTTTCCGGACGGTTAACCAAGAAAGACTTGCGAACGTATACTCCTTACAATACCTACCTTATCACGGGGCTCCCCCCCACGCCGATTGCCAATCCCGGGTTGGCCTCGATTCAAGCGGTCCTTTATCCTGATCCCGTTGATTATCTCTATTTTGTTTCAAAAAATAACGGGACCCACTATTTTTCCACTACATTGGCTGAACATAACGAGGCGGTTGCCAGCTACCGACGGATTTTTAACGCGGAGGGGTCTCCGGGACCAGAGTCTTCGGACCAACCGTAAAGATTTTTCTTTTCTCCCCGACGCCTCTTCCGTGCATCGACTGTCGTGCCTCACGGACCCACTCTCCGAAGACGAACCGCGAAAAAGCCATCCATGGCATCCCGTAGCGGGGAGGTATGAAAATAGCCCTGGTCGTCAAAGAAACGCTTCTCTGGAAACGGCATGGCGGGAAGCGATCTGTCAACCTGAAATTCGCCTCCGGCCAGTGAGAGAAATTCCTCGACAATAGTCTCGTTCTCTTGCTGATCCATGGTGCAGGTACTGTAGACGATGACTCCTCCCGGCTTCACATATCGCGACGCATTGCGGAGGATCGCCCGTTGGGTATTGGGGAGGTGTGAGAGCAATGCCGGAGATTTAAACCATTTTCCTTCCGGGTGCCGGCGGAGAATGCCGAGCCCCGAGCACGGGGCATCCACGAGAACCTTGTCAAACGAGGTGCCGTGCGTAACCGGAAGGGGGGTGGCGGCATCCGCTATCACCGGACATACACTCTCGATTCCCAATCGCCGGGTATTCTCCTGGAGCAAGGCGGTCTTGTCTCTTCGCACATCCACGGCAAGAATTCCTCCCCGGTCCCCGGTTAATTGAGCCAGGTGGGTTGTTTTCCCCCCCGGCGCAGCACAGAGGTCTAGCACCCGCTCTCCTGCCGCCGGGTTGACGAGATAAACAATAAGTTGCGCCGCTTCATCCTGCACCACGAACCATCCCTTCTGAAATGATGAGAGACGGGTAATATCAGCAGGATGACGAAGCATGATGCCGTCGGGAGAGTGGCGCGTAACCTCGCACGATATCCCCTCGCTCCGCAGATGTCCGGTGAGTTCGTCCCTGGTGATTCTGAGCGTGTTGGTTCGGATGGTGAAGGGAGGAACCGTGTTGTTTGCTTCGCACAGGGAAATCGTCTCTTTTTCTCCCAAAACCGGGAGCCATTTTTTAACCATCCAGACCGGATGAGAATAACGAACGGCAATTGCCGTTATCGGGTCTTCGTTGAGAGAAGGGAACGGTATCGTGGTCCGGTTGCGTTCAACAGCTCGAAGCAGGCCATTTACCACGGATCCCATGCGGGAACCGAGGTGCTCTTTGGCCATGGCAACAGTGGCCGATACGGAGACGGGAGCCGGAACAGCGGTAAGATAGAGAATTTGATAGATGCCGATGCGAAGGAGATTGCGGATGACTCGACTCAGTCGTCGGTGCGGATGAGCGGAGAATCGGCCGATTACCCAATCAAGGGTCTCTCTCCGGCGCAACACTCCGTAAACTAATTCGGTTACGAACGCTTTTTCCCGAGACGAAAGGTTGCGGGGAGCAGAGAAACCTTTCGCTACCGCTTTATCTGCGTGCATCCCCGTTTTGTCTATTTCATTGAGAATTCCCAGGGCACAGGTACGCGGGAGCGCGTCAGGCTTTGTGGCTGAGGAGGTCTTTTTCAAGGTCATCAAGTCTGGCTTGGGCCGAATCAAGACGGGCGGTTTTGTCTTGGAGCCATTCGCTTTGTTCCCGGACGCGAGCGGTCACGGCGTCGACCGCTTTCAGCAGCACATCCGAGGTCGGCCCTCCGATGGCTTTCCGCCGGCTTACCACCGTGGCGGGATCTTGGTGGTTGATTACGCTGTCGGCAGTGAGCGCCAGGGCGAGTCCCATTTCCTCCAGTGCCTGCTTTAATCCCTCCCAGGTGATCGTGTCGGTGTTTTTCTGTTCGGAGTATTTCACCGCCCGTTCGATCAGCATTTTTGCTTGCCGCAAGGGCAGCGAATAGTCATTGACAATGGCCTCCATCAGGTCGGTAGCGGTGATAAACCCGGTTCGGCAGAGATCATGGGCCCTTTCCCGATCTATCGACAACGTATCCAGAATCGCCGCCATAATATGAGGAGCTTCTTCGCATTCATGAATGAGATCCATGATGAGGTACTTTGTCCACTGCGAATCCCGGTTATAGCCGACGAAGAGGCTCTTTCCCAATGCATAGAGACTGCTTTGGACGCCGTGAGCTACGGCTGTTTTTGCTTTGATGACTTCCAGACCGCTGGGATTCCTCTTTTGGGGCATGATGGAACTGCCGCCGCAATACTTGTCGCTGAGAGTGACGAAACCGAATTCAGTGGTGGTAAAGAGGATAAGGGTCTGGGCCAGGCCGCTCAAGTGGTTCATCATAATCGATATGGCATGGCTTAACTCAGCTTCCGCTTCCCACCGGTTGGTGATAAGATCGAGGGAACTTACAGATGGTTTTTCAAACCCTAAAAGAAGCGAGGTCAATTCCCGGTCTATGGGAAGGCTGGTCCCATAGGAAGCCGCCCCTCCCAAGGGGTTGGCGTTAAAGAGGCTGTGCCATTGGCGAAACCGGAGGAGGTCACGGTAGAATGACTCTGCATAGGAGAGCAGAATGTGTCCAAAGGTTGTCACCATTGCATGTTGGTGATGAGTATAGCCGGGAATAAGGACTGCTGCGTATGCCGTGGCGCCGGCCAGGAGAGATGTTTCCAGTGCGATGAGGTGCCGACAGAAGTCGAGATTCCTATCCCGCAGAAAGAGAGTCATATCCAGTGTCACCTGGTCATTACGGCTTCGGGCGGTATGAAGCTTTCCTCCCACACCCAACCCGTATTTTTCGATGAGGAAACTCTCGATGTTGGTGTGCACATCTTCTTTTGCCGGGTCTAAGGGGAAGGCGCCCTGCTGATAGAGGCTGGTGACGTCATGAAGACCGCTGATAATCTTTTGAGCATCCTCCGTCGGGACAATCCCCTGTTTCCAGAGCATGACGGCGTGGGCCCGGCTTCCCCAGATGTCATAGGGAACAAGCACTGCATCGCAGGGTGGACGTTCTCGAACGTCTCTTCCGGAAATGAATTCTATAAAGGCTTCATCAGGACTTTCTTTGAGTCGGGAGCCCCATAAGCGTTCGATTTTCATCGGAATTCTCCACGAGGTATGGTTTCGTCACCGCACGAATTGACCGGTGGCCCCTTTGTCGGCGTATCGTGGCTGCAGGTGCAAGCGCCTCTTCGCCTCGCCCGGCCGGCTGCGACGGGGTGGTTCTCTTTCGGTTTCGATACGTGATGCCGTGAGCCACTCTGTTTTTATGAGGGTATATAACCCCGCTTTGCCAGAATTTCAAAGGGAATCCCTCTGACTTGAGCGGCATCAGCACACATCCTTTGATCGAAACTCTTCCCCTTGATGGAGCGTATCTCCTGAGAGAAGAGGCCGGTATCGGACTGTCGAGAGATAATGTCGATATTGCCCTTGTACAGTTTTAGCCGGTAGGTTCCGTTGACGACCTTCTGGGTTTCGGTTATGAACGCATCCAGCGCAGATCTCAAAGGATGATAGGCCATTCCGTGATAAATCAGGTAAGCCCACTTGGGTTCGACGATTTTCTTGAACTGAATTTCGTCTTTGGTGAGGCAAAACTGTTCCAGGTCGCGATGCAGTTTCAGGATGATGGCGGCGGCAGGAGCCTCGTAAATTTCGCGGCTCTTGAGATCCATGATTCCATCCTCGAACATGTCGATTTTCCCGATGGCGTGACGTCCGCCGATCGTGTTTAGTTCCGGGACAATCTGTGCCAACGATACCGGGCGTTGATTCAGGGAAACAGGGATTCCCTCCTTGAATTCGATTTCAACAATCTCCGGCTGGTCGGGAGCCTTCTCCGGTGGTTGATACCACATCCAGATGTGGTCGGGAAGTTCCTGATTGAGATCGACCGCCCCGCTGGCGATAGACCGGCACCACATGGTTTTATCGTCGCCGCCCGCAATGGTTTCGGTAACCGGAACCCCCCAGTGGCGGCAGAGTTCTTCTTCTTCGCCGCGGGTGAGGTCGAAATCGCGGACCGGCACGAGAATTTTCAACTTGGGAGCGAATGTCTTAAAGACGTTGTGCATGCGATACTGGTCATTGCCTTTCCCGGTCGATCCTTCCAAAATAGCGTCACATCCATAAGATACCGCCAGTTCCGCTACCTTACGGGCGATAATCTGTCGGGTCATGGACGTGGATACCGGATACCCCAAATAATCCGAATTTGCCCGAATGGCCCGAGCAAGCCAAACCTCGGTGAATTCATCCTTCATGTCCACCATGACGGTCTCAAAATTCAGTACCGCGGCTTTCCTCTTGCTTTCATCAATTTCCTCGTCACCCTGGCCGATATCTATGGAAATCGCCACAATCTCTTCGGCTTTGTAAACTTCTCGGAGGAGGGCGACGCCGAGGGATGAATCAAGTCCGCCTGAATAGGCGATGGCGACTTTTTTGACCGTGGGAACCGGGGTGCTCTTGATTTTGTCAAGAATGGTTTCGATACTCATACGAATCTCCTTTGGATGAAGCATACAGACTTTTAAAATGATTGAAAAGCCCCAAAAATAGCAAAAAAAATCTGTTTAAGCAAACTTTTTTTTTCTGTTCCCAGGGGTGCGGAGGAGTGAGGCGATCCGGATAAGCTTGATCTTTAGCGATCACGTTGTTAAGGTTATATCTGCCTGGAAATTTGGGCCTTTCCCGGGGCCCTCACGCCCCAACGCGCTGAAATTTCGATCGAATCATGCGAAAAACCGAGATACACAGAGGAATGAGCGGATTATGTCGCATCCACGAGTGAGCGTTTGCATTCCCACCTTTAACCGAAAAGAGTACTTGCGGGAGACGCTGGAGAGCGTTGTTAGCCAATCATACCAAGACTTTGAGATTGTTGTCGTTGATGACGGTTCAACTGACGGAACCGAGGAGATGCTACGGGATCTCGAAATCCCGATTCGGTATGCTTGGCAGCATAATGCGGGAGATGCGGCGGCACGCAACCGGCTGATTGAACATGCCCGGGGCGACTATATTGCCTTCATCGACTCCGACGATCTTTTGCTGCCTGGTGCGCTTGAACAGATGGTGGAGACTGGGACTCATCAAAACCACGATGTCATAGTGTACGGGACTTATCTTGCCATCAATGAAAGGGGCGAGGTGACGAGACGCAGTAAACGCAAACTGCACAGCGGTTATGTGACTACTTTTCTCTTTCAGGACATTTTTATCCATTCCTGTGGAACTCTTCTTCCGGCACGGATCGTTAAAGGAAAGGCGGCTTTTGATACTACCTTGAGAGTCTGTTCCGATTACGATCTCTGGCTTCGGCTTTCGCTGCAGTACCCGTTTGTCGCGCTTTCCGATCCTACTTTCAAACGTCGCCGCCACTCGAAAAACCTTTCCTCCCCCTCGTTTGCAAATCAGGTTGTCGAATTGGAGGTCCTCCAAACATTTTATTATGAGAAGGGAGGGCGGAATGTTATTCCGCGGTCGGTGGCCATGAAACGGTTAAGCCGGGAAGAGCACCGTGTGGGACGGTGCGCGTTTAAAGAGGGAAATTACCAAGAAGCGGCTGACTATTTTTTCCGGGCTTTCCGAAGACGACCCACGGTGAAATCTTTGCTGTTCTGGATTGTCAGCCTGGCGGGACGATAACGGCTTCTGTGGACATCGTCCCGGCCGACAGGCGGAAAGAAAGGACGGCGCGGGTGCATCTCCGAGGCGATGGATTCTCCCGGCAGGCGTAAGCCGGTCTTTACGGAAGAGATGTCCTTTCAAATGATGCCCTCATCCGAGGACTTAAAAAAATGGCATTGCCCCACCGCAATTGACCGTTTTTCGCGCTTTTTAAATTGTAAAGATTTAAAAGCGTATAGCCGTACCCTCCGAGAAGGCCGCTCAATTCGTAAAACAGACATCCTCCGTCATAGAGCGAAACAAACAAGGCTTCAGTATAGATGAGATCGATAGCCTCTTGAGAAAGTGTATGATCCGCCCCGCGAAGAACGTTCAGCTCAGCCCCTTCCACATCCAGCTTTAAAATCTCAATTCTCCGGATGCCTTCGGTAGAGCAAAAGTGGTCGATGGAAGTGGTTTCAACCGCCAGGGAATCAACCATTTGTGCTTGCGGGGCATAATATCGCCCGTTTTTCGGACGGGGAAAGAATGAATTGCAGGAAGGATCTGCATTCACGTGAAATGTGGTTTTTCCCACCTCGTCGGAAACGGCTAGTTGATACGTCTTGATCCCCGGTTCATGCGATAATCGACGGAGTTGGTTGAAGGAATCCGGGGAGGGCTCAAAGCTGTAAATTATTGCCCGGGGGAGAACGGATCGGTAGGTCCGGGTGATTTCTCCGATATACGCTCCCACATCAAAGATAATGGGTTGATCACGGTCCTGAAAAAGGAGTCTCTGTATCTCGAAAGGATCACGTGTCGCTGCTTTTGCCGTGATGGCCTTAACCGTTGATTTTACTCTTTCGAACATCGCTTCGTACCGTGGTGCATGGCCGGGTGTCCCTCCTTAACCGTTCCTTGCCGGATAATCCGGAACGGGAGGCGAGAGGAGCTATTGCCAGTTACGGATCGTCTTCGCATCCATCTTGAATCGGGGATGCCAGCGAGGATTTCGTTTCCAGCTTAACCGAATGCTCTCTTTGAGCGTTTTTTTATCGGCCTTTTCCAAACGCGATTTTCCGGTATACCAGTGGAAGAATCGCAATCGATCGGTGAGCGTTATCTGCCAGGGGATGGAGGTGTTTATCTGACAGAGGTTTTTAATTTTTCGCCGCCAGGATACTTTTTTCGAAAAAAAGACCTGATCCAGATCTATCAGCCAAAAGGATTCTTTTGCCAAGACCGGTTCTTCCACGAAAATATTGGTGGTTTTAAAATCATTCTGATAGATTCCCTTGTCATGCAGGTTTTTGAGAAAAAACGCAAAGAGTTTGATAAAGGTTCTTTTGTCCTCTATTTGTTTTTTTGACGGGGACGGCGGAAAATGTTCTTCAATATATTCGGGAAGTCCCGGAAACTCAGAGATATTTTCCATAACCAGCATCGCTTCCATTGGCAAGAATCCCCGCTTTTTATCGACCACGGCGAGCGGTGCGGCGGTTTTGATCCCCTCACGCCGTAGTGTTTCCGCTGCCCTCAACGAACCCATGGCGCGGGAGGGTCTGCAAATCTGTTTCAGGGAGTTGAGCCATCCTTTGACGAGGTATGTTTTCAGACAGAGGGTTCGTTCTTTTCCCTCAAAGACCACCGGCAAGAGATACACGGTTGATTTGGGGCCGTTTTTTATGATCGATTGGTTCCGGTCACGGGTTCTCTCCCGATGTTGGTGGATGACGGCACGCACCGCTGAGAGAGAAACGGTAGTGCGGCGGGTTATTGTCACTCCGTCCGATTGTTCCGAGAGAAAGTGTTCCGGAAGTTTCAACGATGCTTATCCTTCCTCCGCCAAGGGTAATCGGTTGGTTGTTGAACGAAGCTACGCCCTCTTTTCGCGGCAAAGCTTCTCATAAAACTCAATGACTCTATCAACTTGATTTTGCAGAGAAAATTCGGTTTGGGCCTTATGGAAAGCATTGCGCCCCAGTCTTTCCCGGAAGTTTTTATCCTCTACCAGCCGAACAATAGCCTGGGCGAGGTTTTCCGGCGTATCATCAATGACGAGACCGTTTGACGCGTGATCGACTATTTCGGGCAACATTCCTCTGCGGGCGACGATGACCGGTTTTCCCACGGCCATGGCTTCGCGCACCGCCCGGCATGATTCATCAGAGCCGGGAACCAAAAAAACTTTCATATCTATACAGTTAAGCGTTTCCACATAATCGTCTTTTCGGTAACCGGTAAAAATAAAATGATCGTAAAGGCCCATGCTCTTGGCAGGCTCAATCGCCAACTCCTTAATCCGGGTTCCCCGTCCGATCACCATGACCTTGAGGCAGGGAATTTTTTTTACTGCTTCAGCAATTCCTTGAAGAAAGATGTGGAATCGTCGGTGACTCTGAACACGAGCCACAATACCGACAACCGTCGCCTCGGCAGGAATATTCCATACGGCCCGGTTATGGCTCAGCCCTTTCCGGGGATTGAACCGGTCAATGTCTATCGCGGCCGGGATACAGGGAACCAATGAAGGATCGAGGCGGGATTTGCGAACGACCGCCTGCCTGGTGCTGTTTGCTACCGCAATGACGCCGTCGGTTGCGTGTCGGTAGAGGAGGGTATCTCTCCAACTTCCTCCGTTGTTCTCATAACAGGTTCTTACCATGACCGGGGTGGGCGTCACCGCCCTGGCCGCCGCCGATCCCAGCAAGTGTCCGTTGGTCAGGTGAGAATGGATAACGGAAAAATTCGTTTTCGACATAAAGGCTCTCAGTCTCCGGTAATCACGGAGATTTTTCCGTACGTTAAGATGCTTATCAAGAAAAAAATCAGCAACCGGCACAAGCCCCCGCTCCTGCGCAATCGTGAAGAAGGATGCTGTCGCATCCTCGGGAGGCCGACCGCAGGCAATAACCGTCTCAATACCCTGCTTTTTGAGCATCACCGCAAGGTTGAAGGCGTACTCAGCCGGGCCCGTCCACTTCCAATTATTGAAAAGCTGCAAGACTCTCACTCAATTTCTCACCGAAATGCGAGGGCATTTCGAAACAAATGACGGTGGGGTATCATCATTGATCGGCCTCATGCACCGGGCTCTTTCCCGGTGTCAATGTGAATCGGAACCGTTCTCTAACCGGTTGTTTATTGTATTCTTTTGAGTGTCTGTTTGACAAAGGCTCTCCGGGTTTCTCGCGGCCACGAGCGAACGAAATAAAACAGAAAGCGTAATCGTTCTCTCCGGCTTACATCAAAAGGAAGGGACTCGTTAAGGTCGGTCAAATTTTTTATCATCTTCCGCGAAACAATGGAACGATTAAAGTCTATCTCTTCCAAATCCCTATAACAGAAGGTCGGCAGGCTTTGTCGCGCCTCATTTACGAGGATGTGTTCTGCGGTCAGATTTCCGAAACAAATTTTGTTTTGGTACAGGGTGGCGATGCTTTCCGCGAACTCCCGGACAAACCGAATCTTGCCGACAAACAAAATGTCGGGGCCAGCGTTGAAAAAGGTGTTACGGATGTAGTCACCCAATCGGCAGCAAGAAGCCGGGTTCTCCGTAAAGACCATGCCGGCTTTCACCCCGAAGGCACCCTTTTCTTCCACCAGCGCTATCGGTAAGGGAGTAGGGACATCTCTGGCCAGGAGGCCGTTGGCATGAACCCAGTGTGCTTTCGCGGGCGAAAAGAAGATGAGAGATTTTAAACGGTCCGTCATGGAATAGCCATACTGGTTAACCTCCACGGAAGAGTAGGGCGCACGAAAGGGGATGACCAAACGGAAACGCTTCCTCTTACCATCGGGACATGTCCGGTGCACAGTGTCAACGGCAGCGTGAAGGTCTTCCGCGGATACTTCCCGGCGAAAGTAGAGGATTCTTTTCTTTTCCCTGCCGATGTTAAAAGCGGTCGTCCTTTTCAGGCATCGTTTTGTCCGGCTTCGAACATGCCGCTCTCGGAATGTTCGGGCGACGGTTTCAATCTTTGTCGAGAAGTCATCGGTAAGCAGAGAGGATATTTTTTCCCCCTCGCGATAGATAGTCAAGAATTGAGACCACCCCGAGTCATCCTGTGTGAAGAGGGAATTGTAAAGCATCGCCAGATCGCGAACTTGTGTTCTTTGGGTCGGTTTCGCAAGAAATCGCACTTTGTCGGTATCCACAAAAACTATCTCCACTTTCCCGGTCGAATCTTCGCGGCAGAGAATATTGCCGCCGTGAAGATCGCGGTAGTAGACGCCGCTCGCATGGAGACGGGCGATTGCCCGGGCCAGAGGAGAGATAAGGTCTTGCAAGTTTTTTGCCGCACTCTTTCGGGCCTTGTTGGTAAGGAGGCCACAATAGCTGTTAAGGGAACGGGCTGAACCAATGGCTTCGATAACCAGGCAACTGTCTTTCAAAATACCGCGTTCTCTTTTTTCTCCAAAGGCGAGAGGATGGGGGGCGGGGATTTGGAGCCGTTCAAAGTGACGCAGTGACTTCCATTCAGACAGGGCTCTGGAGGGGAGAAAGAGACTTTGCAGATCGTCTTTCCAGTGTCTCGGATGGTTTCGTTTCACAAAGACGGCGGCTCCTGGGGCCTCGGAAAGGGGCATGAGGATGGAAGTCCTGAGGAGATTTTTTTTTAGAATCTGGCACTCAGGGGTTAGTTCCGGTTGGGTAATGGTGTCCCAGATCTTCTCGGGGATGATCGTTTCATACCCCATCCTGACCAGCCACTCCATGCCATTCCATGATTTTTTGATCCATTCATTCATTGGGAGTGGTTCCCTTGAGTTGCCAAGCGATGAGGGAGGCGGCGGGATTCGCGATCAGGAGGCACACGATATTATCGAGGTTGAGCAGCGTCATTTTTTTGGTCATGAAACGCAATACAAAGAGTGTGAAGCGTGGGTCCTCCGTGGGATACCCTTACCTTTCAGCGGTCCTAAGATCATTTATTGATTCCGGAAACCGGTGGTATCCTTTTGTGCGAAAAAGATGATCCGCCGATTTCACAACCGCTTCCACTTCAATGGCATCCATACAGATGCCTTTTTGGCAATCGCGCTTACGGCAGGGGTTGCAGGATACCTCTTTTCTGAGCATAACAACGTGATTGTTGCCGTAAGGAGCATTTTCGACGGGATCGGTGGGCCCGAAAAGGGCGATGACCGGAGTGCCCAAAAAGGCGGCCATATGCATGGGAGCGGTATCATTGCCGATGTAAAGATCACACCGTCTGATTATTTCCGCGAGTTGCAGTAAGGTTTCGGTTCGACACAACTCATAGGAAGATTCCTTCATGGCATCGGTGACCGTGCGTACCAGATGCCATTCGTCCTTGCCGGCAGTAAAAAAGATGGTTGCGTGATATCGTTGAATCAGGATATCGGCCGTTTGAGCGAATCTTTGGGGAGCCCATCTTTTGTACGGTGTGGTGTGGCTGCTGCCGGGATGCATGATAATGAAAGGGTGCGAGGCAGACGCCCTCCGGCTAAGGAAGAGAGCGTCGGCAAAGGCGCGGTCTTCTTCGGTAATAGGGATAAGGGGAGTATGCTCGGTCACGTCTAACCCCAGTTCTTTCACCAGAAACAAATTTTTTTCCACGCGGTTTATTTTTTCAACCGGGAGCGAGATACGATGGGTGGTAAACAGGAAATTTCCTTCTTTGCAGAAGCGTCGACTATAGCCAAGTCGCATTTCAGCACCGCTCAGATAGGTGATGAGGCCGCTCTTGAAAAGACCATGGAAATCAAGAACCATCTCGAACCGCTCCTGTCGGAGAGCCTGGATAAACCGTACCACCTCCTTCAGGGTTTCAACGCTGAAGAGACGATCTTGCCAATTTTTCCGGGGGATGATAAAAACTTTATCGAGGTCTGGGTGGTTCGTCAATAATGAAGCAGCCCTGTCTTCCACTGCCCACGCTAAATACGCCTCAGGCAGATTGCTCCTGAGTGCCCTCAGGGCTGGTAAGGTGCGAATAACGTCCCCGATGGCGCCCAATCGCACGATGAGTATCCGTTTGCCGATGGTTTTCATGGCGTTATTCTACCTGAGTATCCTCCTTTGTCAATAGGATGGTTCTCTCAACACCTTAAAAATTCTTGTAAAACAGCCGAGATTATGATTGAGTAGGGCCGAAAACGATCACTATCAATGCGGTCCGCCGGTACATGATTAGCAAAAAGCTTATTCCCCCTTCATATGGTTGGGTCACAGAAGGGAAGACGACCGTCGTCTTCAAGAATTCCTACCGAAATATGCTTATTCAGATGGGGATAACCGATCCGAAGCATTTTTTCAGCTGGTCCCCTGAAATGATCGATAGTTATAGAGGACGGGGAACAGTGATCACCATCCCTCTCCCCGGCGAGGGCACGGGGCGCCTCGTAATCAGAAAGTACCGCCGCGGCGGGAAAATGCAAAAAGTGACCGCAGACCTTTACTGGGGGAGATCCCGCCCGCTTCGGGAACTGGAGATCGCATCTCAGGCGCTGCAGAAGGGGGTCCCGACGGCTGAAATTATCGCTGCCTGCCATCACCGGGTATGGGGAATGTTTCATCGCGGGCACCTTGTTTCTCTGGAGATTCCGCGGGGACAAGATATTGTCTCCTATGCGCGGGATCTCCAGCGACCTTTGACGAGGGATCGGATCAGAGAAAAACGCGAGGTGATCAGCATCGTGGGGCACCTCATTAGGACGATGCATGATGCGGGAATCGTGCATGCTGATTTAAACCTGAAAAACATTATTCTACAAAACAATGCTCCCGATCCGCCGCAAGGATATATCATTGATTTTGACAAATCCAGGATAAAGCCCTCCGCAACCAACCGTGAACGGATCGGCAATCTCATGCGACTGAACCGTTCTGTTGAGAAATTTAGAAAGGAGGGAGTGCCCATAACCCGGACCGACGCACTTCGTTTTCTCTTGGCCTACTACCGGCATCCGCCGAATTTCAGGTCGGTGATTCAAAAACTGAACAGACGCTATCAGCGACATATGCGCTATCGTCGCCTTGGGAAAAAGATTTTGGATGCCTTGTGAGGGAAGTGCCACGCCCACAAAAAGAAAAACCCGGTCCTGCGACCGGGCTTTAAGAAGGAGTATATATGAAACATAATAATACAGACTGAAAGGTGCCTCAAAAGTTCATCACTTTTATCATAAGTCTTTAATTAATCCTTTTCATAAGATACCTTAATTCCCACGTCATCCCTCCAATATCCATCCGCTTTCTCTGTTAACGGCAGTTGATAACATTTAAAACATCTTACTGTGAACTCATGCATGCCGGGCCACAAGCCGGTTTAACAAAAGCAAAAACAGTAAGAACCGTCCCGGTGGAACTTGAAGGCAGGGGCCGAAGATAAAACGATGCGAGGCCTTTCGGGGTTAGTAGTGGTACGTCGGCGGACGATTGAAATACAGACAAAAGACAAAACACAGTGAGCCAAGCATCATAGCTTGGCTCACTGAAAAGGAGGAGAGGAGTGTCTTTTCATTATTATAGACAGACTCTGTTGCGCTTTGGTTCATGGTATAGAAAAAAAAGACGGACTGAAAAAGAAAAAGGTGGGCTTGTGCGGCAGGAGGAGAAAATTATTTCTGTCAGGGAGGACAAAAGCAAAAGGAACCGGGAAGAGTTAGAGCGGAAGGACCGGGCAGCTACAAGAAAGGGGAGGAGGAAAATTGTGCACCCGGTCCTTCTCGCGCAATTGCGGACCGATAATTCTTCTTTAGACCCGTCGGCTTGTATTTAGTTCATGCCCTGGTGGAAAATTGTTTGATCGATGTGGGCGGTGGAAAAACGTCAGGTGTTAAGAAATGGGGCCCTGGAAATTCCGACATTGGCGCGGAGAATTGTTGCCGCTGTTTCGGCAAATCCGGAACGGCTGGAGATTAATCAAGCGCGTTTGCTTTTCGCGCACGGGCGTTCTAAAACGTCCTTTTGTTCTTCTCGGCGCAATGATCACCGCCGAAATCAGGGTGTCTACGGAAGCGTGGGGGGTATTGAACGAGATTGAAGGTACTGAACGCCTTTGGATAAAGGACAGGAAGGAATGAAGTGACCATAAGCATCTCTTTGATGATGTCACCCGCTTTTCCCTGTAACGAGTGTCTGGCTAATCGTTTTGTCTTGACTTCTCTGTGCAGGAGGGCTTTAAATTATAGGAGAAATCTTAGAATCCTCACGGGTAAAATTATGCCCGCGATTTCTTGAATCCTGAACGGAGGAGGAAATCCAGTGGTTTTTTATATAAGAAGAGGGACCGAACTGCTCAAGGTGGTTCGGTTTTTTAGTTTCAGAAACGCCGTCGGCATAGCCATATTTCTCAAAAGTCACTTCCACGAATTACATGGCAAGGGTGCTTGCCTGTGTGTGAAAGCAGACGTGCAGGATAAGTGTTCCCCGTTTGGGCGCGCGTGTGGCTACCAGGAACCGATGAGGCCGGACTAACCTTATGAGGCGTTGGGGGATGTTTTTATCCGCTGTCTTCACAGAAATAGCGAGAAGATGGAAAAGGAGGTAAGTGATGGAAACAAGGGGTCTAAACGGAGAAAGATTACCAAGGATTAGTCTTTTTCCCTGGTGGAGGCGTTTGGTCTCTTTTGTTGCGGGAGTTTTGTGCTTTCTCAGCATAGGCTCAAACGGATTTGCCATCAATCAGATCACTGTATATAGCACGAGTGAACCGTGCTGCAAGGGAGTTTCCGGGGAAAAGTCAGGAGCATTTCGTTTCAGGTTCGATCAAGGCAGCCAGCTTGTTGTAGGGGATTACTTAACGGTTTACTTGCCTTATGGAGTCACTATTACCCAGAGGAACAACTTTGAGGTTGTAAATGGCGGCCCCTCATCCCCATTTGGAAACATCAGTCCTCCGGGTGGAGGAACAATTACCCTTGGGCACGTAACGGTTTCTGGTACCGGAACGACAGCGACTAACGGGGGCGTATATTTTCGGGTTGTTGCTTCTTCGGGTTCTCGAAAGTTAACCATTTCAGTTATGGGGGCCCCGTCAGCCTCTCTCACGGTCCTTGATAGCAGTTGGATAAGCATTCGTATTTTAGATGGAAATACCCCTGCCAGTTACAGCTACAAGGACACCGATGGCGATGGCACTTACGGTGATGATCTTCCCGCTGACAATCTCGTGTCAGCTGACAACACTTATTATATATTGATCAGCCAAACTTATACCGGCATGGTGGTTGACGTGAGCTATGACTCAAAATCTGATAAATTTACCTTCACTGGCGACAAGCAGGTGGCCCACATTGTGGGAGTGTTGCCACAGGCGAGTTTCTCTTTGTCCCCCGATACCGGCACCGCACCCCTTACGGTCTATTTCGTCGACTATTCCACTAACTCCCCTACCTCCTGGCTTTGGGACTTTGGGGATGGAGGTACCAGCAGCAGCCAAAATCCATCGCACACCTATAATAGTGCCGGCACTTACACTGTTTCCTTAACCGCTGCCAATCTTTGCGGCTCGGATACGAAGATAAGGTCTGATTATATCAATGTTACAGCTATTAATCCTCCGGTAGTTTCCGATCCCTCAGCGTCTCCGAGTC